>NZ_ML776472.1:3712521-4012521 GCF_009846485.1 Sodalinema gerasimenkoae IPPAS B-353
ACCCGCCGCCGCCGCTGAAGCCACCGCTGCCGCCGAAGCTGCCGAAGCCACCACTGCCGCCGCCGCCGCCGCCGAAACCACCACTGCCGCCGCCATACCGGCTGCCGAGGCCGCTGCCGCCGCCATACTCGCCCAGACCCCCGTAGCCGCCGTCGATGCCGGTAGAATCATCAAACATCCCGCCGCCACCCCTGCCGCCGGCATTGCCAAACATCCCACCACCACCAAAACTGAATTCATCTTCACCACTCGCTCCACCCTGGGCTGCGTTGTTGGTAAACTCAGCATTCTGAATTGTGACGTTCCCGTCGTAAATGAACAGCGCCCCGCCCATCCCGGCGCCCCCGCCTCCCCGGTGGCTACTGCCCCCTAGAGCCTTCCCCCCGCTCAGAGTCAAGTTATTGAGGTTGACGGTTCCTGACTTGACAAACAGGGGGCGAAACTGGTCACCGCCGCTTATGGTGGCTTGTTCAACTTCAGGTGTATCTGGGTCGTCCCCGGTAATCGTGATGTCGCTGTTAATCAACCGCTTCATCACATCAGTGATTTCGACATCGGTTTCCAGGATAATTGTAGCGGGAGTTTCTGGGTCTTGATTGGCCTCAAAAATTGCCCAGCTTAGGGTTCCTTCCGTATCGCCTAAACCATTATCTGTAGTGTCGTCGACTCGAAAAATTGCCATTGTGTTGACATCGGGTAGATGAACAAGTTGGAAATCACTGATATTCCCCGAGAAGCTGGCAGATTACAGTAGAACCAGCCTGGGGTAACCTGGTTACATGGATGATGTTTTTCTCAAGACTTCGAGTTGATGGCGGCATGTGTCGTACCTCAATCAGGTAGCATGGTCGTGCCTGAATTTCTCGACTATAGCCCATGAATTTGAATTATGGGAAAAAGAGTTAGAAGACGGTTTGGATTGCCAAAATCAAACGAATTAATACTACTTTGAACAATTTTTTGTATGTATTTACATATAAGAAAGTCAGAATTATTGACGGGGTAGACTAGGCATAAATCATGAAAATAATTTAGGATAAACGATAGGCTATTTTGGCTTAAACCTTCTCCTATTCTCTAGGTCTGCTGAACTAATCTGCGTCAGAGGCGAGTTACTCCTCGGCGATATCTTCAACACCGACGCCCAGTATTGTGAGGGAATGGAAAACATAGAGACACCGAGTTTTTCCAAAAAACCCGGTGTCTGATATTCGATCCCAGTCGTCAGAGTTCGATGAAACCTAGGAGGAGTTCATTGCTGAGGGTCAATTCTCGTTGTTACCAGTTGAGGGTGACGAAATTCGTAGGAGAGTTCAGTTGTGCCCCCGTCACCCCTGGTAAAACTGCCAGAGTTTCCCCAGCCACTTCTAGTAAAACTCGGTCATCGAGTTGAGTGAATTCCAAGACCGCGAAACCTAAGCCATGAGACAGTCCAATACGGTCAGCCCCCACCTGAAAATCGGTAATCAGATTTTCCCCTCCATCCTCTCGCAACACAAAGATATTATTCCCACCGCCTCCAGTGAGAGTATCATTCCCCAAATCCCCCGACAGTAGATTATCCCCCGGTCCACCAATCAGCACATCATCATCCTGACCGCCAAACAAGGTATCATTGCCCTGGCCAGCATGGAGAATATCATCTCCCTGATTTCCAAACATGAGGTTATCCCCTCGTTCGCCAAACAACACATCATCTCCCTGGCCTCCCACTAAGATATCGTTGCCCCCTCCACCATGGAGAGTATCGTTATCTTGACCGCCAAATAGGGTGTCGTCACAATCCCCCCCACGAATCAGGTCATTGCCCTGATTGCCAAAAATGAGGTTACGACCCCCTACAGCCGTGATGACCTTAGCCCCGTCACGGCCAACAATCGTATCGTTACCCCGAGTTCCATAGATTTCTGGACCGTACAGCAGCAGGGAATCCCCAGTCCGACCCAAGATGAGTTGTCCCGGACCTGGCTCACAAGAGACCTCTTGAGAGGGGTCTGGGTCAGGTGTGGGTTCGGGTGTGGGTTCGGGAGTCGGTGTGGGAGTGGGAGTGGGTGTGGCTACGGGAGTGGGAGTGGGTGTGGCTACAGGTGTGGGAGTGGGTGTGGCCACAGGAGTGGGAGCCGGTGCAGCCCCCTCTATACTTATAATTACGGCGGTCGAGACATCAGATGTGTTACCCGCCGCATCGGTGGCTGTAGCGGTGAAGCTAAAGTCACCTTCGGCTAAGGCTGTGGCGGGGGTAAATGTCCAGTTTCCATCCTCATCAGCGGTGACTGTACCCAGAGAGGTCCCACCTTTGAAGACTTTGACTTTGCTTCCAGCTTCTGCTGTTCCGGTAATCTCCGGGGTGGTGTCGTTGGTTGAACCAGTAGTGATAATGGTCGGTACATCCGGTGGAGTGGTATCGACGGTTAAGTTAACTGCGGTCGAGGCATCAGATGTGTTACCCGCCGCATCGGTGGCTGTAGCGGTGAAGCTAAAGTCACCTTCGGCTAAGGCTGTGGCGGGGGTAAATGTCCAGTTTCCATCCTCATCAGCGGTGACTGTACCCAGAGAGGTCCCACCTTTGAAGACTTTGACTTTGCTTCCAGCTTCTGCTGTTCCGGTAATCTCCGGGGTGGTGTCGTTGGTTGAACCAGTAGTGATAATGGTCGGTACATCCGGTGGAGTGGTATCGACGGTTAAGTTAACTGCGGTCGAGGCATCAGATGTGTTACCCGCCGCATCGGTGGCTGTAGCGGTGAAGCTAAATTCACCTTCGGCTAAGGCTGCGGCGGGGGTAAATGTCCAGTTTCCATCCCCATCAGCAATAGCTGTACCGATAGAGTCACTGTCTTGGAATATCTCTACCGTACTATTGGCTTCTGCTTCTCCAGTAATCTCTGGGGTGGTGTCGTTGGTTGAACCAGTGGTGGTAATGATCGGTGCATCTGGCGCAGTAGTATCATAAGCCTGGGTCAGTTGGACAGCAGCAATGTTATTGTTGGTGGCTGCATCGGCAGCCACCCCAGCCGGCACATCCACGGTGACATTACCATCAGCGGTGGGGGTGATATCAAAGGTATATTCTGTGGCACTGACTGCGGTCAAGTTACCGGCGGTGCCATTGCCGACGCTAATATCAACTAATGCAAAACCCGTGACATCTTCACTGAATGTGGCAGTGACGGTAAATGGAGCGTTGACCGTGGGGGTAGCCGTGGTTGTTAAAGTAACCGAAGGGGGAACACCATCAACCAATACTTCAGTGGTGGGTGCCACATTATTTAAGGTCGGGTTAGCGTCAACGTCATTGGCATTTTGAATGGTGGCACCGGCAGGTAAGTTGAGGGCATTGCCAAGGGTGATGCCATCGCTATCTAGGTTACCATTGGCAACAGTGTACCTGAAGGTATGGATCGTGGCAGAGTTACCCATACCCATGAGGGTGGCATTGACCTCACCGCCGGTATTTAAGGTGAGAGGGAGAGTGACGGCACCAGTGAGAGTGACGGCTTCGGTGAAGGTAACGGTAAAGTCAAGGGTTCCACCAATTCCGTAGATACCGTTGGCAGGGGCGCTGACACTGGCAACGGTGGGAGCGTTAACGGTGATGCTGGCGGTTTCGCTGGCACTGCTAAAGACGCTGAATGTACTGTTTTTAGTGAGGTCGTCAGTGACATTGGCGGTTCCACCATTAGTGCCGGTAATTTGGTCCCAGGCATGGAAGGTGATGGCGTTGGTGAGGGTGCCATTGTAGGTGGCATTCGGAACGAATCGCAGGCGGGTAGTGCCATCTTTGGCGAGGAGGAGGGCATTGGTAGCGGAGACGGTGGGGGTATTGACCCAGGTGGTGCCGTCGGTTGTATATTGCCAACTGCCTTCGGTGGTATCTAAGGCGGTGATGGCAATGCCTTTGGCAGCATTAGGGTTGGGGTCGGAAATGATGCTGGCGGCATTGATGCCGACGAGTTCCGAGATCAGGGTACCACTGTTGGTGATATCGCCTTGGTTAATGGCAGTGAGGGTGGTGTCGTTGCTGTTGTCGAGAACCGGAGCATCGTTGACCAGGATCTCGACGGTGATGGGGGTGTTGCTGATGCCGTTGCTGTCTCGGAGGGTGTAGGTGAAACTATCAAGGCCATTGAAGTTGGCCATGGGAGTGTAGAGGACGTCTCGTTTGGGGTCGATGGCGATGGCCAAGACACTACCACTTGCACCGGGGTTAAAGTCGGTATCAACAGTGCCCTCGGAGTTTAACTTAGCTAGTCTGGTACGAGCTACACCGCCGATTTGGGTAAAACTGCCACCGACGTAGAGGTTGCCATCGCTATCCACAGTTAAACCATCGACCCGATTATTCGCACCGGGGTTAAAGGTGCTATTAACAGTGCCATTGGAGTTTAACTTAGCCAGTCTGTCACGAGCTACACCCTCGATAGTAGTGAACACCCCCCCTGCATAGAGGTAACCATCGCTATCGACCGTTAAGCCAAAGACATTATTACTAGTCGGACCTGTTGGGGTAAAGGTGGGATCAACAGTGCCATTGGAGTTGAACTTAGCCATTCTGGTACGAGCTACACCGCCGATTTGGGTGAAACTGCCGCCGACGTAAAGGTTGCCATCGCTATCCACTGCGAAGTCCCAGACCCACTGATTCGCACCGGGGTCAAAGGTGGCATCAACAGTGCCGTTGGCATTTAACTTAGCCAGTCTGTTACGAGCTACACCGCCGATTTGGGTGAAATTGCCACCGACGTAGAGGTTGCCATCGTTATCCACAGTTAAGCCCGAGACGCTAACATCTGCACCGGGGTTAAAGTCGGTATCAACAGTGCCATTGGAGTTTAACTTAGCTAGTCTGTCACGAGCCACAACGCCGATATTGGTGAAATCGCCACCGACGTAAAGGTGACCATCGCTATCCACCGTTAAACCATAAACCGAATTATTCGGAAATCCTGGGTTAAATGTGGTATCAACAGTGCCATCAGAATTTAACCGAGCCAGTCTGTTACGAGCTACACCGCCGATATTGGTGAACTGGCCCCCGACGTAGATCCAGTCATTAATCATGACGGTGCCATTGGTGCCGGTGGTGTTGATGCCTTCTATCTTCAGGCGTCCGGTGCCGGTGTCGTTGGCGAGGACATCCAGGGTGACGGTGGTGGTGGTAGCGCTGACGGCTTTCTTGTCAGGGGCACCTGTGGGGACTAGGGTGTGGGCATAATGGGCAAAGCTGAGAGAGGGACGGCGAAGGGTTCCTAGTTTGATCGCTAATTCCCAGTTGCCACCTTGTGCTGGATTTCCCGTGAGGGTGTCGCTGGCGGCTAGGTTACATCCGCTACTGTGGTGTAGCTGTTCGAGGAACTGGCGTCCGATTTCTCCTTGCGCCACGTTACATCCATACAGATGGATTTCGGTTTGGGCCCTACTCCGACTTAGCCATTCTTGGAATTGCTCTTGATGGCAGTCTAAGGTTTGGCGATTAACGGTACTGTTGCCGAGGTACAGGATGCCCGGTGCACCATGACAGAGGATGTGCAAGGCTCGGGGGGCTGTGCCATCTGCGTTAGTCTGTAGAAGTTCGGTGATTTGGGTAATGCCGTCTCGGTTGGGGTCGAGGATATGGACAGCTATATTGGGGGATACTTCTTTTATCAGGCTGAGATAATCTTGGACTTTGGGGTCGATGATTAGCAGTTCATCATAATGGCTGCCAACCTGACAACGGGAATCACTTTTTTCTTGGATTAATGAAGAGTTCATGATGTTCATTTCTTTCGGGACTCAGGCGAATTTCAGAGCAAGGACTCCACGGAAGTGGCCCTTGTTCTCGGATTTTGGGTCGGAATCTGCAGATGGGTTCAGTTGATAAATCCTTGATGGGCATTCAGGAGACCGTGATAGACAAATTCAAATTGATTGTCCAGTTGGGAGAGTCAAAAATCGCGATCGCCCAAGTGGCCTTGCAGTGGTTGAATTCCACTAAGCAATGCCGAATTGTGACCCGGACTATGAATTGCAAGATGTTCCCTAAGTAGCTGGCAGATGAGAGTCGAACCAGCCCGGGATAATCCGGTCACATCAATGATGTTTTTATCAAGACTTCGAGTTTATGGCAGCATGTATCGTACCTTAACTAGACGGCATGGTCGCGCCTGAGTTCCCTAACTATAGCCTATGAATTTGCATTATGGGAAAAAAGTTTGGAGCGAGTTTAGATTGCCCACATCAACCAGCAGCTTGATACTATCCTCAGTACATTTACGTAGTTAGTCTCCCTATATATACTGTAGTAAAAAGCTGGATGCACATTCCGCTAGAATGGACTCGGCCATGGGAATACTTTCGAGGGTATCTATAAAGAAAAAATTAAGAGGTAAGGCGTTGAAGCATTAGAGCGGTCATTGCTTGATAGACAAAGCACTCACTCATTTGAGGTAGACGCTCGTAATCCTTACTCAAAGGTCGGTGCTTTCCTAGCCAAGCTAAGGTGCGTTCGACGACCCAGCGTCGTGGTAAAACGGCAAAACCGGGTTCTGTGCGTCGGATAGCGTTGTAGACGGCTCTCATATCTACTGTCCATTTTCTGCCCCGACCTCGTTCTGACTTGGCAGGGGGCAGAAGGGGTTCGATGATTTCCCATTCAGCATCACTCACGTCGCTGGGTTATCCTCGTCGTGTCATGGCTCGGTCAGTTTGGCTTCTCTTCTTTTATCCCTCTTCCGACCCCTTCTCCCAGCTTCTCTTCCTCTTTTCTTAACAGATACACTCTACAAGCGCAAATTTGACAAATATATAAATATGGGGATTTGTATCAAATCAAACTCTAAGACGGCTTGCTGATAGCGGATAGTCAATGTTATCGGATTCCGGATAGAAAATGGTATTGCGAGGGGATGGGAAGCCCGTTGAAACACCGAGTTTCTCAAGTTTAATTCCCAAAGAAACCCGGTGTCCGGTCTTTGACTCCAGTCGTTAGAGTTCCCCAAATCTGTGAGGGGTTCGTTGCTGAGAGTCAGATATCGTTGCTACCAGTTGAGCGTGAGGAAATTAGCAGGAGAGTTCAATTGTGCCTCCGTCACCTCTGGCAAAACCGCCAGAGTTTCCCCAGCTACAGACAGCAACACTCGGTCATCGAGTTGAGTGAATTCCAAGACCGCCAAACTTAAGCCATGAGATAGTCCAATCCGGTCAGCCCCCACCTGAAAATCGGTAATCAGATTTTCCCCTCCATCCTCTCGCAACACAAAGATATTATTCCCACCGCCTCCAGTGAGAGTATCATTCCCCAAATCCCCCGACAGTAGATTATCCCCAGGTCCACCAATCAGCACATCATTATCCTGACCGCCAAACAACGTATCATTGCCCTCGCCAGCATGGAGAATATCATTGCCCTGATTGCCAAACATGAGGTTATCCCCCCGTTCACCAAATACTACATCATCTCCCTGGTCTCCCACTAAGATATCGTTGCCCCCTCCACCATGGAGAGTATCGTTATCTTGACCGCCAAATAGGGTGTCGTCACAATCCCCCCCACGAATCAGGTCATTGCCCTGATTACCAAAAATGAGGTTACGACCCCCTACCGCCGTGATGACCTTAGCCCCGTCACGGCCAACAATCGTATCGTCACCCCGAGTGCCATACATCTCGGGACCATACAGCAGTAGAGACTCCCCAGTCCGACCCAAGATGAATTGTCCTAGACTTGGCTCACATGAGATCTCTTGTGGTGGTTCTGGTTCTGGGTCAGGTTCGGGAGTGGGTGTGGGTATGGCTATAGGGGTAGGAGTAGGTGTAGGTGTGGGGGTGGCTATAGGAGTGGGAGTAGGTGTGGGGGTGGGGGTGGGGGTAGGAGCTGGTACCGCCACCCCTATACTGATAATGACAGCGGTCGATTCATCAGATGTGTTGCCCGCTGCATCGGTTGCGGTAGCAGTGAAGCTAAAGTCACCTTTGGCTAAGGGAGTTTCTAGCGTAAATGTCCATTTACCCTCGTCATCAGCGGTGACCGTCCCAATAAGACCTGCGTCCCCTTTGAACACTTTGACTTGGCTTCCAGCCTCGGCAGTTCCAGTAATGTCTGGGGTGGTGTTATTGGTTGGGCCACTGCTGGTAATTTTGGGGGGATCTGGTGGGATGCCATCGACTAATATGGCTGCGGTATTGCCGATATTGTTGAGTGTTAATGCTGCATTGAAATCATCACTATTGACAGTTTCGTTGAGGGTTAATGCTGCACTGATAAAATCATCACTATTGACAATGCTAGCTTCATCGGCCAAAACTAATTCGGCACTTACGTCTATCCCGCTTAGGTCTTCATCCCCTTCGACAATGGTATAGCGGAAGCTGTGGTTGGTTGCTAATGACCCATTACCCAGCAGGCTGGCATTCACCACACCGCCCGTATCGAGGGTAATGGGGAGGGAGACGTCACCGGAGATAATGACAGCTTCTGAGAAGGTAACGGTAAAGTCGAGGTGAGATCCGATGCCGTAGGTTTGGTTCGTCGGTAGGGTGACATTGGTGATATGGGTAAAGCTAACGTTTGCTCCTAGGTCTGCGACTGGCAAACTGGTCGGCATTCCTTGGGTGTTACCATTAACCGGGTCCGCATTGGTAGTCTTCATGGCGAAGATGGCATCGCCGATTCCCTGACCAGGGTTAGGCCCCGTTCCGCCTGTGACGCTGTTATTACTGAAGCTAGTGTCCAAAATGCTCAGGTTGCCGCTGCGAATGAAAATGGCTCCACCGAATCCGGCTCCACCGCCGCCGCCAATGGGGTTGCCGCTGAAGCCGTTGCCGCCGCCGAAGCCCCCGCTACCGACCTCCCCACCGTTACCGCCGTGGCCCCCACCGCCACCATAGCCGCCGTTGCCGCCGAGGCCACCGAGGCCGAGGCCGCCGCCGCCCCCGAACCCCCCGTTACCGCCGTGGCCGCTGCCGCCGCCATAGCCGCCGCCGCCCCCAAACCCCCCGCTACCGCCGTGGCCGTTGCTGCCATAGCCGCCGCCGCCCCCGAAACCGCCGTTCTGGCCGTTTGTACCATTGTTGCCGCCGTAGCCGCTGTAGTTGCCGTGGCCCCCATAGCCGCCGCTGGTGCCAGAAACACCATTACTAAACAGTCCACCACTGTTCTGAACACTATCACCAAACATCCCGGCACCAGACCAACCCAATCCACCTACACCACCTGCTCCACCTTGGGCAGAGTTATTGGTCAACTGGGCCTTCTCAAGCGTGACATTCCCGTCGTAAATGAACAGGGCACCCCCCATCCCGGCGCCCCCCCCACCCACACGGCTGTTGCCACCCAATGCTTGACCCTCAGTTAAGACCAAGTTATTGAGGTTGACGGTTCCCGACTTGACAAACAGAGGGCGAAACTGGTCGTCGCCACTAATGGTGGCTGTTTCGACTTCCTCTGTATCTGGGTCGTCCCCGGTAATGGTGATGTCGCTGTTAATCAACCGCTTCATCACACCATTGATAGTGACATTGGTTTCCAGGACAATTGTTGCCGGTCCTGCGGTGTCGTTCGCCTGAAGAATTGCCCAGCTTAGGGTTCCTACTGTATCGCCTAAACCATTATCTGTAGGTTGGTCGACTCGAAAAATTGCCATTGTGTTGACCTCGGGGATATAAATTAATCGGAAATGATTGATGGGTGAAAAGAAAAGGCATTCTTAGAATGCCGATACAGTCGGGCTAGATAGGCTAAGCCGTAGGGGGACGGGCCAAACTTGGCGTTAGGGAACTCCCCATGCTCCAATCTGCCCATCCATCTCCAAAGGAATAAGCCACGGCTTTGTCTAACTCCGTTAAATTCAGAACTTTTTTTCTGGACATCGTTCAGGCTTGGGAGTCCCCAGTTTTGGTGGGCACGAGTCCTGGATAGAACAACTCGTAAAACCAGCGATAGGAGGTTTGGAGTTCGAGTTGAATCCGAGGGGAGATGAGATGCTTCCCTGGGGGGTGAATCTGGGGATAGGTTTTATGGGGATATTTAAAGCGGTAATAACTGTCCGCTTCTTGGATTCCCACGGTTAGGTTTTGGGGGTCGATGTCCACGGGGTCTAGGGTCAACCAAGTGAATAGGTCTTCCATGACTTGCCTCGGTTCACTCATCAAATGCTCAAAGACCAGGAAAAATAACCGTTCTTGCTGCATTGGTGTTCTATCCTGTAGCCCCTGAATAGCCCCTAGGGGACCCCCAACGACTCCTTGAGGGGCAAATAGGCGATCGCACCTTTCATAAGGAGACAGACTGGCTAAATTGTCGGGAAAGTCCAGCAGCAGCGTCATTTCATGTTGTTTTTCAATAGACCCGTAGATTTGTCCTAGTTCCCTGACACAAACGACCATGCGACAGTTTGGGTCGAGGTGGAGGGCTAAATCCAGGGCATTCAGCCAGCCCCGATTTTTATCGACGACCCAGTTTTTCTCGGTTTCGGCAAACCAACCGTTGATAAATCCTCGATAGGCATTCAGGAGACGTTGATAGACAAGTTCAAATTGATTGTCTAGTTGGGAGAGCAAAAATTCGTGATCGCTCAGGTGCCCTTGCAGTGTTTTAATGCCATTAAGCAACGCCGAACTCTGGCCCGGACTATAAATGACTGGATGTTCCCCAAGAAGTTGGCAGATTAGAGTTGAACCAGCCCGGGGTAATCCGGTCACATAGATAATATTTTTGTTAAGATTTTGAGTTAATTGCGACATGTATGATAGCCGAATTCGGCAGCATGGTCGTGTCTAAGTTCCTCGACTATAGCCTAGGAATTTGAATTATGGGAAAAAAGTTGGCAGGGGGTTTGGATTGCCCAAATCAAACAACTTAATACTACTCTGAACAATTTTTTGTATGTATTTATATATAAGAAATTCGGAATTATTGCCGGGATGCACTAGGCATAAACCCTGGAAATAATTTAGGATAAACGATAGTCATTTTTGCTTAAACCTTCTCCTATCCCCTATGGCAGCTGAACTAATCTGCGTCGGAAGCGAGTTACTCCTCGGCGATATCCTCAACACCAACGCCCAATATATCGCTCAAGAATTAGCAAAACTGGGGATTCCCCATTACTATCAAACCGTCGTCGGCGACAACCCCGAACGGTTACAGGATGCCATTGATATTGCCATTCATCGCGCCGACATCCTTATCTTTACCGGAGGTTTGGGCCCCACCCCCGATGACTTAACGGTGGAAACTCTGGCGGATTTCTTTCATGTCCCTCTACAAGAACGCCCCGATGTGCTGAAGGACATCGAAGCCAAATATGCCCAACGCGGGCGGACGATGTCCCCGAGTAACCGCAAACAGGCCTTACTCCCCGAGGGGGCGGATGTCTTACCCAATCCCATTGGCAGTGCCCCCGGCATCATTTGGCAGATAGGCGGCGCGACTATATTCACCTTTCCGGGCGTTCCCTCGGAAATGCGGGCTATGTGGCAACAAACAGCGGTTCCGACCCTCAAAGCTCTAGGTTGGGGTCAACAGGTGTTTCACAGCCGTATCCTCAAGTTTTGGGGTATTCCCGAGTCGGAGTTAGCGGAAAAGGTCTCTGGGTTCCTCAACTCCGTCAATCCCACAGTGGCCCCCTATGCCAATTATGGTCATGTGAAGTTACGAGTGTCGGCCCGGGCTGAGTCCACAGAGGCGGCAGAGGCCCTCATCCATCCCATCGCCCAGCAAATTCAGGAGATTGCTGGCACATACTACTATGGCAGCGATGAGGAGAGTTTGGCGACGGTGGTTGGACAACTCCTACAACAACGGGGACAGACTTTGGCTGTGGCGGAATCCTGTACTGGGGGCTATTTGGGCAAAACTTTAACGGAGATTCCGGGGAGTTCTGCTTATTTTTTAGGTGGGGTGATTGCTTATGAGAACCGGATTAAGGAACATCTGTTAGGGGTGAATGGCCAGGTTCTGGAAACCCTGGGGGCTGTGTCGGGACTGGTGGCCGAACAGATGGCGGTGGGGGTTCGCGACTGTTGTGGCACAGATTGGGGCATTGGCATTACTGGCATTGCTGGCCCCTCCGGTGGAACCCCAGACAAGCCGGTGGGATTGGTTTATATTGGGTTAGCGGGCCCTGAGTCGGTGCAACATGTTGAGTATCGTCTCGGGGATACGCGGGGACGGGATTGGATTCGTGAGATTAGCGTCAGTCATGCCCTGAATCAGCTTCGTTTAGCGGTGAGTCGTCATCCCTAATCTAAGGAAATTTGTAGGCCCCAGACATCTTGGGGAACGAAGGTGCGATCGCTCGAAATGGGGGCTACGGGTTCGGTGAGGGTGAACTCCCCGGCTTCAATCCAGGCTTTGAGTTCTTCGGCCACTTGGCGCGATCGCGGAATACTGGCTAACGGGGCCACTCGCACGGATTTCCCATCGACGGTGATTTTACCCGATTTCAGTTGGGCATAACTGACTAAGCCAAAGGTCGGACGGACTCGCCGAGGAATGGAAAAGTCCACCACTGGGGCCACTAATTCCTCATCGCGAACGGCACAGCGTTCCACCACTGTCTCATTGAGAACCGGGAGAGGAACCCCCACGCCCAACATCAGGGAGGGGCCATAGTTATGGAAATAGCAGCCGCGCACCCAATTGCGGTTCATCTGCCGTGCATCCCCCATCAACGCTAACGTCGCCGCCGGGCCGATGGGGGTACGGTTGGGGAGTCGCTTTTGTAGGGGGAAATGTTGGGTTCCTTCACCGACAACATAGCCTACGCCTCCCCCCATAAAGACGCGGGTTCCGATGCCGATTAGGTCTAAATCGGGGTCATTGAACAGGGGCGAAATGGCCCCAGGGTTGGAGTAGACTGCATTGCCCAGTTGCGGTTGTAGGGGGCCGAGATAGGTAAAGAGAGTGCGATCGCCCCCATTGACCCCGACAATAAAGTTCTGATAGAGATTGCGGGGATTAAACAGATAGAACTGATTGATGGTATCGCGGGAAATCTGAGTTTCAAAGGAGGCCCGAGGATAACAATCGGTGACTTGGCCAATGGCCCGAACCTGAACGGTTTTGCCAGCGATGAGGTCTTCAATCACATGGCCGCCGCCGCGATTCTCCTTCCAAGTGGGTTCACGGCTGGGATCTTCGGCATCACTCACCTCTGCCAGTTGCGTCGCCCCTAAATACAAATCCACGGCCCCAAAGCCAGAATAGGCCATCACGCCATCTATCCAACAGCGACGAATCTTGATCGGCGGGTCAGTATGTCCGATATTAAGGATGGCCCCACTGGACTCCATGGGTTCAAAAGTGCCGGTGGTAATCACATCCACCTGTTTGGTGGCTTTGGTCACGCCGATATCTGTCACTCGGGCCTTAAGTTCCTCGACTGTCCAGACTGAGGCTTTCCCAGTTTCAATTTTTTCGTTAATCTCGGCGATCGTCCGTTCCATCATCAAAAGTCAATAACACATCGTCAATTCCAGTTCCCGAAAGAAGAGGGCGACCACAAGGGTACGCCCCTACGTCTTTCCCCTCCTGGGAGGGGCAGGGGTGGGTTCTCCCTCTTGCCTCTTGCCTCTTGCCTCTTGCCTCTTGCCTCTCCCCACCCCATGCCTCAACCCTATCAGCCTCACTATAAGCCCAATCAACTCATCTGCGGAACGGGGACTACTGCGATTGTCAGCGGTTGGACGGTGAAAGAGGCGATCGCCAAACATCTCCATCCCGAAGCCTACGCCGTTATTGGACAACTTTACAGTCCCACTCGTGGCATTAGCGTCCTGGTTCGCAATCTGTTACTGAATCCCCAAGTGCGTCATCTCATTATCGTTGATGCCACCCGAGAAGACCGTAATGCGGGGAGTGGCCGTTGTCTGGCGGACTTCTTCGCCCAGGGAGTGCGTCGGGGACAAACTGAGAGTGGCCGGGATTGCTGGGTGATTAATTCCCCCATTGTTGGTTATCTCGATGCCGAACTGCCCCTAGAGGCGATCGCAGCCCTACGGGAGTCTATCACCTGTCATCGAGTCGAGGATGTCAAATCAGCCCTTCATCTCGTCGGGGCGATCGCCCAACAGCCCTCCCCTAAACCCTGGGGTGTTCCCCAACGTTTCCCCGAGGCGATCGTCGAATCTTCCCTGAAACCGGGACGACGCTATGGCCATCGCATCGAAGGGCGAACCATCGCCGAAACCTGGGTTAAGCTGATTCACCGCATCCGTCGCACGGGAACCCTGCGTAATACCCAACATGATAGCCAGTGGCAGGAACTGATTAACCTGATGGCGATCGTTACCGACGAACCCCCCGAGTTTTATTTCCCCGATCCCAACTATCTACCCGTCTCTCGGAACTTTGTTGCCGACTATGTTGGTCAAATCCAGGATGATGCGGTGTCAGAAGATGGGGTGAAATACACCTATGGCCAGCGGCTGCGATCGTGGTTTGGCGTTGACCAAATCCAACAAGTCATCCAACAACTCAGCGACAATCCTGACTCGGCCCGTGCGGTGATGTCCCTCTGGGATGCCGGACAAGATGGCCAAGCCAATGGAAGTCCTCCCTGTCTCAATCATATTTGGACCCGAATTGTGGACGGAGAATTGTCTCTAACCGCCACCTTTCGCAGCAATGATATGTTTGGGGCTTGGGTGGCAAATGCCATGGGTTTACGGGCATTACAACAGCATCTGAAGCAACAAATCGAACGGCGTAACAGCGGACTAAAATTGCGCCTCGGTCCCCTAATAACGGTCAGTGAAAGTGCCCATATTTATGATGACTGTTGGGAAAATGCCGATACTCTAATTGAACAACAGTATCCGCGACTTTTAAAAGACCGCAATTTTGCCGACCCCTCCGGGAGTTTCACCCTACTGGTGAGTGACGGTGAGATAGTCGTAGAACATCTCAGCCCCGGCAGTGGTGAACCCGTGGGCTGTTATGTGGGGAAAACGGCTAGACGACTCTATCAAAAAATTGCGGCGGATTGTCCGGCGTTGGAAACCGAACACGCCCTTTATTTGGGCACTGAGTTACAAAAAGCGGAACTTTCCTTAAAATTTGGGTTGAATTATCAGCAAGATAAACCGATTTTGGTCTCTAACAATCAAGTGAAATGGCTCACTTGAGTTCATAGTGACAAGGGAAAGTTATGGCTAATTAACTCCCTTAACGTAGGGGTGAAATTATATATAGCAAGTATTGTTAACTGCTAAATTAGGCTTATCAACGAGACTATAGGTCTTCCGTTAATTCTTCCATGTCAGAATCAGGTAGTCTTAAAAATTCGCCATACTTTTTGTAAAGCAGGTAGGTAGAAAGCAGGCAAAAGCTGATTACTTGATTCCAATCAGATTCTTCTAGTTGGATTTTTTTAGGGTTGAAATGAACAATTTTATTCCGTAATGAGTAAATGACAACGGCATCTTGTGTTTTCTCTGAAAAGTTTAAATTTATCTTAGGTTTGACTGACTGAAAACCATTGAAAATGTCAACATTCTCTTCTAATTTTTTCTTGATAACATTAAGCAACTCTTTAAGGGCATCTTCTTCTTTGGGTTTCCAGCTAATGAATTGCTCAATCTTGTTAACGAAATTCAAAAAAATTATGTTAGGCAAAATAGTTTCATACAGTTTAAAAATTTGGGGAATCCCAAACAACCTTTCTAGACATCTATAGATATCCAAAAAAGAATATTTCCAAGAAAATGATAGGTAGCTATCCAAAATATTGTCAAATGGTATAGATGCTTCCCCCTCATACGCAAAAGTATAAAAAATTTCAATTGTTTTCTGTTCAAAGTTGAGATTATTGACAGGATTATAATCAAGAAAATAAAGAAGTAGTACCCTAGAAATGTCTGGATATCTTATTGAATCTTTTTGACTTTTCACGGATTGTTCTAATAGGAGAGAATCGGAATCTATTTTGTAAACATGAAAATCTTCAAAAAATCCTTGGATATTGTGGGAAGCATCAGCATCATAGTAGTTATCATTAATCGCACCTAAAGCATTATAAATTTCTGAACCTGTAACAGAACTTCTTACTGCAACTTTAAGCTCGGAAATGACCAATACAGTCCAACCAAACTTAATTTTATTCTCAGGCTCTTCATTATCAATTTTTTTGTCTTCAGAAAACCGAATCAAGTCATTATAACTTCTATCTTTATTCTTCTTAGGTGTTTCCGGTTTCTCTGTCCCAACATAAACGAAGTAATACTCACTTTTGTATCTAAAACAAGCAGCTTTCTCTTGAAGAAATAAACCTTGAGGACTCAGACATTTAGCTTTTATAATTAGTTCCCTATCAGACTTATTCAATTTTATCGCCCTATTTATACCCAAAGGCTCTATCAGACGATCTTCTAACTTAATTCTCTCGTTCAAGCGCTCAATAATGTATTCGTTGCATCTTTTAATACTCCGAGCCATAACCAAAAATCAATAGGTTCTCCAGCAAACTTCCATACTTTTTACCTCAAATTTATCGTCAATTAAAACCTTAAATGCTTCTTTAAAAAATTTCCGATTTTCATACCCTTTAGTCTTGCCAGTTTTGCTAGTTAGCTCTTTTAGAATCTCCAAACAGACAAATTCTTCTCGCTCTTCATCACTAAAGCTTTCTATTTTACGGATGAATGGCTCAATATGTTCTTCGAGAGTTTTCCATTTCTTCTCTCGCTCTTCTCGGCTATGGTCACCACCTGGCCGTCCCATCGTATGTAAAGCAATAGCCGTCACGAACCCTGTATAAGAGGCCGGTTGCTTCTTGAAAAAGCTTTGTTTACCCAGAGCCTTTTCAAAACGAATTAAATAGTCAATCGTTTTGTAAAACTCTTCGGTAAACTCTGGACGAGATGTTGACTCGATAAAATCCTGTTTCGTGAATTCATCTGCAACTTTTTCATTGAGATCTATTTTTTCTGTCCTTGAACCAAAAACCAAAAAAAGCTCAACTACAGCATTCTTTTGGAATTGTCCAGCCCTAGTTGCTCTTCGCGAATCATCGATTGCTATGACTTCAATCTCTGAATTTTTTTGTTCTAGTTCTTTAAGGATAGGTTGAAACACAACCTCAATTTGTCGTCTCAAGCTCCAAGGAACTTGACCCGTGTTCAAAACTAGCATTCGATAGGTCATTGCATTAGACTGAGCAGCAAGCCAATACTCAACTCTAATAAATTGTTTTTTGATACCTGGACTTTGCTCGACTGCTTCTTTGAGAGCAGTAGTTCTTTGCATCCCATCAATAATAAAAATATCTTCGTTATCTTTAGAGACTAATATTCTATTAAAGCTTGCCTCGTCTTCCAGATGTTCTAATTCGTTGAATTCATTCTCACTTAAGATGACTCCCAAAACAATTGGCGGTAAAACTGCTCCTTCCTTTAAGTCGGAAACCATCCTTTCTCTGATCCGTTTTGCGGTAATTGTTTTCTGGGTATCTCGTTGACCTTCAATACCACCTCTATTCTCAAAAATCTGTCGAACTTTCTCAAGGTAGTTCTCGATAGATGAGTGAACCATGACTGAGTAGCAATTCGCTCTCTCGTCTTTTAAAATATCAATATCCATGTCTTTTATTTAGACTTCCAAACAGGTGAACTATGAAAAGTCTGTAGCTCTAGCTGGGTATCACTAGACTTATCTTGTTAAGGAAATTTAAAATTATCACTCCAGTCCCGGCATGGTAGCACACTTTGGCTTAATTTTCAACTCTGGAAACAATCGGATTGGCTTGACGATTCCTTACTCTAAAGAGACTAAGATTATGGGAAGGGATTGTGGCTGTAAGGGGAAGTCGACACCGAATCGAGCCATGATGGTAAAGCAAGTCGGACAGGTCTGGAGGCAAACTCCCTGAGAGGTCGAATCTAAAGAAACATCAAGAATTATCGACGTTCTCCATCTCAACTCGGGCAATCTTGACTCAACCTAGCCCCAATCGCCAACCCCTCCCCATCCCAGATGGCCGATCTCTTCGGTGAATCTCCCGCCATCTATCCCCCCAGATGATACATTGGGACAACTGCCCACAGACGCGATCTACCCCTTGGGGCAATGCCTCAAGTGTACATTTCGTTGTAGTGTAGCCCTGTTTGGATCGTTCCCAAGCCGTTTCTCATTATGAGTCGCATTATTGTTGTCACCTCGGGTAAAGGGGGAGTGGGCAAAACCACCACCACCGCCAACCTCGGTATGGCATTGGCACAACGCAAGCGTAAAGTCATCCTCGTGGATGCTGACTTTGGCTTGCGGAACCTGGATTTGCTGCTGGGGCTGGAAAATCGGGTCGTCTATACCGCCGTAGAAGCGATCGCCGGTGAATGCCGCCTCGATCAAGCGATCGTCCGGGATAAACGCCAAAATACCCTCGCCCTGCTACCCGCTGCCCAAAATCGCATGAAAGATGCTGTCACCCCCGCCCAGATGCGGCAGTTGGTGGTGGCGTTGGCGAAAAAATTTGATTATGTCCTCGTCGATTGCCCCGCCGGGATTGAACAGGGGTTCCAAAACGCGATCGCCGCTGCCCGTGAAGCCCTCATCGTCACCACCCCTGAAATTGCGGCGGTGCGGGATGCCGATCGCGTGGTGGGCCTCCTCGAAGCCAATGGGGTGCGGAAAGTGGGCCTGATTATTAACCGCATCCGCCCGGAAATGGTGGAAGCTAACGATATGATGTCCGTCGAAGATGTGCAGGAACTGTTGGCGGTTCCTCTGATGGGGGTGATTCCCGATGACGAACGGGTGATTGTCTCGACGAACCGAGGCGAACCCTTGGTTCTCTCCGAGGAACCCTCGCGGGCGGGGGAGGCGTATCGTAATATCGCTCGCCGTATGGAGGGAGAGACGGTGGAGTTTTTGGATCTCTCGGTTCCCCCCAAGGGCATCTTCTCTCGCTTGCGTAGTCTGTTGAACACCCGAATTATCTGACTCGACGTTGACTCGACTCATCACAATGCTCTCCAATCTGCTCGCCCGCCTGTTGCCGCGATCGCACAAAGACACCAGCCGCAAGGAAGTTAAACGCCGCCTGCAACTGGTGATTGCTCACGATCGCGTAGACTTAAACCCGGCAACCATCGAGGCGATGCAGAAGGAAATCCTAGAGGTGGTTTCCCGCTATGTGGAAATCGACACCGAAGGCCTCAACTTTGCCCTGGAAAGTGATCAACGCATGACCTCGATTACCGCGAATCTCCCCATCCGTCGGGTTCGCAAAACAGCCACTGGCGAGGAAGTGGAAGAGATTGCGGGAGAGTTGGGGGATGACAATGTGATTCAGTTTGAGTTTGTCGAAGAAGAGGAGGCGGACACCGAGAACCCGGACATCCCTGAAGCCACCCCCAGCGACGATTCCCCCGCCTCGGAGACGGTGAACCCGGACGAGGAGGAGGGCGATCGCCCAGACCCCAGATCGTCCTAAATCGGGGTAAGATGCTCCTGATATGCTATTCACGATCGCCCCTGTAGCTGTGACTGTCCAAAATTCCCTCACCTCCTCTCCAGGCAATGCCAACGCCGTCGAGTATTCCACCATTTGGCAAGATAGCCTCACCATCTTCTGGGGGGATTGGCTCGATTTACGAGTTCGCATCGCCCAAGTCGCCGCCTCGGGCCTCATCTCCCCCCTCATTTACATTGTCGCCTTCGGCTTAGGCTTGGGCAGTTCTGTCCGCCCCGGAACAGCAATTAGTGAAGACTATAGTAGTTATCTGCAATTTATTTTGCCGGGGATGGTGGCCCTATCCTCGATGGCCATTAGTTTCGCCGGGACTACTTTCTCGATTTGTGGGGAACGACTCTACAGCAAAACGTTTGAGGAGGTGCTACTCTTGCCCATTCATCCCCTCTCCTTACATTTGGGAAAAATGATGGCTGGCATTGTTCGGGGTCTGATGACCTCAGGGTCTGTGATGGTGGTTGCAGTCCTCTTTTTAGGGTTCACTGAACAGGGGGTTTCTGCGATTTGGAGTTTCTTTAATCCCCTATTTTTATTGGTGTTAATCCTCAATTGTGCTGTCTTTGCTGGACTGGGTGTGATTGTTGGACTGAATGTTACATCTCTCGAAAGTGTGGGCTTACTCAACAACTTTTTGATTGTCCCGATGTCGTTTCTCGGGGCGACTTTTTTTGACCCGGCGACTCTGCCAACTGCCCTCAAAGCCATTGTCTTTTGTCTGCCGCTCACCTATACCAGTATTGGCTTGCGATCGGCGGCTTATGGCTCTTTAGCAGACTTTACCTGGATTAGTATTCCAGTGTTGCTGGTGGTGGCGATCGCCCTCTCTTGGATTGGTGCGTATCAGTTTTCTCACCAACAAGATTAGGTCTGAACCCTAGAGGCTGAGGGCTGAGGGCGAACAGCCGTTCACCCCTACAATTTGCCCTAACAACTGTAATTTCAATTGGGGATTGTTTTGGGTGATTCCCTCATGTCCTGAAGACTCTTTAACTAGGGTGTTTTTGCGTTTTTTGTTCACTTTTTACCCGTAACAATCTTTACCCATAACAATTCATGGCATTTACTTATCCTCAAGCACGAAAAAGTAACCAAGTTGATACCTATCATGGCATCGAAATTCCTGACCCCTATCGCTGGTTAGAAGACTCTGACTCTGAGGAAACGCGGGCTTGGATTGAGGCGCAAAATGAGTTAACCTTTGGTTTTCTTAAACAGAGTCCAGACCGCGATCGCCTCAAAGCACGCCTCACCCAACTCTGGAACTACGAAAAATACGGGATTCCCTTCAAAGAGGGCGATCGCTACTTCTACTTCAAAAACGACGGCCTGCAAAACCAAAACGTCCTCTACGTCCTGGATAACCTGGACGGAGATCCCCGCGTTCTCCTCGATCCTAACCAACTCTCCGACGATGGAACCGTGGCCCTAACCGGTTACGCCATTTCCCCCGATGGCCACTGGCTAGCTTACTCCCTCTCTGAATCCGGTTCCGATTGGAAAACCTGGCGCATTCGTAACATCGACAGCGGCGACGATCTCAGCGATGAGGTGAAGTGGAGTAAGTTCTCTGGGGCCGCCTGGACTCACGACAATCAAGGCTTCTACTATAGCGCCTACGATCGCCCCCAAGAAGAGAGTCAATACGAAGACATTAACTACTTCCAAAAACTCTATTACCACCGTCGCGGAACCCCCCAAAGCGAGGATGTTCTCATCTATGAACGGCCCGACGAGAAAGAATGGGGCTTTAGTGGCGATGTCACCGACGATGGCCGCTATCTGATTATCTCCGTCTGGCGGGGAACCGAACCGAAAAACCTCGTCTTCTACCAAGACTTACAAACCCCCAGTACGCCGCAACTCGACGCGCCGGTGGTGACATTGATTGACACCTGGGAAGCCCGCTATGATGTGGTGGGGAATGAGGGCGATCGCCTCTGGTTAACCACCGACTTTAACGCCCCTCGCTATTGTCTCATTGCCTTAGACCTCCCAGGGGGCGATCGGCAAACGGTTATCCCTGAAGCCGAAGATGTCCTACAAGGCGTAAGTCTCCTCAACCATCAATTTGTGGTGGAATACCTCAAAGACGCTCGCAGTCAGGTCAAACGCTTCAGCCTCAGCGGTGACCCCCTAGGGGACATTGACCTACCGGGAATTGGGTCAGTCGGCGGCTTTGGCGGCAAACCCAGCGATACGGAAACCTTCTACGCTTTCACCGCTTTCACCACCCCCACCACCATCTATCGCTACGACCTCACCAGCGGCGAGAGTACCCTGTTCCGTCAGCCAACGGTGGACTTTAACCCAGACGAGTACGAAACCCATCAGGTGTTCTATCACAGCCAAGATGGGACTCGTATTCCCATGTTTATCACCCATAAACAGGGATTAGTTCGCGATGGCAGCAATCCCACCTATCTCTACGGCTATGGCGGTTTCAACATCTCCCTAACCCCGAGTTTTTCCGTCAGTCAGTTGGTTTGGATGGAACTCGGCGGGGTTTTAGCCATTCCCAACCTGCGAGGCGGCGGGGAATATGGTGAAGCCTGGCATCAGGCGGGGGTTAAACAGAACAAGCAGAATGTCTTTGATGACTTTATCGCCGCTGCAGAATGGCTGATTGACCAAGGCTATACTCGTTCTGAGAAACTGGCCATCGGTGGTGGCAGCAACGGCGGCCTGTTGGTGGGGGCTTGCATGACGCAACGGCCGGACTTGTTCGCGGCGGCCATTCCCGAGGTGGGAGTGTTGGATATGTTGCGGTTCCACAAGTTCACCATTGGCTGGGCCTGGTGTTCTGATTATGGGTCTCCCGATGACCCGGAGGAGTTTAAGGCCCTGTTTGCCTATTCTCCCTTGCATCGCGTCAAATCTGGGACTGCCTATCCTGCAACGCTCATTATTACCGGAGATCATGACGATCGCGTGGTTCCGGGTCATAGTTTCAAGTTTGCGGCGGCCCTGCAAGCGGCCAACGGAGGGGATCAGCCTCTGTTGATTCGCATTGAGACGAAAGCCGGCCATGGGGCCGGCAAACCCACCACGAAACGGATTGAGGAAGTGGCGGATAAGTGGGTGTTTCTACAACAAATCCTGGGATAATTACAGGTTTAGTCCGGGTCAGCGGGGAAGACTGGCAGTTCAATGATAAACTCCGTCCCTTGGCCCGGGGTGGAGTCAAAAGTCAGGCTTCCCCCATGGTTCTCGGTGATGATTTGCCGACTCAGCGATAGGCCTAACCCCGTTCCCCGTTCTCCCTCTTTGGTGGTGAAAAAGGTCTCAAACAGCCGGGGTTGAACCTCGATGGGAATCCCGGCCCCATTATCGGCGATACAGATGGCGATGCGATCGCCCTCCTCATCTTGGATATATTGAGTACGAATGCAAATGAAATTGGGATTCGCCTGAATCTCCCCATAGCTGTCATCCTGGTTGGCGTCCTCGACGGCATCAATGGCGTTGCTGAGTAGATTCATAAACACCTGATTCAGTTGTCCGGGACGGGCAAGAATTTTGGGCAGTTCGCTATAGTCCTTCTCTACCCGAATTTCGGAACGTTCGGGATTGGCTTTGAGACGATGCCGTAACACCACTAGGGTACTGTCCAAACCTTCATGGACATCACAAAGGGTTTCCTCGGCATCGAGTCGGGAGAACTGACGCAGGGAGGAGACAATCTCTTGGATGCGATCGACACTGACTTTCATTGAATTGACAATCAGGGGAAAATCCTCGATGAGATAGTCAATATCAATTTCTTCGGCGTGTTCTGTGAGGTCTGGGGGAGTGTCGGGATAATGCTGTTGATATAAACTCAGATGTTCTAGAAGATCGGCGGTGTAGTCGGCGGTGTGAGACAGGTTTCCGGTGATGCAGCCGAGGGGATTGTTAATCTCATGGGCAACCCCTGCCACCAATTGTCCTAGACTGGAAATCTTCTCGATTTGAACCAGTTTTGATTGGGTATATTGCAGTTCTTGTAATGTAGTTTCGAGTTCTTTAATTCTCTCCTTTTCTCGCCGCTCCGCTTGTTCTCGCTTCAGCTCAGCCACCGTTCGCGTAGCAAATAAACTCAGGAGAACTTCGGCACGATACCGCTTTTCTACGGAGATGGGACGGTCATCTAAAATGCAAATATGACCGATAGGTTGACGGGTATCCGGATCGATTAAGGCGATGCCAAGATAGGATTCTGCCTTGAGCTGGACAAGGTCAATATCTTCAGGAAAGTGTCGTTGAACTTCCTCAGGAAACCAACAGAGGCTTAAGTCTCCTGAGGTCTCACAGGCCTGTTCTAACAGCCGTCCGCAGGGCGTACACACGAGATCATACTCGAAGTTATCCACCACACCTTGACCACTCCAAAAGCACAGCGATCGCACTCGCGTGGGATGCTGATCGCGCCATTGGCAAATTTCCCCAATAATGGCATATTTGACATCTAGGCTTGCCGTTAACTGTTCCGCTAGGACGGGATAGTAATCCCGGCCAGTTACAGCAGCGGTCTGGGTAATGAAGTGGGAGAGGGTATCCCAAGAAATCTCTTGTACCAAGGCGTCCGGGAGAGCGGTGGAGGGGGGGGGTGAATGGAGTGAATCGGACATAGTGGAGAGGTACTCCAGGTCAGGAATGGAGTGGGTTAAGTCAGAAGAGAGGTCGGGACGGTTGACCATGTCCTTAATAAAGCTGATGTGACGGGTCAGGGAGTTGCAGGTCGCGGCAGTGTCCCCTATCCGTCTATGCTATTATCTGGATCTCCATCTGCCTATGATCAAAATCACAGCGACTACCCTAAATCTTATTGTCAACCCTAATCTCTCGATCACGTCAGGATACTCGGGGCTACCGGCTTAATAATTAATGAGTTTATGGGTGTCTGGCTCTATGGCATCTTGGTAATAGGGCTGAAGAAACTGACTAAGCCATGTTTTCAACGTATAGGTGGCACGGCAATCATCTTCGTTATATTCAAGAATTGCTTCTAAATATGTGGGATCTTGCTCAGCGAGCCATTGGTTATACCAGCAAATACATTGAGCACCATTGGCTTTAGGATTACGCCAGTTGAAGCCTAGCCAACGGGCAATTGGTTTGAGAGCGTAACTTTCTACGGGTAATACGGTGGATTGGGTCACCCACCAATGGATATCGACGCAGCGATTGATTAAGGCTTGATGGCGATGTTTTGGAGTTTTATAGAGCTTCGCTAAGCGTTGAATGGTCTTCACTTCATAGTCGCAAAAGTGAAAAATCAGCGCATTCGGATAGGACTCCATGAGTTCTAAAAATTGCTGCCAAACCCGAGCTTCTTCTTCGGGAGATTTAGCCATAAATCCATAATAGGTTTGGCGATTTTGGCGATGGTCAACGACCAAAGCCCCAAGGAGAAAATCAAGATCTAAATCTGGTTCGGCTTCGATATCAAAATGAATTTCGATCGCCCTCTGGGGGGCGGCTAACCAACGATTGCGGGGGGACTGGAGGAGGTGTGCCAGGGCCCCGTCTCGTAAGAGGGCCTGGTGGTCATGGGAGGCTAGGGCTTGTTGGGCTAGCTGATTCCCCGCTTCGGCCCCAAAGACCATCTTAAGCTGCGATCGCGGAGTGTTGGCCAACGTAGCCAGGGTGGTGATTCCCATCCCCTGTAACTGGCCATAGCGATTGGGAGTAATTCCAGGAATCAGGGACAAATGACGTTGCGACTCCGCCGCCTGATGACAAAAATTATACCAATGGCACAGATTGCATTTTTGCCGGGATAAGAATAACTCCGGGGCCTGGGGCTGACGTAAACTGACAATACAGTCATGGAGAAGCTGCTGCATCTCGGGAACCCGTTTCAGGAAGTCCACCGCATGGGGTTTGCGGCCCCGCAAAACGAGCCAGGTGGTGGAGGGCCAGACCTCTTGTTGTTGCGAGAGGACTAAACCATGAAACGCCCCAACGATTTGATAATCCAGTTTGGGGCGTTTTCCGAAGCGAATATCATAGGGAATGTAGAGCCAATCTCCAAAGCGGGATGAACCGGGATGGCGGACGAAGAGATCCGGTTTCGAGACTAAGTCAATCCCCGGAAGCCATGAGGCGGACAGCACCCCCCGATAGATGGCCTCAACCCCCTGTTCCATCAACGCTAATGTGGCTTGAGTTCCACCGTACCAATCATCGCCTGACCAGTCCGGACGCTGGTAATGATACTGACTTAAAACCTCTTGGCGGTGGCTGCGACTGTCTTGGCGTAGCTTGAGTAAGAAGTTGTCAAGGGGATCTCGTTGACGGGAGTCACCGAACACATCTAAAAATGCCCGCCGATCGCACCGTTGGTAATACAGCAGTAAATCATCACTAACGAGCATAAGACATGGAGAGGCTAGCTCCTAGGTAAATCATCGGCAGGGGACTGGCGCGGGAGCCATCTGTCCATTGTACTGTCTTTGCGCGGCTGCGGTTCGCTTGGGGGCGATCGCCGCCATCCGGACAAAAAACGCAAAATTTAAGTTGGACATCACAATTCAGCCAAACCTTGACAGCGAGCTTCTTTCAGCGGCAGGAGATCACAACCGCGCTCCTAAATCTAGCTCACAACCGGTAATTTTCCGAGCAGATTGGCAGTTGCAATGATAACATTGCCTTAAACTAACGTGCCGTCGAGGGTTCGCTGTGAGCCGTTCTGCAACTCTATCGCTTCAGCCTTCTTTACTCTCTGTTGTCGATAACAATCGATTAAGGCTATTCTCTGGGTCTGCCAACCTGCCGCTATCTCAAGAAGTCGCCCGTTACCTCGGAATCGATCTCGGTCCGATGGTGCGTAAGCGCTTCGCCGATGGTGAGCTTTACGTGCAGATTCAGGAGTCTATTCGAGGCTGTGATGTCTATTTAATTCAGCCCGTCTGTCATCCGGTGAACGATCATCTCATGGAGTTACTGATCGTCATCGATGCCTGTCGTCGGGCTTCCGCGCGTCAGGTAACCGCCGTCTTGCCCTACTATGGCTACGCGCGCGCCGACCGCAAAACCGCTGGACGAGAATCAATCACCGCTAAACTCGTTGCTAACTTGATGGTCGAAGCCGGGGCAAACCGGGTTCTGGCTATGGATTTACATTCGGCGCAGATTCAAGGCTATTTTGACATTCCTGTCGATCATGTCTATGGGTCGCCGGTGTTGATTAACTATCTGCTTAACAAGCAGCTCAATGACATCGTCGTGGTGTCTCCCGATGTCGGCGGAGTAGCTCGCGCTAGGGCCTTTGCCAAAAAACTCAACGATGCCCCCTTGGCGATTATTGATAAGCGTCGTCAAGCGCATAACGTGGCCGAGGTGTTGAATGTTATCGGCGATGTGCGGGGTAAAACAGCCGTACTGGTCGATGACATGATTGACACCGGCGGAACCATCAGCGAAGGAGCGCGGCTGCTGCGCAAAGAAGGGGCCCGGCAGGTTTACGCCTGTGCCACCCATGCGGTCTTCTCCCCCCCAGCGGTGGAGCGACTGTCCAGTGGGGTCTTTGAAGAAGTCATTGTCACCAATACCATCCCCATTCCCCCGGAGCGGATGTTTGACCAACTGAAGGTCCTCTCCGTTGCCAATGTCCTGGGTGAGACGATTTGGCGCATTCACGAAGATAGTTCTGTCAGTAGTATGTTCCGCTAGGCAGGCCAAAAACTGACAATCCGGGGTCGCTAGTGCGACCCCGCTTTCGTACATTTGCGGGATAATGGGAGGTGATCGCGACGGCAATTCTGGCTATGTTGAGTTAATCGGGGTACGAACCTATGTTTGATAAGCAACGCCCGACCCAGCGACCGACACCGTTTATCGCTACCAACCGACCGGATGAGCATCTACAAGAACAAACTCAGGAGATTGTTTATAACTATCTGCTAGAAATTGTTCGGGCGTGGTCGCCAGAGGATGTCTTACAGGAGTTTCGGGGCTTATTCATCGACTATGATAATGCCAAGAACCTAGAAGTCTTCCAATCTCTCAAGCAACTGGTTGAGGCTAATGAAGAGAGTGGCTTTCGCCATACGGTGAAGCGATCGTGCTACATCCTCTTTAATAACTGGGAAGCCAACCGGCAGCATAAGTTTATCCCCAAACTGGTTCAGCTTTTTCAAGACCCCTGCATTCGCGAGCGGACTCTCTCGCCTCATCTGCAACGAGTGCGGGCCTGGTTGCAGATTTTCACCGACGGGAAAGACTATCAAGATTTGCAGGTCTTTACCGCTAAATATGATGAAGGGGAGTTTGAGGAAGTTGAGGCCGCCAAATGGAGCGATCGCTACACCGCCTATTTGCTGGTTCCTCAATATTCCAATCCCGATAACCCCATGGAACAGCGGGAAGTGTCTCGGGCGGTCTCCCAACGGCTTAAAGACCGCTTTAAGTTTGACTTAGCTATCTACATCACCCGCGCCCAAATGGTGCGCTATGACAACCAGCAACACCCCAACCCAACCATTTTTGGGGACGAAGTTCTGCGAATTATTAAAACCATTCTGGCTCGTCGTGGCAGTCTCAGCTATGAAAACTTAGCTAACGTCTTTCTACGCCAAACGGAAAACCAGCGTTATCGAGATTTCAAGCGTAGTCTCCAGAAATACCTCCTCTTTTCCTGGTCCGATAAAGACCTGGCTCAAGTCTTGCGTCAACGGCTCTCGGAACGACTGGATCTGCTCTATATTGATAAGCATAACGATCCGGTAGATGAGTCCTTACGACTGCGGACTTGCAATCGGGCCATTGATGCCCTCATGAGTGAAAATGGGACGGAACCCTCGGCCATCTTTATCTGGATGCTCTCCTGTGGGAATCCTCTAGCCTTGGTGGCGATTCTTCTCAAGTTAGTCTTAATTAGTCGTCATTCTCGAATCCATTTAGAAACCCGAATTGCCCAGCTCATTCGCTACTATGAGCATTTACCGGAGGAAGAGTGTCAATGGGTGATCCACTTTTTTGAATTATTCAAGATTGCCTTTGCCATTCATGCCGAAAATGTCGAGTATAGCCTTGTGGAAGTGGGAGACCCTTCAGGGAGTGATACCAAATCCTCAGATCGCTACCGGGTGTTTGCTCGCTTGAAGTATCAAGAACTGTCTGTCGATGTCTCCGAGGATATTGATGACTCTGATGAGTTTACGCAACTCATCAACTAACGACCCTCAGCTAAGTGTTTCATCCTGGATTTATGACTGCTTCACTGACTGAATTAATCGGCGATCGCGCCCAACTCTATGTGAAACAACAAATCCCCCCCGGCACAACCCTTTGGTGGGGCCAGGATGACGAGGGGGAACATTGGAGTTTTGCCCCCTTACAAGAATCCGATTATCCGGGCCTGCGAAATCTGAAAACCCTAGAGGTTACCGAGGCTCATTTAGCGCAGATTCCTATCGTGGCGATCGAGGAAACCCTACAACTGGTAATTATTAACCTTTGGGATCATGGCTATCAGGGCCTACAAGTCGATCCCGATGGAGAAGTCTGGCCCGCCTCCTTCCTGGGGGGAAATCCTCAAAACCCTGAGTCTTGGGAGGTTCCCTATCAGCTCGTGTAGGCCCCCTAAGAACCCATCAATTTGGAGACCCGGTAATGGTACGATTCAAACCTTGGCAATGGGCCGTCCTGGCCCTTCCCCTTGTCAGTATCGTTGGCTTTATCCTCGTAGCTGCCGGTTGGCAAATTCAACATTGGGGGGTGAGTTGGATTTGGGCGGTATTCTTAGTGATTCTCCTCGGCTGGCGTTGGCTGTTGGCCCGCTGGACTAAACCCCAACTGGCTCAACTCGAAGCCGCTGTAGCCGATGCCAATCAACAACTCGAAGCCAGCCGCAATCAAGCCGAACAACATGGAAACAATCCACAAGCGGCCCAAGCTGTGCGAGAGGCTCTCAAGGAGATTTTACAAGAGACTCAAGAGGACCCTCCTTTCTGGGAAGATTGGCAATGTTTCTGGCAACGGGGACAAGCGGTGGTGGTGGCGGTGGCCCGGGCCTATAACCCCGAGGTTAAATATCCTTTACTGAGTATCTATGTTCCTCAGGCCTATGGCTTGATTCGGGGAACCGTCGATGACCTCGATCGCTGGATGGAGAAACTATCACCGGTTCTGGGACAAGTGACGGTGGGCCAAGCCTATCAAGCCTATGAGGTCTATCAAAAAATCGAACCCTCGGCTCGTAAACTACGTCAGGTGTGGGGATGGGCCCAATGGCTATTCAATCCGGCGGTGGCAGCGGCCCGCCAGGTGACGCAAAAATCCAGTAGCCGGGCAACTCAGGAACTGTTAGGGAATTTGGGGCAACTGCTGCGAGAAGCGGCGTTACGGAATTTGGCCCAGCAAGCCATTTATCTCTATTCAGGAGAACTTCCCCAGGAGTCATTACCCAATCTGACTGAAGACGAGGAGGATGGGTCTAAACGCTTTGGCCAGACCAATACTGAGACGTTAGGCACTATTCTCGATCGCGCTGAGTCTGCCGAAACCATCAAGCAAAAACCGGTCAACTTGCTTTTAGTGGGACGGACTGGGGCCGGGAAGAGTAGTGTGATTAATACCCTCTTTGACAGTGATCGCGCGGCGGTGGATGTGTTACCCAGTACGGACAAGCTTTGTCGCTATCTGTGGGAGGCGCCCAGCGGCGATTCTTTAGTCTTGTGGGATACTCCCGGCTATGAACAGGCGAAGCGTCAGGACTACCGGGAATTGGTTCTCGAACGCGCCCGGGAGGCGGATTTGGTGTTATTGGTAACCCCCGCCCTCGATCCGGCGTTACAGATGGATGAGGATTTTTTACGGGAGTTACAGAAGGAGGTGACGGACTTACCGGCCATGGCCATTGTCACCCAAGTCGATCGCCTGCGTCCCTTGCGAGAGTGGAGTCCTCCCTACAACTGGGAAGGGGGCGATCGCCCTAAAGAAAAATCCATCCGCCACGCCACGGAATACCGTCAGGAGGAACTCGGCCACCTCTGTCGCGCGGTTTTGCCTCTGGTGACGCGGGATGAACGGGCCCAGCGAGAGGCTTGGAATCTCCAGCAACTGTCTAACTCAGTTGTGGAGTCATTAGATCCAGCGAAGCAATTGCGACTGACCCGATTTTTGCGCGATCGCAATACCCGGATTCGTGGGGCGGCCCAAATCATCGAACGCTACAGCCGCCAAATGGCAACCACTCAGGGACTCACCAACTTTCTCAAAAGTCCCATCCTACAATTCGTTTCCACGTTAACCACCGGACAACCCACGTTAGCCTATCTCCTCGCGGAACAAATCCCTGTTGAACAACTGCCCATTGTCATCGGCAAACTTCAGATTGCCTATGATTTGTTTTCTTTATTAACCCGAGAGGAGGATATCCGCAAATTCGATCTCCTCTCCCTTTGGTCAGTGTTATTAGACAATCCGTCACCCCCTGAACGCAATGCTTGGGCCTTTGGCCATGCGGTCACGGAATATTGGGTTGAGAAACTTTCCACGGAACAACTGCAAAAACGGTTTAAGGCGTATTTTGAGGAGTATGGGAAGAGGCAGTAGGCAATAGGCAGTAGGCAGTAGGCAAAAGAAGGGAATGGGGAACAGGGAACAGGGAACAGAAGGCAATAGGCAAAAAACAACGCAGGGGCAAAAAATTTTTTGCCCCTACAGCATCTGGTATTTTGTCAAAATGGTATGGCTATTAACGATTTATCGCATTGTCGAGCCGTTGTTGATCCAGGCCTCGGGCATTGAGAATCAGCCAGGACTGGATTAAATCTGGGCCCTGTACCGCTCCCGTTAACGCGGCTCGTAGCGACTTCATCACTAGGCCCTTCTTCACCTTCAGTTCCTTCGTCACCTGTTTGATGATGTCCTTAGCCGTCGCTTCTGTGAACTCCCCAGACTGCACTAACTTGTCGCGAACGGCGGCGAGGGTTTCCGGGACTTGTTCCATCGCAAGCTGCTGCTGGGCCTTCTCGTCGTAGTCCACCGACTGCACAAATAGAGGCCGGCTCATCTCGACGGCATCCGGGAGAACCGTTAAACTCGCTCCTACGACAGCCGCGACTTGCAACAACCAAGGACGATCGCCCTCCACATCGAACTCATACCCCGCCTCTTGCCAATAGGGGATTAGTTGCTCTAACAGGGTTTCCGGGGCTAACTCATGTAAGACCTGACTGTTGAGCCAATTCAGTTTATCCCAGTCGAAGCGCGCACCGGCTTTGTTGACTCGTGCAAAATCAAATTGCTTCGCCGCTTCCTCTAGGGTGAAGCGTTCTTGCGCGTCTGGCGGCGACCAGCCTAACAGGGCCATATAGTTGGCTAAGGCTTCGGAAGTGTAGCCTAATTGCTGAAAATCATTGACCGCTGTGGCCCCATCTCGTTTCGAGAGTTTTTGACCGTTGGGGTTGAGAATTAAGGGGGTATGGGCAAACTTGGGAACCGCCTGTTCTAAGGCTTCATAGAGCAGAATCTGCTTGGCGGTATTGGCGATATGGTCTTCTCCCCGGATGACATGGCTAATCTTCATGTCCACGTCATCGACTACCACGGCCAAATTATAGAGGGGTTGGCCAATGTCTCCGGGTTTGGCGGCCCGGGCGATCGCCATATCACCGCCGAGATCTCGTCCGGCCCAGGTTAGGGTTCCCCGCACGAGGTCATCCCAGATGATAGAGCGATCGTCGTCGATTTTGAAACGAATAACGGCGGTTCGTCCTTCAGCTTCGTAGGCCTGTTGTTGTTCTGGGGTGAGATTACGATGGCGATTGTCGTAGCGAGGGGCTTGTTTCTTGGCTTTCTGTTCCTCTCGCATCGCCTCAAGTTCGTCTGGAGTGCAGTAGCAGCGATAGGCTAACCCTTTGTCTAAGAGGGTTTGCACGGCTTGGCGATATAAGTCCAACCGTTGGGATTGGTAAAATGGGCCCTCATCCCAATCGAGTCCTAACCAGCGCAAACCACTGAGAATGTTCTCGGTAAACTCGGGTTTAGACCGCTCGGTATCAGTGTCTTCGATGCGGAGAATAAACTGGCCGCCATGATGTTTCGCAAACAGCCAGTTAAATACCGCTGTGCGGGCGGTTCCAATATGCAGGTTTCCGGTGGGACTTGGCGCTAAGCGAACTCGAATAGACATAGATTAAGGGGAGAGAAGAAGGCAATAGGCAATAGGCAATAGGCAATAGGCAATAGGGGCCGTTGGCCTATCCTTAGAAAACACAAAAGGGGCAAGGTTTACGCCTTACCCCTTCTGCTTTTAACGGGACTGACGGGACTCGAACCCGCAACTTCCGCCGTGACAGGGCGGTGCTCTAACCAATTGAACTACAGTCCCTTGTTTCGAGCGTGATATCTATCTTGCCCTAATTTTCGGCTCTTGTCAACCCCTTTGCAGAACTTTTTTTAAGGATGCCCCGCAAAACTTGATTTTCAAGGGGCTAGCTCTTTATTTTGGCCCTGAGGACTACTTTGGGGCCTTCCTGGGAAGGGGAGCGAACATTAGAATAGTCTGGACTGTTTAGAGGTCGATGTCAACTGGAATGGGTCAAGTGATAGGCGAGGCTGTGATTGAAGCAGAAGTTCACGGTGCATTACGAGATTTTTTGCGGGTCTCTGGGGGCGATCGCTGGCCCCATCATTTAACGATGGCCCGGCTGGTGGCCCGTGCCTTGCGGTTGGGGCGCGATGCCTTGATTCAGACGGGAGTCTTTCCCACGTCGTCGCAACGCTATGCCCTCAGTTACCTCATGCCCATTTTGATGTCGCCGACAGCGGTGGTTGTGATTGGTTCAACTCAGGTGCGACGACAGTTGCAAGAGCGAGATATCCCAGACTTGCAGGCCTGGTTAGGCTCCAATAAGCCGGTTCAGGAGGGCGATCGCCTCGAAGCCGGTTTTGAGGGGTTGTTGCTGACCTCTCCCGAGGCTTGGTTGGGCGATCGCCTTGCGGGAGGAGAGGGATTCCGAGATGGAGTCCCCACTCTCATTGATGGGGCCGATGATTGGGAACGCTGGACTCAGCAGAGTCTAACGGTGGCGATTTCGCCTCAAGACTGGGTGGATTGGATTGCTGCCTCTCCTGACCAGGGGCCACAGATTCGCGATGTACAAGTGGCACTGGTGCGGCGGAGTCTGGAACGGCCCGATAACCCCTATCAGTCCCATATCATTGACCAGAGGGAACAGACTGCCCTGGCCCAACTAAGTCCCGATGCCGGGATGCCTCTGGCTTGGCGCAGCTTTTGGGAATCTTGGCGATCGCACCCTGGGGGAGTTTGGGCAAAACTCAATCGTCGTCAAGGACAACTGTGGCTCTACCATTCCCCGGTAGATTTGGGTAAATGTCTAGCCCCCCTCTGGGAACGTCAGCCGATGGTTTGGGTGGGGGGTGCGCTGGATTTGGAACGGGATGCCGCCGCCTTTCGGGAACGATTAGGCTTAGGGGATATGACCTGTGTCAAATTCAATCCCGTTCGCCACCCTCTCCATCTCTATGCCCCCGAACGGCTCCCCTTACCCAACACACCGGAATATAAACCTGCCCTGCTGCGAGAACTCCATGATCTGATTCGCATTGGCAGTTCTGCCGAAACCGCACCGGGAATTATTACCATCATTGTCGGGGATGTTCCCCTACGGGCGATCGTTGCCGCTCAACTGGCCGCCGATTTTGGCTCTCGGGTGCGGGTTCAACAGTCCGAGTTACCTGAAAATGGCATTCTCATTAGCGGTTGGTCCTTTTGGCGAGAGCATCAGGGAGAATTGCCCGCCAGCAAACTCCTGGTCATCGCCACACTCCCTTTTCCCTCCCTCGAAGATCCTCACGTGAGCGCCCAGGTGGCCCATTACAAACAGCAACGACAGGATTGGTTCCGTCTGTATCTGCTGCCAATGGCCTTAAGTGATCTGCAACGGGCGATCGCCCCGATTCGAGAAGTCCAGGGAACCGTCGTCTTATTGGATGTACGGGCCATTTATCGTAGTTATGGTCAACAAATTTTTGCCGCCTTGAGTCCCTATGCTCGGGTTAACTCCCCAGATGTCAGCTTATTTGAAGGCTAACCCCCCTCAAGAGCTTATAGGCAAGGGAAAAATCAGCGGCTATGATTGGCCATCAACACTTCACCCAAGCCAGGGTTGACTGGGCTATGACAAAACTCATTATTCAGATTCCTTGCTACAACGAGGAAGCCACCCTAGGCGTGACTCTGTCGGCCCTGCCTCGGGAGATTCCCGGCATCGATTCCGTAGAATGGCTGATCATTAATGATGGCAGTCTCGATCAGACCGTTGAGGTGGCCCAAGCCTGTGGGGTGGATCATGTGGTGAATTTTGATTGTAATCATGGTCTCGCCAAAGCCTTTATGGCGGGGATTGATGCCTCTCTCAAGGCGGGCGCGGATATCATCGTCAATACGGATGCCGATAATCAATACTGTGCTGATGATATCCCCAAACTCATCGAACCTATCCTGCGTCATGAAGCGGAGATGGTCATCGGGGCCCGTCCCATTGAAGAGATTCAGCATTTCTCCCCCACCAAGAAGCTCTTACAACGCCTTGGCAGTTGGGTGGTGCGTCTAGCGAGTAACACTCGGGTTCCCGATGCCCCCAGTGGCTTCCGGGCCTATAGCCGTGACGCTGCGATTTGTCTCAATGTCTTTAATGAATATACCTATACCCTAGAAACGATTATCCAAGCCGGACAGGAAGGGATCGCCATTACCTCCGTTCCCATCCGTACCAATGGCTATCTCCGTCCATCACGGCTAGTTAAAAGCATTCCTGCCTATATCCAACGGTCGATTTTCACGATTGTTCGCATTTTCATGACCTATCGGCCCTTGCGATTTTTTGCTTTGCTGGGGACGGTACCCCTAGGGCTAGGGGTACTACTCTGTCTGCGCTGGTTCATCTTGTTTATGGGAGATCCGACGCGGGCCCGAACTCCTAGTTTAATCTTGGCTACCATTCTGATTCTGATTGGCTTCCAGTTGTGGATGTTTGGGGCGATCGCCGATGTGATGGCGGCGAACCGCAAGATGCTCGAAGATGTTCAACAACGGCTGCGACGGGCTGAATATGAGAAGTATCGCCAGAAAAAGTCGCCATAACACGGCGATCATTCCCCATTTCCCCCAACCTCTCCACTCAACTCGGGGTTTCGGTTTTACGCCCGAAAGTTTCGGTTTGCTCGACCTCATGGCCGGCGCAGACCGGCGAAGTTTGGCTTTATGCTAGAGATAGTTGGGTCTCGTCCTTGACCGCCGCGCGCCAATGCCTCCTCTAGCGACCGATTATGATTGCCAATCGCCCTAAATCTTCCCTCAAACTTGTTAAAAAAACCATCGCCGGAATCTTGATGACCGGTGGGGTTCCCGTGGTGCTTTGGTCTGCTTTTCACCTGACGGGGGTGGGCCTGTGGGAACGAGAGTTGGCTCTGATTCTCCTAACGCTGGTGGGATTGCCTCCGACGGCGATCGCCAGTTGGCTCTTCTGGAATGTAGCTCAGCAGTCGAAACAGGAACAACTGCAAGCCCAGCAAGCCCAGGCTGACCAACTGCAACAGACCTTTTTTCGTATGATTGTTGAGGGGGATGGAGGTATCACCCCGTTAGAGTTTTCCATGGCGACTCAGTTATCGGGCCGGGAGGCGAAGGCATTTCTCGATGGTTGTGCCAAGGACTATGATGGTGCCTTTGATGTGACGAACGAGGGCAATATCATCTACCGCTTTGATGTGCAACGGAAGCGGCTTCGGGAAGGGTAAGGGAGACTCCGGGGATGTCTAAACCTGTACCGGTGGTTGTGGTGATGGGGGTATCCGGTTGTGGGAAAACAACCGTCGCGCAGGGATTGGCCCAACGGTTGGGCTGGCGTTTTTTGGAGGGCGATACGTTTCATCCCGCCGCCAATGTAGAGAAAATGGCTCGGGGGATTCCCCTGAAGGATGACGATCGCCTCCCCTGGTTGCAACGACTCCGCGAGGCGATCGCTCAGGCTCGGCGCGAGAGTCAAGACTCTGGAACCGGTGTGGTTGTGGCCTGTTCTGCCCTCAAACAAGCCTATCGAGATCGCTTAATGGGGAATCAAGGGCCGTTCCGCTGGGTATATCTGCGAGGGGAGTTTGAGCTGTTGCGCCAACGGCTTGAGACACGCTCAGACCACTTTATGCCCGCCCAGCTCCTGGCCAGTCAGTTTGCCGCCCTCGAAGAACCCGAGGGGGCGATCGTTCTCGATTGTGGGCGATCGCCCCAAGACTTGATCGCCCATCTCCTTAATTTTTTGTAAAATCACATCGAGTTGTGATTCTCGACACTCCTAAGTCAAAAAATTTGCTCCATGCTAGAGCTGAAGTCACTTACGGCTACCCAATTGTTTTAGCCACCTGCTAGTGGAGAGGAGTTTCGCCATGCTTGATACAGATCGCCTCAGCTCCGGTTCTCGCCTGATTCGAGCCATGGTGTTTACCCTTCTGCTCTTGTTTGTCTTTCGCTTTCTTGGCCCCCCTGAATCCTCGGAGGATCTGGGACTGTGGCAGACCGTTTTACCGAGAATTACAACCCTGCTGTCTTAGGGCAACAGGCGGAACCACAGAGACACAGAGGACACGGAGAAGGAGAAAGAGAGAGCAAGATGTAGAGGTACCCTTGTCATAGCCCTCGTCGTCTTCCGGCATCACCCACCCTGCCATGAGTTTTAATGTTAAACTACCCGCAACTGCAATAAAACTTAACGTTAGCAGACATCTAAAAGCATCCAACTTGTGAAAATGACCCCTAAATCGATACTGAGCGCCCTGGCCCTCAGTAGTTTTCTGTTAGTCGGCTGCTCTGATATGGCCACCGAGACGGATACAGATACCACGGCCTTGACTCCAGGAGAGGGAACCGGAACCCTGACCGTTCATGCTAACGGCGAGGAGTACGCTTGGGAAGGGATTACCAGCAAAGAAGGTTGGAACCTCACCTTTGACCATTTTTATGTGCATCTGAGTGATGTTACTGCTTACCAAACGGATCCCCTCTACCAGGCAGAGAATGCCGAAATCTCGGCCCGCAAATCCTTGATGCTAGTGGAGTCAACCACTGTTGATTTGGCTCAGGGTGATGGTCCTGTTTTCCTAGGAGAAGCTGACACCGAGTCCGGCCACTACAATGCTTTATCCTGGACAATGCTTCCTGCTCCCGATGGCCCCGCTGAAGGCTATGTGATGCTGCTTAAAGGAACTGCGGAACGGGATGGAGAGACAATTGAGTTTTCCATTGCCTTTGATCAGCCTCTCGCCTTCACTTGTGGTGAGTTTGTTGGCGATGAACGCAAGGGGATTCTCGATCAAGGAGAAACGGCTGATCTAGAAGCGACCTTCCATATTGACCACCTCTTCGGCAATGGTGAGCGTCCTGCTGACTCTCAGTTGAACCAAGAGGCCTTGGGTTTTGAGCCGATCGCCGCTCTGGCAGATAATGGGACCGTTGAGGTGACCTGGGAAACCCTGATGACGGACTTGTCAACTGAGGAACAAGAGAAACTTACTCAAATTCTCCCCGCTCTGGGTCATGTTGGCGAGGGTCACTGTTTCGAGAGCATGATGAGCAATTAGAGAGGACTGGCTATCCCGCTGACTCCTTGCAGACCCGTCGGGTGCGATCGCCCGACGGGTTTTTGCATAAAAGCACGGCATAACCCAGATGATTCAAAGGGTTGGCAAGAATTTCAGGAATCAGGAAAAAAAATTAGCAATTTTGGAAACCTATCTAAGGCGGGATTCGTCTGTTAGCGAGGATAGATCAGTAAAAATACTTCCGTTTTTACCGTATTTCTACTGAAATTTTCCAAATCTGGTAGATTTCCGTAATTTCACCGTTTTCAATTCCATCAAAACTGGGAAGGCTGGAAAAAGCTGCCAGAGTCTGTAAAGTAAACCTAAACGTCGTAAAAACTTGACAGCGAGACTTTAGCTGCACAAAGCTATTCAAAAAACTGGGTTTTGAGAAATTATCCAAAATTCCGGGAACTTTCTAGAAGCCTGGTGCATCTAGGGGGTTTAAGTCTTAACAGCGAGCCAGTTGCTCACCTCGCTGCGGGTGTGTCGCTGAAAAAATACCCCCTATTCAGAGGAACCTAGACATGGATGAAGAGATGATGATGACTGACGCTGAGACCACCGAGGATCAGGTCACAACAACCAGTGTTGACGATGAAGATGATGAACTCATCAATGGTGGCGACGCCGATGACGATATGGAAAATGGCGTCGATGATGAAGTCGATGACGAAGTCGATGACGATATAGAAAATGGCGTCGATGACGACGTTGATGACGTTGACGATGGTGATGTGATCAACGGTGATCTCAACGGCGAGGATGCTCTCGATGATGTCGTTGACGGTGGTATGAATGGCGATGACCTGAGTGGCGATGGCAGCGCCTCTTTCAGCCTCACCAACTTCACAGGACCCGCCGGAACCGCAACGGCTGAAATCACCCTTAAGCAAACCAGTGAAGGTATTGAAGTCACGGTTGTCAGTGAAGATACCGGCGGTGGTGCCAGTGCTCGTAAGGGTCTGAGGGGCTTCTTCTTCAACCTCAAAGATAATAGTCTCCTCTCAGGACTGTCCATTAGCGGAGACAACGTCTCTAACGCCAGGTTTAATGCCGGAAGCGTCAACAATGTCGGTGGCGGCAGTTCCATTGCCCCCCGTGCCTTTGACGCTGGGGTCTCCGTCGGTGGCGGTGAGTCGGCCACGTTCCTCATTAGCCATGAATCCGAAAGCCTGAGTCTAGATCTGTTTGCCGGTGAGAACTTCGGCATTCGCACCCAAAGTCGTAAATTGGCGGGTTCTGCTCCCTCGGACTTAGGATCCGGTGGTGATGTCAGTGACGACGATGATATGGATGATGATCTCGTCGGCGATGGCAACGGTGATGATGAGATGGTCGGTGATGACGGTGGCGATGCCGTGTCCGACGAATGTGAATGTGAAAATGAGAACGTTCTCATTGGAACCTCCGCCGGTAGCTTCTCTGATCCCGTCGAAGATACTCCCGATGCTGTGGTCAACATCACCAGCGAGAATGGTGGGACCAACAATCGCTTCCAATGGGGAGTTCCAGCAGAAGGTAGCGTTGACAACTTAGTTCAGTTTGATGGTGCGGACTTTGGGACTGAAGTCGGTAGCCAGTTCAAACTTGGGCAACTGTTCTACCAAAACGGGTCTACCTTCAATAACTTTGATGGGGACTTTGGCTTTAGTCTCGACCTGGATATCAAAGGTGTTGAGGAACTCGACTCCTTTGACTTCCTGTTCAACATTCTCAACACCCCCAACGTCACCGGAGATCCCGTAGAAGATGGCGATCGCCTACGCTTCTCGACCGGTGGACTGACTCCTCAAAGCTTTGCCTTCAACGGGTCAACCTACACCGTCGCTCTCGATGGCTTCTCCACCGATGGCGGTGAAACCATGACCTCGGGCTTTGACTCCCCTGAACAAAGCTTCGAAATTGCTAACCTCTATGGTTCCATCGTTGAACTCGATGATGTGACCGCTGAGGCCTTCGATCCTATGCCCACTGAGGACGCTGAGGAAATCCTCGATGCCGGTGGTGTTGTGATTGGGGGTGATGGAACCGGAGAAGGAGCGATCGCCGGTTCGGTCATCATCCGGAGTGAAACTCGCTTGAGCGTGGTCTGGGGTATTACCACCTCTGCCAGCATCAAGTTCCAAAGCGAAAGCTTCTTCCAAATCACCAACATCATGGGTGTGACTGAACTCAACACCCTCAACATCGGTAACCAAGCTGTCCTAGGTAGTGACGGTGATGATGAAATCGTCGGCACCATTGACAATGACATTATTGCCGGTGCAGATGGTGCCGACACCCTCTCGGGCGAAGATGGTAACAACCTCCTCGCCGGTGGTGATGACGACGATGTGGTCATGGGTGGCGACGGCGACGATGTTCTCGCTGGTAACTCCGGTAATGACACCATCATGGGTGGCAGCGGCAACAACGTCCTCTATGGCGGTCAAGGGGATGACCTCCTCATCGGTGGTGACGGCGATGACGTTCTCTCCGGTGATATGGGATCGGATACCCTCATCGGTGGCGGTGGCACGAACCAGTTTGTCCTGCGGGCTGAAACCACCCTTGAACTCACCGGTGCTGAAGCCGCTGACTTCATCATGGACTTCAAACCGGGTGATGGCATTGCGATCGCCGGTTCTACCATGTCCTCTATTGAGTTAGAGGTCGAAGATGTCAACGGTGACGGCGTCAGCGATGTGGTGATTCGCCTCGACAGTGGCGCCTACTTAGGTGTTGTCATGGGAACTAGCAACATCGAAGAAGTCGAGGAAGCCATGTACGAAGTCCCCGATGCGGACTATCTCCTCGGCACCAGTGCCTAACCTCTGACAACTCCTCAGGGCCTAGCCTTCTGTAGCTAGGCTCCAGGGTTTGTTCTCAACTCGATCAACTCAACGCTGCATCCGGCGGCATCTTGCGACACAATAAAGAGCAAGATGCCGTTTTTTGCTGTCCCCCCTTATGGGTTGTGCTTATGAAATCCCTCAACTGGACCCTGATTATTCCTATTGTCGGACTCGGAGTTATCGGCGTGACAGAAACTGCCCTCGCCCATGCGGCTCAACTGAGATATGAGATAGAGTCCACCATCTCCGTCACGGCCACCTATGATAATGGTGAACCAATGGCGAATGCTCAAATTTTGGTCTACTCCCCTGATGATCCCCGAGAGCCTTGGATGAGGGGAACCACCGATGATGCCGGACGCTATGAGTTTCGTCCTCAGGCTGAGGAGTCGGGAAATTGGACAGTGACCGTCCGCCAAGCTGGACATGGAGATATGATTACCCTTAACCTAGATGACTCTGGGACTCGGGCAGATGCCTCCACGGAAAATTCATCTGATTCCTCCCTATTTGCCGGGTCAGCGGATATCTCACTGCCCCAACGGCTCTTAACCGGTGGCTCTATAATTTGGGGCTGTGTTGGCACGGCTCTGTTTTTTAGTCGTCGTCGCAAATCGTCGTCGGAGTCCTAGGTTACTTATGCACATTGCAGATGGATTTCTTCCAGCTCCCGTGTCCCTATTGGGCTACGCCCTGACGGGGGGCGGGCTTTGGTTTTCCCTACGAAAAATCAGCAAAACCTATGAAGATCCTCAAGAACATATCCCCAAAACCTCATTACTCACGGCAGCGTTTTTTGTGGGGTCTTTAATCAATATTCCTGTTCCTCCATCGAGTGTTCATCTTTTATTAAATGGTATGTTGGGAGTACTTTTAGGATATTACGCATTTCCGGCGATTGTGGTGGGCTTATTTTTTCAGGCGGTCATGTTTCAACATGGTGGCATGAGTACTCTGGGGGTGAATGCCGCCATGTTGGGCTTCCCCGCTCTCCTATCAGGCTATCTCTTTAAACTGCGTCTCTCATTTGGGGAGGAAACGCCACGTCGCTTAGGAGTCTTTGCTTTTGCCGCTGGAGCTTCAGCCGTGGCCTTGTCCACGTTGATTTTCTTTGGCTTAATCGTTACTACAATTCCTGCTGATTTTGATGCGGACTTGGAACGGTCTGCTACTTTTGTTTTAATGATGTCACAAATTCCTCTAATTTTTATCGAAGGAGTATTTACTTCGATTTTGGTTTCATTTTTGCGTCAGGTCAAACCCAGTTTGATTGAGGGATTTTAGGCTAAAAATACTCACCATTTATTAAAAAAAATTGAGTTGACCTTGCATCTACGAGACAATAGCAAAGATGAAGAACACGTTAAACGGTCATGATCCCAGATCTAAATCATCCATAATCCATGGCGGTTACTGATGCAACATGGACTCGATACCTATGCGGGTCTAAGCTCTCCGATTCATCGTTGGGAACCCCGCTGTAAATTTGTTGGGCTAATGGCCCTAATTTTTGCCTTTTCTGCTGTGGATGCGCTGCAACTTTTGCCGGTGATGCTGCTGATGACGGGAGTTCTCTATAAACTCTCCCGATTGCCGGGATCTTATTTACGTCAGCGACTGCATTATCCTGGCTATTTTTTGCTTGGAGCCGTTGTCTTACTCCCCTTGACCACAGGAGAAACCGTGTTGCTAGACTTGGGATGGCTTCAGATTCGTTGGGAGGGAATCTTAGCCGCTATACCGATTGTGGTGCGATTCCTCTGTATTGTGACCCTAACCTTAGTGCTGTTTGGGACCAGTCCTCTGGCGACAACCCTACGGGCCATGCGATCGCTCGGGGTTCCTAGTTTAATCACCGATATGATGCTGTTATTCTACCGTTACCTCTATGATCTCCTCGCTCGCCTACGACAGGTACAAACTGCGATGAGACTGCGAGGCTTCAACCCCACAGAGTTGAGTTGGCGAACCCTGCGGATGCTAGGGGCCTTAACGGGAACCCTTCTGGTGACCAGTTATGAGCAGTCGGAACAGGTGTATCAAGCGATGCGTCTGCGAGGCTATGGCCAGAGAACCGCGCAGCGGGTGATGGCGCCGATTCAATCACAGGATGCGATCGCCCTCGGGGTGATGTTACTCCTGGCCGCGGCCTTTGTCATAGCCCAGGTTTCGCTCTCCCTCGCCGTCCCCTAAGATGGGTATCCTAACGCCTATCCTCGTCCCCCCTCTGGGGAGATCTTAACGGTCTCGTTGAGGGTTTTCTTGACTGTTCTCTAACACTTACATCTAACACTTATGACGGTTCCCGCTTACTACGATCGCATTAACCATCAACTGCTAGAGAGTATCCCCAAAAACCTGGGCCGCATCGTCGAGGTCGGGTGTGGGACTGGGGCCCTAGGAGCCGCTTATAAAAAGAACAATCCTAACAGTGAATACATTGGCCTGGAGCTAAATCCCGAGGCGGTCACCATTGCTCAGGAGCGCCTCGATCGCGCCCTGTGTTTCAATGTGGAAGACTCTGATGAGAGCCAACTGGGAATCGCGCCTCAAAGCTGTGATGCCCTCATCTATGGCGATGTTTTGGAACATCTACAAGACCCCTGGACTATTCTCAACCACCATGTGTCCTGGCTTAAACCGGGGGGCTATCTCTTAGCCTCGATTCCCAATATCCAGCATTGGACGATTCTGCGGGATCTTATTCAAGGAAAATGGGACTATCAGGATGAAGGACTGCTCGATCGCACCCATCTGCGCTTCTTTACCCTGGATAGTATGCAGAAGTTGTTGACTGGCGCCGGGTTAATTATTCAAGGGGTTAGCCGCATTCTGGCCCACAACCCCAAGGAATTTGAGGACTTCTACCCGAAGCTTGAACCCCTGGCCCAACATCTCAAAGTGGACCCCAATCGCTTCAAACTGCTGACGGAAACTCATCAATACATCCTCACCGGGGTAAAAACTCAACGGCGGCTGTTTATCCAAACCCTGATGATGGCGCCGTTAGCCTGCGATCGCATCCGTATTTTAGAACCGGACCAATTTAGCAACCGGATTACGGGAGTTCGGGCCGTCTCCTCCGTGCAAAGTGCCACCCTCAGCCTCGCTGAAGCCGACGAAGAAAAAGTCTTTATCTGGCAACGGGCCCTCCTGAAACCTAAAACCGCCCTCGCACAACAGAAAAACTTACTGCAACGGGGTTATCTGATTGTCTCAGAAATTGATGATGACCCCTTACGCTGGGAAACTCCTTCTGATAATGGGTTGTTCTCCTATCGCAGTTGCCATTGTGTGCAAACCTCCACCGAGCCACTGGCGGAGTTTTTGCGCCAATATAACCCTTATGTGAAGGTTTTCCCCAACCAGTTAGCCAAACTCCCCAAACCTCGCCCCCAAAGCGACTATGAGACCGCCACCGTCTTTTTTGGGGCCCTAAACCGAGAAGATGACTGGAAACCCCTGATCCAGACCATTAACGAGATTCTAGATGAACTCGGCGATCGCGTCTCCGTTAAAGTTCTCCACGATCGCCAATTTTTCGAGGCCCTAAACACCCCTCACAAAGCCTTTTCCCCCTTCTGTGCCTATGACAGTTATCAGCAAGTCATTCGTTCAAGTACCGTAGCTCTGCTGCCCCTAGAACCAACTCGTTTTAATACAATGAAGTCTGACCTCAAATTTGTTGAATGTGCTGGCCAGGGGGTGGCTGTCTTGGCGAGTCCAACGGTCTATGAGCGCAGTCTCCAAGATGGGAAAACGGGGTTACTCTACCGCTCTGTAGACGACTTTGGAGCCAAGTTCCGAGAACTGCTCGTCAGTCCCAGCCTGCGACAACAGCTTGGACAAGCCGCCTATCAATGGGTTGCCCAACATCGCCTCCTAGAACATCATGCCCAGGCCCGAGCCAAATGGTATTTCCAGATGCGCGATCGCCTCCCCGAACTCAACGACGCTCTCAAACAGCGGGCCCCCGAATTATTCGAGACTCCGTGAACTGGCCAGAGGGGATCACGCCTCTAACTCTTGAGCCAAATTCGCGATGACCGCTGCTACCTGATCCAACATCTGACTCAACTGTGTCACCCCTGCATTGATGTCCTGTAACATCTGCGGGGTGATGGGGTTATGTTTCACCTGTTCATTCAAGGTTCCTGCTAATTTCATCATTGACGGAATCCCCACGTTGCCGCTGGCCCCCTTAATCTGATGAGTCAGCCGTGAAAACGTCTCAATATCCCCCTCAGCCATCGCCGTTTCCGCACCCGCCACATAGTCTCGGGCCGAGTCCATAAATGAGTCGAGGAGGTCTAATTCAAATTCAAGATCATCGCCGGAAACTTCATGAAGACGATCCCAGTCGATATAAATATCGGATTTTGCGGTGGTAGGGTCTGCCATAGACGCTGATGTTGAAAGGTTAGAGTTAGGACTAGCCCCATTCTGAGAAAGAGCTGATGACCTCTGAGAGGTTGATGAGTCAATTTTTGACATCCAATGTTCCAAAACAGATTTAAGTTTTTCCATGGTGACGGGTTTGGCCAGGTAATCATCCATACCCGCATCCAAACACTTTTCGCGATCGCCCTGCATGGCATGAGCGGTGAGGCCAACAATGACCGTATGGCGATCGCTGTCTTCCTCTCGTAAGCGTAGGCGTTGGGTTGCCTGATAGCCATCTAATACAGGCATCTGACAATCCATTAACACCATGTCAAATCGTTCTTGCCGAAGCTGATCTAACGCTTCTTGACCATTATTAACACAGGCAGCCTTATACCCGAGTAACTTTAGTTGGTTCATCACCACTTTTTGGTTAATATGGGTATCCTCGACCACCAAAACCTTGCCTATAGCAGCGGGTTTGGCGGCTTCAGCCTTTGGGGGGGAGGTTAGGGACTCAGTTGAGTTCAATCCCTGGGAGGCGACGGCGGTGGTTGTCTGGTTCTGGGTCGAGGTTGAGGTTGAGATTGCGGTTGAGGGGGAGGCAGACTTAGCCTCAGGAGGAACTTGGGGGTTAGCGTCTTCCTCTGGCGTGGATTCAACCGTTGGAGCGGGAAGCTCCACAAACTGGGCCGTAAAGACGAAGGTTGAGCCTTGGTTGGGTTCACTTTCTACCCAAATTTGCCCCCCCATTTTTTGTACCAACTGACGACAGATGGCTAACCCCAGACCCGTTCCTCCATAGCGACGGGTACTAGAGGCATCCACCTGGGAAAAGGCTTGAAACAGGTATTTGCGATCGCCATCGGCAATGCCAATTCCGGTGTCACGAACGGCAAATTGTAGGGTTAGAATTGTTTCACATTCCCCCTGTTCTGCCCCCGGTTCTCCGAGAACCCCTTGTTTGGAGCCAATGGCCCGTACGCCAACGGCCACGGAGCCGCGATCGGTAAATTTAAGGGCATTACCCACTAAATTCATTAACACCTGTCGCAGTCGACGGGAATCACCGGATAGGTGATCGGGGAGATTGGGGTTAATATGCAGTTTCAGAGATAATCCTTTCTCCTTTGACTGCATTAAAAATAAACTTAAAACGTCATTGAGACAGGCTCTCAATTCAAATGGATGCCGGTCTAACCGAAGTTTCTCTGCCTCTAATTTCGAGAAGTCTAAAATATCATTGATTAGATTTAAAAGATGTTCGCCACTGGTTCTTAAGGCCTCAGTAAACTCTAATTGTTCTTCATCCAGTTCCGTTGTCATCAACAGGTCAGTCATTCCTAAAACCCCGTTCATTGGAGTCCGGATTTCATGACTCATATTGGCTAAGAAATCTGACTTTAAGCGAGCCGTTTCTAACGCCGCTTCCCGAGCCTGGACTAACTCGTTAATTTGGGTACTGGCAATCACCACACCCCCCACTTGTCCTTCTGAGGTGTACCAGGGATGAATCGCCCAGCGCAAATAAAGTTGCACCCCATTGTCCCGTTCCCAAATATCTTCAGGGGTACTGACAATTTCACCCTGTAACGCCCGATCATATAACACTCGCCAGCGTTCAGGTAAGTCCGAAAAGAGGGCGTAATGACATTTGCCAATTAGGGATTGTTTTTCAAGATTAAAGTCACTTAGCCAGGTATTACTATAGGCGAGATAGCACATATCGCTGTCCATCATGGCCATAGCGACCGGTGCTTGGGTAACAATTTGTTGCAGTTGCTGTCGCTCCGCTTCAATGGCCGCTTCGTAGCGTTTGCGTTCGGTGATATCCCGGACAATTGCCAGAACCTCATCTTCACCACTGGTTACAATCCGCGCCTCAAAATTATGCAGTCGCACCTCTCCGGTTTTGCGATTGGGAATATCGAGGGCATATTCAAAGATTTGTACTTCTCGCGATTGCCGAGCTAACTCAGCATAATGAAGGGTTTGGTCTGCGAGTTCTGTTGGTAAAACTTCGTAGAGACTTTTGCCGAGAAACCCACTACGAGATAATAGAAGAGGTTGATCCTTATCGGCCTGAACATCCAGATAAGTTCCATCCGTTCGTAGACGAAACATGGTATCTGGGATGGCTTCGAGAAGGGCTTGATTTTTAAGTTCACTTTTTTGAACTTGGTCGGCCCGTTGTTCGAGATATAGCACCATATCCCGGATTTGCGAGGTCATGCGGGCAAAGGCCAGGGCCAGACCGCCAATTTCATCGGGACGAGTGCGATACTGTTGGATGGCACTTTCATTGGCCATGGCGCGATCGAACTCCCCTTCGGCGACCCACTGGGTGGCTTGAGCCAGTTCGTGGAGGGGACGACCCAGGGAGCGACCCACCCACAGGGCCACCGCCACACCAGCGGCGGTAAACAACACCCCAATTAAAATGGCACTGTTGCGCGTATTGTCGAGGCGTTGGCGAAAACCGCTAATGGGAAAGTCTAACTGGATTGCGCCGACGGTTTCAGCACCTGAGGCGATGGTTTGTCCAGAACGCAGACGATCTCGCTCCCAGTCAAAGATGGGAACGCCACTGGCTAAAATCGCCGAGCCAAATTCAGTCTCGCCATTGGCGACCTCTTCCGGGGTTAATTTTAAGAGCAGTTGACCATTTTCGTCATAAATCGCCACGGTGACGAGGCCATCTTCAACCGCCAGGCCCCCTAGGACTTGTTGCAGTTCTTCTAGTTGAGCGTCCGTGCCAGCCGCCAGGGGAGCAGCGGCCAAGCGGGATACTATGTTCAGGACTAGGGTGGCTTGGCTTTCGAGTTCTTCTTGGTAAACCTGTCGTTTGCGATGCAGTGACAACAGCGTCACACTGCTCACACTGATGATCGCCGACAGGGCGATGGTCGCCGTTAGCTTGGCGGCGATGGGTAAGCGACGACCTTTAAGTTGACGCATCAATTGACGCATAACGACAGGGGGGCAGAAACAAAGTAGAGGGAAATGGGATGGGGAAACCGTGGGGAAACGATGCTAACCCAGAGAACATTGAAGAACAGACTCTTTCAGAATATAGCTCTAACCTTACAGGTTAGGCTGAAACTCAGAATGCACGGGGTCATCTCAACTTTGGGGAGATAATTCTGACACCTGAGCTTTAGACAATGTGATTCCCCTTTCTAGGATAGCGGGTCTTCTGACAGAGACGGCAGAGTTCCCTAGTTAAAACTACGCAGGATAGAAATCTTAACTTGAGAGGCCATGATTGAAATCTCCCGGGGGTGATGCAGACATTAAAGGGGGGAGATGAAGGACAAGGCGCTTCATGAACCTTTTACGGTAGGCTCATCTTGGGTCAGGATGGCCTCGCTTATAATGCACCATTCATCTTCCTTATGCTCAATCTTCCCATGTCTCGTCCTTACACAACTGTTATCCTGGCCATGACCGCCGATGGCAAAATTTCTGATGTGAGCCGCTCAGGGGTGACCTTTGGCTCCTCCGTCGATTATAAACATTTAGAACAACGGGTGGCTGAGGCCGATGGGGTGTTGATGGGGGGGACGACGTTACGGTCTGGGGAGACGGCGATGCGTGTTCAGGCTGCGGAGTGGCTAACGGCTCGCACGGAGGCGGGGAAACCACCGCAACCGGTTCAGATCGTTTGTTCGGCCTCTGGGGAAATTGATCCGGATTTCCCCTTTTTTCGTCAGCCGATTCCCCGCTGGCTACTCACCACCCCTCGGGGGGCTGAGTTTTGGCAGACTCATGCTGGTTTTGAACGAGTTTTGACTGGGGGAACCTCGACGGATGGGGTAGATTTTTCGGTGGCTTTCGGGGAGTTGAGAGAGTTGGGGATAGAACGCCTGGCGGTGTTGGGGGGAGGAACCCTGATTGCGAGCTTGTTTGACTTGGGATTGGTGGATGAGTTGTGGTTGACTGTCTGTGGTTATATTTTTGGCGGCAGTCAGGCCCCGACGCCGGTAGATGGATTAGGTTTTGCGCGCGATCGCGCCCCTCGCTTGCGTTTGCTGGATGTGCAGCGCGTCGAGGATGAGGTGTTTCTACAGTATCAGGTCCGGCGATCGCCCCCGGAGAATCTGGCAACCTCTTAGGGACTCTTACGGGTAACTCGCGGGGCGGAAACTAGACAGTTGAGCGATCGCAGGCTACGGTAGAGGTCAGGTTTTCCTGAGAGTGTTGTTAATGAGAATATTAGTTACCGGTGGTGCGGGATTCCTGGGTTCCCACCTCGTCGATCGCCTGATGGAACAAGGCCATGAAGTCCTCTGTCTCGATAACTTTTTCACCGGGAGAAAGGACAACATCCTCAAATGGATGGATTCCCCTTATTTTGAGGTGATTCGCCACGATATTACCGAACCCATCCGTGTCGAAGTGGATCAGATTTATCATCTGGCTTGTCCCGCGTCCCCGGTTCATTACCAGTACAATCCCGTTAAAACGGTGAAAACCAACGTCTTGGGGACTCTACATATGTTAGGGCTGGCCAAACGCATTCGGGCCCGTATGTTATTGGCCTCGACCTCGGAAGTCTATGGAGACCCCGATGTTCACCCGCAAACGGAAGCCTATCGGGGAAACGTGAACCCGATTGGGATCCGTGCCTGTTACGACGAAGGGAAGCGTATCGCTGAAACCCTCTGTTTCGACTATCATCGTCAAAATAACGTCGATATCCGGGTGATGCGGATTTTCAACACCTATGGGCCACGGATGCAGGAAAATGATGGACGGGTGGTGAGTAATTTCATTGTCCAGGCCCTGCGGGGAATTCCTCTGACGGTGTATGGGAATGGCCAGCAAACTCGCAGTTTTTGCTATGTCTCAGACCTCATCGATGGCATGATGCGATTAATGAATAATAATGAGCATATTGGCCCGGTGAACATTGGCAATCCCAACGAGTACACGATTCTGCAACTGGCCGAGACGATTCAGAGGCTCATTAACCCCAATGTAGAGATTCAGTTCGAGCCACTTCCCCAGGATGACCCGCAACAGCGCCAGCCTGACATCACCCGGGCCAAGGAGTGGTTGGGGTGGACGCCAACCATTGAACTCGAAGAAGGACTTAAGCAAACGATTACGGATTTCCGCGATCGCCTGAGCTTGAAGTAGATTAGGACTGTCCGGGTGTGTTGACATAAAAGCCGCAGATTGGGGATAGCTGGAGTTTGCGATTAAGCTAGTGGACGACAGCTTGCTAACGCTCGGTCGTGGCGGCGTTTTTTACAGTTTTTTAAGGTTTAAGGACGAAACAGCTATGCGTGTTTGTGTGATTGGTACAGGCTATGTGGGTTTGGTGACGGGGGCCTGTTTGGCTCACACGGGTCATGAGGTAATCTGCGTCGATAACAATGAGGAAAAGGTCAAAACCATGAAGGCGGGGCGATCGCCGATTTATGAGCCAGGCTTGTCAGAAATCATGACGGGCGCTATCCAAAATGGCAAGATTGAGTTCACCACCGACTTAGAGGCTGGCGTGAATCATGGGGATATCCTCTTTATTGCAGTGGGAACTCCCCCTTTGCCCACTGGGGAAAGTGATACTCGCTATGTTGAGGCAGTGGCCCGGGGAATTGGCGCGCACCTGAAGCAAGGCTATAAGGTGATTGTCAATAAATCTACGGTTCCCATTGGTTCTGGGGACTGGGTACGCACGATTGTCCTCGATGGGATTGCCGAACGAGAAAAATCTCTGGTGGGATCAGGCAAGACTGGGGAAGACTTGGTTGAGCATATTGAAGCGGAATTTGATGTGGTCAGTAATCCTGAGTTCCTGCGGGAGGGGTCGGCAGTTTATGATACCTTCAACCCCGATCGCATTGTCCTGGGGAGCAACAGCGATCGCGCCTTGACGATGATGCAGGAACTCTATGCGCCGATTGTGAATCGTGAGGTGGCCGAGGAGAAGGACTTACCTCCGGTTCCGGTGGTGATGACGGATTTATGTTCGGCGGAGATGATTAAGTACGCCGCTAACTCGTTCTTGGCCACCAAGATTAGTTTTATCAATGAGGTGGCGAATATCTGCGATCGCGTGGGTGCGGACGTAACCCAGGTGGCGAAAGGGATTGGCCTCGACTCTCGTATTGGTAACAAGTTCTTAAACGCCGGCATTGGCTGGGGTGGCTCCTGTTTCCCCAAAGATGTCTCGGCATTGGTACATACGGCGGATGATTATGGCTATGATGCTCAACTGCTGAAGTCAGCGGTGGAGGTCAACCAACGTCAGCGGTTGATGGCCTTGGAGAAACTGCAACAAGAGTTGAAAATTCTCAAGGGGAAAACCATCGGCTTGTTGGGGTTAACCTTTAAGCCGGATACCGATGATATGCGGGATGCCCCCTCGTTAATCTTGATTGAGAACCTCAACCGCCTTGGAGCTAAGGTGAAAGCCTATGACCCCATTGTCTCGCAAACGGGGCTACGTTCGGGACTGTCTGGGGTTTACGTGGAGACAGACCCAGAACGGCTGGCGGATAGCTGTGATGCTTTGGTATTGGTGACGGATTGGAAACAGTTTGCTGAGCTTGACTACGCCAATATGGCCAGCTTGATGAATACTCCCATCATTGTGGATGGTCGTAATTTCTTGGATCGGGCGGCGTTGGAGGCGATTGGCTTCCGCTATGTGGGGATTGGTCACTAAGACCCCCTGACCCGGATTGGGTTTCCCGAGATCGGGTTAATATCTGATTCATCTCTCCCCCTAGTCTCGCACTGGGGGGGGTTTGTTGGAATAGGTCAAGAATGAACAATGAGAACCCGAGCCGGAGTTGGATGTTCCGGGGGGTATGACGTTCCGGGGGCTGTATAGTCCCTGGATGGGTGTTAGAGAGGCGATCGCACGCAGTATAAAGGCGCCTATAAGGCGCTATGTAGATCGCGTTCCCAAGGGTTGGGAGATTAGGAGGCGCGATCGCCCAGTACAGACCTTGGCATCACCCAAGCCAAACGGGTCCATGACGCAATGACAATAACCGGGTACGACGTCCAAGCTTCCCTGACCGGAGGACGGGGCTAGGAGGTCCTAAGAATTGCCAATTATGGCGTCTCCAAATTCCGTTCAATTTGGTGCAAGACATCAAAAAGGAGATCAACAGATCCCGAGAGATACCGCTTCATGCGTAGCGATAGGGACATAGAAAACTCAACAGACTTCTCGCCGACTGCGAGATAAGATGCTAGCTTCCGTTCCTGTGTTGTATCCATAATGTAAGGTTTTTACTGAGTGACAAGCACGCTTTGTGTGGTCTAGTGTATTATACACCATCGGTATGTTGTACTAACAATGTACGACAGCCTTCCTCCGGATCGACGAGGTGGCAAGTCCTGAAAGCCTCGAAATCTCTCGGGATAGGCATTTGGGGAATTTGTCAAGGGGGTCAATCGCGCGATCGCCCCCGAACCGGATTCGAGGGGGAAATCACAATGTTAACAAACGCTGACATCTACAGAAGGTCAACTTATGCCAACAGAATTTCCTAACGTTTTAACTCAGTTTACCGAACAAGAAATCCTCGGAAATCAAGTCTTAGACTATCTGATTGCGCTAGGGATTATTATCATTGGATTGATTGTGATCAAGATTCTAGCCAATGTCATTCTTGGCAGGATTAAGAAATGGCTACGGCAAGCGGATGCCAGTTTAGATAATAGCCTTATTAAAATTGTGGAGCTGGCCTTGATCCCAATCTTTTATTTGGGGCTATTCTATGTTGCCCTCAATGGCTTAAACCTCCACCCAATTCTGGATCGACTCTTAGATGGCATCTGGGCGATCGCCTTCACGGTCATTGCCATCCGCTTTGTGGTCTCCGTGATTCAATATGGCTTAATCCTATATGGGATCAAGGCAAACAACCCCAATATCCAGCCCACCCTCAATTCTCTCGTCCCTGCGATTCGGGTGGTTGTTTGGGCGATCGGTTTTATTTTCCTGCTGGACAATCTGCAATTTAATGTCTCAGCCATGATTGCCAGTTTGGGGATTGGGGGGATTGCGATCGCCCTGGCCTCTCAAGGACTCTTGCAAGACCTCTTTAGCTACTTTTCCATCGTCTTCGATCGCCCCTTCGAGTTAGGAGACTTCATCATCGTCGGCGACTTCATCGGAACCGTGGAATACATCGGCATTAAAACCACTCGTCTGAAGAGTTTGAGCGGTGAGCGACTCGTCATCTCCAACACCGATCTCACGGGATCTCGCATCCGTAATTACAAACATATGCAAACCCGTCGGATTGTCTTCAAACTGGGGGTTACCTACGAAACCGGCGTCGAACAGCTCGAAAAAATCCCCCAAATCATCCAAGACATCATCGACCCCATCGAAACCATCACCTTTGATCGCGCCCATTTCCTAGCCTACGGGGATTTCAGCCTCGACTACGAAGTGGTCTACAACGTCAACAGCAGCGATTTTGCCCAGTACATGGATGCCCAACAACAGATCAACCTGGAACTCAAGCGTCGCTTTGAAGCCGAAGGCATCGAGTTCGCTTATCCCACTCAGGTGATTTACCACAATTCGCTGCAAGGGGTGAATCAGGGGTAAGAAGGCAATAGGCAATAGGCAATAGGCAAGAACCCCCCTACTGCCTGCTGCCTGCTGCCTTCTTCCCTGCCTTCTTCCCCCCTATCCCCGCACCAATTCCAACAACCGAGAATAATAAAAGCGAGTGCTGGTCATTTCTGTGCGAGCGGGTTGGAAGCCGTTTTTGGCGAAGATGGCCAGGATATCGGCTTCGCGATGCTGATAGGCACGAGTGGTTTTACTCGGTCCGGGGAAAAGTTCGCCCACTTTCTTGAGAACCGTGAGCCAGGGGGTTTTGGGGGCAAAACTTAGAATGACTCGTGATTCCGCTAACGAACAGAGGTGGGAGAGCATCTCATCCATCTTGTCGTCGGGATAGTGGATGAGGACATCGAGGCAGATGACGGTGTGGAAGTTGCCAGAAATTTCTTCGAGATCCCGAGTCTCAAACTTGACACGAGAGCTGTCACTCAGTTGAGCCTGAGCGCGTTCCTGGGCTTCCGTCACCATCATCTCCGAGATGTCACTGCCGTACACTGTTGCCCCGGCTTCGGCTAGGGGCAAACTCAAACTCCCTACACCACACCCCGCATCGCAGACGGTCAGTTGGCCAAGGTTGCCATCGGCGGATAGCCAAGCGATGACTTTATCAATGGTCTGCTGGTGTCCTTCGCGGATATCCAGTTGGACTTTATTGACCTCGTCTTTACCATAAATTCGTCGCCAGCGGTCGAAACCCGTCGTATTGAAATATTCCTTAACAATGCTTTTTTCGTCAATGATAATCATCGGCTGTTATAGGTGGTGATAAAAAGAGGTTGGCGGTACAAACCCATACGTTATCGTGAACTACCCGACGCTGTACCCGATCGGGTACAGCGCGGGCTTCCAGTTTTATCGGGAATCGCCTCGGAAAGCATCGAACGAATTCGACCTCTCTTTGGTCTTACATTCCCTCCACTGGCAGAAGCCCCGGTTCCCGAGGCCCAAATCCGCAAGCCTTCGTTTTTTAGGTTGATTGCCGCATTGAGATCTCGGTCGTGAATCTTCCCACATTGTGGGCATTCAAACGACCGCACGTCGAGTCCCATTTGAGGCAACGGCAACAACGTCTCAGAACAGAGGTGGGTACTGGGGAAAAATCTATCCACTTCCAGATACACCTTTCCTTCTCCCTCTGCCTTGTATTTGAGCATCGCCGAAAATATTCCCCACCCCACGTCACTTATCGCTTTCGCGAGGCTATGGTTCTTGACCATGTTTTTGACCGCTAGATTTTCCACCACAATCACTTGGTTCTCGTTGACTATCTTGCGGGATAGCTTGTGGAGAAAATCGGCTCTAGAATTGGCAATCTTGCTGTGAACCCGTGCCACGAGCCGTCTGGCTTTTTGACGAGAGTTCGACCCTTGTTGCTTCCTCGAAAGTTTTCGCTGTTTGCGTTTGAGGTTACGCTCGTGCTTTTTGAGGTGACGGGGATTGTTGTATTTCTCACCGTCAGAAGTTACCGCAAAATGCTTCAACCCCAGATCGATGCCGATGGCTTTGCCGTCGGCACTGGGTTCGGGTTTTTCCGAACCGTCGTCGATCATAATTGAAGCGTGATAGCGTCCGTCAGGATGGCGACTGACGGTTACGGTTTTGATTGGCCCCTCAAACCAGCGATGAACCCGACAGTACACTTCTCCGATTTTGGGAAGGTGTAACTGATCGCCTTCGAGTTTAACGTTTTGGGGGTATTGAAGAGATTGCCGTTTGTGCTTACTCTTGAAACGTGGGTAGCGAGCGCGTCCCTCAAAGAAGTTGACAAATGCTCTCGATAGGTTGAGTACCGAACTTTGCAAACATTGAGAATAGGTTTCTCCAAGCCACTCTAATTCTTGCTTCCACTGGGGAAGCATTTTTTTAAGGTCGTAACCCGAGATGCCTTTCCCGGTTTGTCGGTAGGCTTCCGTCGTCAGTTGCAGAGAACGGTTCCACACCAAGCGGCAGCAGCCAAAGGCTTTCGCCAAGGCAACGGACTGCTCTGGGGTGGGATAAATTCTCAGCTTAACGACTTTCATTAGTGCGATTAATAATCGTGTTAAACTTAGCCTAACAGATTGATTTGTTGATCCGCAACCTTGCCGCTCGGCTATCATCCCGACGCCGAGCGTAGTCGAGGTGCGGGGCTTCCCGCCGAGAAGCTAATTTAGACCCTTTTTGTTAGCCAATTGCCATGGCAATGACTGAGAATGATGACTGTGAATGCTGCTGAGTCTGAACATACCCAAAGCCGTAAAGCGGATCACCTTCGGATTTGTCTGGAGGATGATGTGGACTTTCGGGAGACTCGTACTGGGTTAGAACGCTATCGCTTCCGGCATTGCTGTCTACCCGAACTGGATTTGGCGGAAATTGACTTAAAGACCTCCTTTTTAGGGAAATCTCTCCAGTCTCCCCTGCTGATTTCCTCGATGACTGGAGGAACGGAACAGGCTAAACGGATTAACCAACGCTTGGCAGAAGTCGCCCAGGCCCAAGGGTTGGCGATGGGGGTGGGATCGCAACGGGTGGCGGTGGAAAATCCTGATCTCAGTCATACCTTTGATGTGCGATCGCAGGCCCCGGATGTTCTCCTGTTTGCCAATCTCGGGGCGGTACAGTTGAACTATGGCTATGGAGTGGATCAATGTCAGCGGGCGATCGCCATGCTCGAAGCTGATGCCCTGATTCTGCATATTAACCCCCTTCAGGAGGCGGTTCAAAGTGATGGGGATCAGAATTTCAAAGGATTGCTTGACAAAATAAAGAGGCTGTGCTACTTGATTCCCATTCCGGTCATTGCCAAAGAAGTGGGCAATGGCATTTCTGGGGAGATGGCACGACGCTTGATTGAGGTGGGGGTTCAGGCCATTGACGTGGCCGGTGCGGGGGGGACGTCTTGGGCCAACGTGGAAGGGAAACGGGCCCAGGATCTCCGTCAGCGTCGTTTGGGGGCGTTGTTTTCCGATTGGGGCATTCCCACAGCGGACTGTCTGGTGCAGGTGCGATCGCAGGCTCCCGAGATTCCCCTAATTGCCTCGGGGGGCTTACGCAACGGTTTAGATATCGCGAAAACCCTAGCCCTGGGAGCTGACTTGGCCGGCTTAGCTAGCCCCTTTCTCAAAGCTGCTGCCGACTCTCCCAAGACCTTGAATCAACTGGTGGACTTACTCAACAGCGAACTGGCCACGGTCTTATTTTGCACCGGCAACCGCAACATCAAGGAATTAAAAGGCAGCAATAGCTTGGACACCCTAGAATAAGGACAGCCGTTTAACTCTGACTGCCAACGTCATGCGTGATTTTCTCAAAAATGTTGTTGCTACCGTCGCTGGACTGATTCTCTTTTCTGCAATTGGCGTTGGAGGGTTAGCAATTTTACTCATTACCGCCTCTTTACAAGCCCCTCGCGGCCCCGAAGTGAAGGAAGATTCAGTTCTGGTGTTGGATTTGGGCTTGAATATCCAAGATAGCCGCGCCCTAGCTACCCCCGGCCAAGCCTTGCAGCGGGCCTTGGATGGTTCGACGGACAAAACCCTGCACCTGTTGGATGTCCTGGAGGCTTTGGAACAGGCGAGTAATGACGATCGCATTGTTGCCATCTATCTTAAAGGGCGTTCGGGGGATATGCCGACTAATTACGCCAACTTGCGGGAGGTGCGAGAGGCGTTAGCGCAATTTCGGGAAACCGGTAAGCCAATTATTGCCCACGATCGCGATTGGAATGAACGGGAATACTATCTGGCCTCTGTGGCCACGGAACTGTCTATGGCCCCTCTGGGGGCGGCGGTGTTTAATGGCTTAAGTGCTGAAACTCCCTTTATCACCGGAACCTTAGACCAATTGGGAATCGGGATTCAGGTGATACGCCGGGGGGATTACAAATCAGCCGGGGAAACCTTTGTTCGTAGTGATTATAGTGATGAAAATCGAGAACAACTCCAGGCCTATCTGACAGATTTATGGTCTGAGATTGTCGAGACGGTGAGTGAACATCGTCCTTTAAGTCCCCAGGAGTTTCAAAACCTCGCCAATACCCAGGGGGTGTTATTGCCCGATGAAGCCGTCAATCAGGGATTTGTCGATCGCATTGCTCAAGATGTCGAGATTCGCGATCGCCTGCGGGAACTCAGTAACATTGACGAAGACGATAAGTCATTTGAAGGGGTGAGTTTAGCCACCTATATTGAAAATCTCAATCCTGCCCAAATGCGACGGGGCGCACCCGGGAGCGATCGCCAGATTGCCCTAGTGTATGCAGAGGGGCCCATCGTCGATGGTGAGGGAGAAATTCGTCAAATTGGGGGCGATCGCTTTGCCAAAAAACTACGAGACTTACGGGTGAACGATGATGTCCAGGCCGTCGTGTTGCGAGTTAATAGTCCTGGCGGGAGTGCGATCGCCTCAGAAGTCATCAAAGAAGAACTCGAACTGCTGCGAGAGGAAAAGCCGGTGATTGTCTCCATGGGCAACGTCGCCGCCTCAGGAGGCTATTGGATTTCCATGGCCGCCAATGAAATTATCGCTCAACCCAACACCATTACCGGCTCAATTGGCGTGTTTGGCCTCTTCTTTAACATCGAGGATCTCAGTGAAAATGTCGGTCTCAGTTGGGATGTGGTGCAAACCTCTCCCCTGGCGAATACTCAAACCATTTCTCGTGCCAAAACTCCAGAAGAATTAGCACTTCTAGAACGGTTTGTCAACCAGATTTACCAACGTTTTACAACCGAAGTCTCCAACTGGCGCGACTTATCCATGGATGAAGTTGAGGACGTCTCCCAAGGTCGAATTTGGTCTGGTGTCGCTGCCGAGCGTGTGGGTTTAGTCGATCGCGTTGGGGGCTTACAGATGGCGATCGAAGTCGCTGCCGAAGCCGCTGACTTGGGTGAAGAATGGACGATTCAAGAATATCCCCGAGTCAGACCCTTCGCTGAACGCTTCCTAGAAGAGCTTTTTGGGTCTTCAACTCAAGTCACCCTACCCGAACCCCTAGAGAGTTTCCGTCAGCAAATGGAAACCCAACTCAACGACATCTCCACGTACAACGATCCCCGAGGCCTATATATGCGCCTGCCCTTTGAAATTGAAATCGAATAGATTTTTAAGAGGCAGTAGGCAGTAGGTAAAAGAAGGGAACACCGGAACAGGGAACAGGGAAGAAGAAGGCAAGAGGCAAGAGGCAAGAGGCAAGAGGGGGGAATCTCGTAGGGGCAATCCCTTGTGGTCGGTGAGCGATAGCCGAACCGTGGTTGCCCTCTTAAAGGATATTGGCAGATATATATTCGGCTTGGGAACTCTTTTTCCGGAAAAAACGACTGGATGATAAGGCCCTCCCCAGCCCCTTAACACATTAATGGGATCTTGGGTGGTGCAAGCATGAGCCTAAACTCCGTTTAGTCCTTGCAGGGCCGTCCATCCACACATTAGTAAGGATGAAACCTTGTGACTACAATTCTAGAAAATCCCGACAACCTTCTCCTGGGGGACGAAGGTGATAATCTGCTTGAAGGGACTGCTGTCGGTGTAATTGACGGGCTAGAAGGGGATGACACCATCCTCAGTGCCTTGAATGCCAGCGAACCCGGTAGCACCCTCTTCGGTAACGCAGGCAATGACTACATCCGCAGCCGTGGCATAGGCGACTTTGCCTTCGGCGGTCCCGGTAACGATACCCTGGTCAACGAAAATGGCCAGGGTTTAATGTTTGGAGACCAAGGCAGTGACTACCTCATTGCCCAAGCCAGCGGTGCCACCCTCTTCGGCGGCAGCGACATGGAAGATAGCCCCGATGATGGCGACAATATCCTCGTCTCTGAAGGGGGCAAAAACATCCTCGTCGGTGGTGGCGGTAATGACACCCTTCTCGGTTTCGTGGGTGGTGACACCATGGCCGGCCGTGGCGGCGATGACTACATCGTCGGTGGTCCCGAAGGGAACAACTACCTCTTCGGCAACACCGGCCTCGATAGTCTCCTCTCCATCAGTATCGAGCGTCCCGATAGCCTCTACGGTGGACAGGATGATGACCACGTCGCCGTCGGTAGCGACAGTACCGCCGATAACCCTATCCTCGCAGGAGGTCAGGGGTCGGACAGCCTCGAAGTTCAGGGCAGCCAAGTTGATGGGGCCGTCCTCATCGGTGATGCCAACTTAGAAGGCGGCTTTAGCGGCAGTGATGCCGGAGATGACTACCTCTATGTCGCCGGTGGTAACAATCACCAACTGTTTGGCAACGCGGGTGCCGATACCCTCGCCATTGGCATCAATGTCGGCATCGGGGTCTCCCTCTTTGGCGGTGTTGGTAATGATTTCCTCATCGGAACCGGTGGCGCTGGGTTGCCGCTTCCCGCACAAATCAAAGCCTTCGGTGACAAAGGTAGTGATACCTTAATGCTGGCCGGTAGCGACTCCGAGTTCTGGGGCGACAACCCCACCATGACGAGTGACTTCGGTAACAACACCATCATTGGCATTGGTGTTGGCAACACCCTACGGGGCGGCAACGACTTTACGACCGGCAGTAACGCCGGAAGCAACAGCATCACCGCTGAATTGGGTGATACTGAACTGGCAGAAGGGGAAGAGAGCAACAACGTCCTGATTGGTGGACCCGGAGATGACACTCTCGATGCCAGCAAAAGTGGTCCTGGAGATACCCTCATTGGTGGCCCCGAAGGCAATGGCGGTAACAATACCTTCCTATTCACTGCTAACCAGTACATTCAAGCTGACCTCTCTGGTGCCAGTGTCAACACCTACATTGGTGTCAATGCAGGCAGGAGTGACATTGCCGTCACCATTGGCGCTCAAGACGTGGCGCAAGGAGACGGAAACTTCTTCTTCACGGGCGAGCAAAGTCGCTCCGTCTCCTTGAAAACGGGTGGGATTGTCATCAACAGCAATCGCGCTAACTTCATCCAGATTACCGACGACGCATCCGGCGTTACCAAAACCGGTAGTGGCGATGATTTCTTCGACCTGGGCAATGTCTCGGGTAGCGTTGATGCCGGCGATGGTGACAACACGATTAACGTCGGTAGCACCGTCAGTGGCAACGTCACGGCTGGGGATGGCAACAACACCGTCAATCTCTCTGGGTCTGACTGTATCTCCGAAACTGGGGTCATGACCTTCGGTGGCGGTGAAAATGAATTTAACATCAGTGGTTCCGTCTTCGGTCGGCTTCAAGCCGGTAAAGCCGGTCTGGGTAAAAACACCTTGACGGCGCTCACCCTGGGCCAAGGGGGTATCTTTGACTTCAGCCAAAGTCAATCCTCTAGCATCAACGTCACCAACGTCTTCCAGGGCGGTCAAATCCTCCTCGGTGGTATCTCCAACACGGTTAACGTCGGTCTGGCTTACTCGGGAGCAAGCTTCACGGCGTTATCTGGTGACAACCAAATCATCCTCAATGACCTCAGTGCTGCGCTTGATGATGAGGGCAATCCTGAAGCCGAACAAGAGGCTATCTCCATCACTGGTGGTGAGGGCAATGACTTCCTCGGTTTCAGTAGCAGTGCCTCCTTCAGCAGTTCCGTTTCCGTGAGCCTGAACATCAGCGTCAGCGGCGGTAACAACGTCATGCAAGGGGCAGGCTTTGGTGATAGGATTACCGCTGGCATTGGTAATGATGTCATCTATGGCGGTGCAGTCCAGTTTGAGCCGTCCAGCAGCACCTACAACGGTTTCCAAATTCAGGGAGCGACGGCGTCCAGCATTGCGTTAAACTTCTCGTCCATTAGCAATGGTGACTTCATTGACTTGAGCAAGGGGGGTAACAACCGGGTTCTCTTCCGCTCCGCCTTTGAAACCGGCTTCTCGTTACAGAAGTCGTTCCGTTCCTTCCAATCCGGCGGCTTCCTGAGCCTCGGTAGCAGTGGAACCTCCGATATCAATGTCGGAACCGGTCTCAGTAGCAGTACCCTGCTTGTGGGCAGTAATGGTCAGTTTATCGGTGCCAATGGAACCAGTACCGATGGAGCGTCGAGCGGTACGAGCTTCACGAAAGGGGTCTTCTCGGGGGCTGTGGGGATTGATACCCTCAACAACTTCCAAGTGGGCCGCGACCAAATTGTCCTCGACAGCAGTGAGTTCAGCATCACATCTGAGTCTGTTAAACTATTCCGCAGCCAAGGCGCACTCTATGGCGTGATTGCTAATGGTTCTGGTGCTGGTTCTGGTGGTGGTGTAGACTACAGTGATTTCGACAATGTACTCAATGGTTCAGGCTACTTCTATGAGTCCTTTGTTCGAGGTGTTGGCTCAAATGATACCTTTGATGCGAACGAAATTGATTTCAGTGAGAACGGTCAGCTCTTCTTCGATCTCGAAGCACAAGGACTCTACCTTGGTTTTGAAGGTCACGCGAAACTCATCGCTCGTTTACCTGGTGTAAACTTGACGGGTGAAGTTGGCGGTAGCGTAGCAAATGACTTCGTCACCACGCAAGCGATTGGTGATGATCAAGTTGCCTTGTTCTAATTAGGGATATCCCGTGCATCTGCGAGTTTCAGCCCCCAGCCTCAATTGCTCTCCGTCGCCCTGGAGAACGTCGGAGATGGGGGCTGTTCTCTGTCTTGCTAACTCTCGGTTCTACTCATCGAAATTTTGGTCATGATCAATCCAATCGATAACCCACGGATGAAAGAGGTCTTGGAAGACTCCCATAGCCTCAATGTATATCAACGGGGAAAACCGATTGACTTGGATGATGTCAGGATTATTACAACGGCTCGGGATGCGCATCAGTTTTATTTTCAAGTTCCCATTGACAAATGTATTTGGGGCTATGGCTGGCATTATGTCAAGGGAGAAAATCCTCTCAATAACTTTTTTACCTGTGAGGAGAGCTTAGATTATTTTTATACCGAGTATCGTCCTGAAAATTGCCTGGAGGCGTTGACTCTGGCCCCCCAGCAACAGCGGTGGGATTCCCTAGAAACCCCTTGGCGGGTTGATATTAAACCCACCCCCTTTACCGGAGAAAATAAGTTGGGGCCAGAACATGGCCGCCCCCATTGTGGTCCGGTGAGTTTGGAACGGCTGAATTTAGAAAAATTCAGGCTGCGAGAGGTAATTGCGTCAATTCGTAATATGGGCTATATGACCAGTTATTATGCCTCTCCTGACCAACATATTTTTGGCTATTTTTTGGTCAATGACCAGGATTTTCGTTTCTTGGTTGTGAATGGCCAGCATCGCGCGGCGGCCCTAGTGGAGTTAGGCTCTCAGACGCTGCCGGCAACCTTCACCTCCATTGTGCCTCGGATGCCTCGTCTCGTGTCTCCTTGGCATCTGGACTTCTTAACCGGTGTGGCGTACGATGTGGAACAGCGCTCAACAGCTCAACAAATTTTTGACAGTTATTTTGATGCGTCTCTGCGCCAACAACGCAAGGCCGCGTTATCGGAATGGCTGCGTTTAGCTCAGTCTGAATCGCAGCCAGGGATTGAGTAACCGGGAGACGAGATTCTCTAAGGGGTTACCTTAGCCCTTTTGCCTCCTATTAGTCATTATAAATAGATATTCAGGAATGAATTTGTCAGAAGAGATTGCTCATAAAACGTATAATAATGGGAATCTGATCACATTAAAAGATGTATGGTTTCTGGGGTTTGCCCATGATGCCTATGAATTTTGCTTTCAGGTTCCCCTAGAGAAGTGTATTTGGGGATATGGCTGGCGCTATACACCGGAGGAACATCCTTTTTTTCATGCGTTCGGGCAAGAAGAGTTTTTAGATACGTTTTACTATCGTTACCGTCCTCAAAGTGCGTTGGAAGCTGTCATACTACAGCCAGGACATGGGGGATGGGAGTCCCTATTTGTTCCTTGGCGTTGTACCATTAAACCTCCAAAAAAACCAGAACAACATCCCTTCATAGAGGATGGTGGAACTCAACATTATGGCCCCGTCAGCCTGGAACGGTTAAACCGTGAAAAACGGAGGCTTAGCACAGTATTAACGTCAATTCAAGAGATTGGCTATCAGGGAGGCAACGGTGAACATGACCATATTCGGGGCTATTTCATGGTTCAGGATGATGACTTTCTGTTTTATATCGGTGCCGGTAAACATCGCGCGGCGGCGTTGCTGAAGCTTGGATACACCAGTTTGCCTGCAACCTTTAGTATCTTTGTCCCTCGAATGCCACGACTGATTTCACATCAGCATCTTGAGTTATTGGCAGGGAAGGTTTACGATCGCAGGATTTTACCAACTGTAAAAACCATGTTTGATGGATATTTTAATGAAGGTATCAGACAACGGCGCAAATCCTTATTAGCCTCCTGGATTCAGTGATTATTTATGGAAAACAAAAAGCCGAGAAAACTCTATAATCAGGGACAGCCAATTGAGTTTAATGATATTGGTCTGTTGGCGGTTGCCCGTGATTCCCATCGGTTTTATTTTCATGTCCCCATTGAAAAGTGTGTTTGGGGGTATGGTTGGCGGTATATGAAGGCAGAACATCCATTTCTTGATTTTTTTGAAGTTGAGGCTAGTTTGGATGAGTTTTACCGAAATTACCAGCCCCAAAATACTCTGGAGGCGTTGACACTTGGATCTGATAAACGGCATTGGGACTCGTTGGAGTTTCCTTGGCACTTTTTTATTGCGCCTAAACTAGATGTCAAATATCGTAAACAGTATCTGAATCAGCATTTGGGTCCGGTCATGTCGGAAAAATTAAATCATGAAAAGTTAAGGTTGATAACAACTTTTAATTCGATTAAAGCTCAAGGATATCAACCTCAAAAATATGGCTATCCAAACACGCATATTTGTGGCTATTTTTTATTAAAAAATAATGATTTTTTATTTTATATCGAAGCAGGAAAACATCGGGCGATCGCCTTAGTGGAGTTAGGATATACAAGTTTGCCAGTTGTCGCGATTCCGGAACCCTATTTTATTTCCCATCAAACTCTTTTAGGTCTCGCGGGAACTGCGTATCCTGAGGAAGACTTACCGATTGTTCAGACCATCTTTGAGAGTTATTTTGATTCAAGTTTGCGGCAACGACGGCGGCAGGTTTTGGCAGAGTGGATGAGGCGGGCTAGGGGGGAGTCGGTGGTGGTGTTTTGAGGGAAGATGGGGAACCACAGAGTCACAGAGGACACAGAGGAAGATGTAGGGGCGAACGTTCGCCCTCTTCCGGGATAACTATAGGAGGTTTTGGTAGAGGTGGCCGAGTTTTTGGGCGAACTGTTGGCTGTTGAGGAAGGGGGGGGTGGTGGCCATTTTTTGTTGAAGTTGTTGCTGGGTTTGCTGTCTTAGGTTGGCGTTCGTGGCCAGTTGGTGGGCCAGTTGTCGATAGTCGTCGGGGGTTTTGGTAACTAGGTCATCAAGTCCCAGTTCTCGGAGGAGGGCGGCCCCTTGGCAGAGATGTCGTTGAGGGGTTTCGAGGCTGACGAGGGGAAGTCCGAGTTGTAGGGGCTGGAGGACGGATATGGCTTGGGATTGGGGAAAGGAGTCTAGGTAAATATCGGTTTGTTGTAGGAGATATTGGAGGTCACTGGAACTGGGGAGGGGTTTGACAAGGAGAAAGCGGTTGAGGGGGACTTGGTGTTGTCGTAGGATCTCCTGCATTTGACGGAAGAACGGCATTTCTAGTTCGGGATGTCGCGTCCACTCGTCGCCAAAAGGATGGATGACGAGGATGCTGTTGGGGGTGGTGGCGAGGAGTTTGGCCCAGGTTTGACGAACTTCGGGATGTAGGGTTCGGAAATGGGCGGCAGAACTGAAGACGATGGTGTTATCGGGTAGATTCCACTGCGATCGCTCGATTTTGACGGTTAACTCGGGTTTGTCTTTGGGGAGGTCAAAACAGAGTCCTGACCCCTCTAGGGTGAGGAGGGTTTCGCTATGGTCGATGGGATGGTTGGCGGTGAGGGTTCCGGCGATATAAGCGTCAATATGCCGCATTCCGGTGGTGGTTAAACAGGAGAGGTTGGTGATCTGACGGCGGGCGAGACGATAGCAGGAGAGGAAGGCCAGGGGGGATGACCGAGTGACAAGGTTACTGCCAATTAGCAGAATATCGAGGTCGTCGGAACGGATGGTGTGGACTCGTTGCAAGAGGGTTAGATGGCCTAGGGGGACCACTTCGTCGGCGTAACTCCAGCAGTAGTCTTCGTAGGCGTCTTTGCGAATCTGAAGGCTATAGAGGTAAATCTCAAATTGACTGCGATCGAGGTCTTTGATACAGGCTAGGTTGTAGTAGGTTTGGGGGTTGTCTCTGTAGTTGTTGGCCAAAACCCCGAGGCGAATTTTGGTTCGGGGGGGACGAGGGGGGAATTTATAACTGAGGGGCGATCGCTGTTGGTAGAGGATTTGTTCGAGGAGGTCGGACCGTTTCTTTTGGAGTCGTAGGGGACTGCGTTGGCTGAAATATAAAGGCGTGCAATTCACCCGTTCGGCAAAGACTTCGTTGACGGCCTGCCAACTGGGACTATTGGGATGACTGAGGATGTTTTGATGCAGATAGCTAAGCCAATTCTCTAGGTGAGTATGATACTTTTCTGTATCGCCGGGGTCTTGGAAAATTCGGGGCATGGATAGAACATAGGCCAGGAGAAATTCGTTTAGCCAGCCGGGAAAGGGGAGGTCGTGATAGGGAACGGGGAATTGATGGGGATAGCCGTAGAGGGTGGCGGCGAGAAAGGCTTGGGAGAGACGGTTTTCGGGGGTTTTGGGGCTAAACAGTTGTTTGAGTTTCTCGAAAAATCTCCGGTCGTCTTCGTCGAGAGAGTCTTGGCGTAAGGCACTCTCTAGGAGGGCTGAATGTAAGTCCCCCAGTTGTCCATCAATTTGGTCAGGGAGTTCGGCATAGGCAAGATTTAACCATTGCTGGGTGACGGCTTTTCGGAGTTGTCGGACGAGATAGAGGGCCTGGCGATCGCCTGGATTCTTTTGATAGTTGCTAACGATATCTAAGAGAGACTGAAAACCGGGGTTAAATTGGGTAATGACATTGAGGCGATAGGCTAGGGGGTCAAAAGAAACCTGGAAGAAGTAGTATTTAAAAAGTTCCTGATTTAAGGCATCTATGAGGTCTGGACTAGGAGACCCTTGGGGACAGGTTAGGACCAAGGTATGGGCTAAGATGGATTTCAGAAGTGGAATTAACTGGCCGGTTTTAAAGAAGTTAATATCCACCAGCAACATGGTTTGATGGCTGAGATTATCGACGGTAAGTTCTCGGAACTCAGGATGGTGGACTAAGTCTGAGGGGGTTAGACATTCGATGCGATCGCCCAATTGGCAGTCTTGTATCAGTTGAGGCGGGGTGGCGGTTTTGCCATTAGGAAACACCAGATAAATGTGCAAGCGAGATAAGTCCACCACATCGGCAATCAAGCGGGGATCACAGTCTCCCCAAATGATGAGATTTAGCTTGGGAATTTGCCGATGTTGCTCTTGGATATACTCATAAATGGCAATATGCTGATGGCGATCGCCCGTATCCTGACTGGTGACAAACTGACTGCGTAAATCAGAGGCAGCGTGATAGAAATTCGGCAACAAACGACCCTGGAGATGGTCTAAAAGCTGTTGAACTTTCTGTTCTGGCTGATGCTGTTGCCAAAATAATTCACAACCCGCTTGGGCAATCTGTTGCGTCAGTTCAGGACGCTGAAGATAATACTGTATTTTTTGATATAAGTCCGCTTTACTGTCATAGGTTTCCAGATGGTTGCCCACCTCAAATAATGCCTCTAACCCCGCTTCCGGTTTGAGTTTGTCCGTCAACAAAAACCCGCCACTAGACAACACCTCAAACACCCGCATATTCAAGTCCCCATTGAGACTCACATTGAGGTTAATCTGACTTTTAGCATAGACTTCAGCGGCCTTTTCCTGACTGCCACTAAAGGTCTCTAGGGGGATTCCCTGAGCGGTCATTTCATCGAGAATATGATAGCGATAGGGATGTAAGGGGCCAATTTGTCCAACAAAGGACACTGGATAGTCTGGGCGGGGACAAGGGGGTTGAGGGTGGGGGTAAATGTTAAAGCCAGGGAGCCAAAATACGTTTTTACAACCCGCTTCTTGGAAAAAATGAAGATGCTGCCGTTTATGGTCAGACATCACGAAATCGAAGCCTTCCTGAACGGCATAATCCGTTAGGGCGCGGATGGGGGTTTCTAAATGTTGCGTATCCCCGACAATCAGTAATTTAGGACAGGTTAAGAGGTGTAAGTTAGTGGGGAAGTTCAGACGAGTGGCATCGGCCCGAACCACGACTAATTCAGGATATTGGGCCGCCGGAATTTGGGCAAGGAGAGGGGCAATATCATAGGTTCCGATGGGGGCTTCGAGTTGTTTGAGTCGATTAAATCGATACTCAGTTTTGAAAGTTGCCCCACATAAAATCTCATTCTCAGAAATAATGGTCGGACGATGAACCGACCCTGGAGGTTGATAGAAAAGGAGGACATTAAATGTGGGATAGGGCATCAGTTACAGGTCATTATCGTTCCATGGCTTCCACGGATTTGGGAACGCCGGCGGTTAGAATGTCACACCCTGATTCAGTGACGAGGACATCATCCTCAATTCGCACCCCAATTCCATGCCATTTTGGGTCAATGGGAGGTTGTTCGATGGTAACGTCATCTACCTCGCGGCTGGCGGGTTGGATGTAGGGGGAAATATAGATACCCGGTTCAACGGTGAGGACATTTCCCGGTTGGAGGATATGCCAGTTATCTTTTCCATGTTGATAGACCCCTACATCATGGACATCTAACCCTAGCCAATGTCCCGTTTTGTGCATATAAAAGGGTTTATATTGTTGGGCTTCGATGAGTTCGTCGGGGTCGCCGGAGAGTAAGCCCAAATCTAGTAAGCCTTCGACTATGACGCGTACGGCGGTGTCGTGATGTTCGTTGTAGGCCATGCCGGGTCGGACTTTTTCAATTGCCTGTTTTTGGGCATCTAAGACGAGTTCATAGATGATTTTTTGTTCTGGGGAAAATTTACCAGAAATGGGAAAGGTGCGGGTAATATCTGAGTTGTAATACTGATAGGAACAGCCGGCATCAATGAGCAGTAAATCGCCCTCTTCCATCTGACGGTTGTTCTCGACGTAATGCAAGATGCAAGCGTTTCCCCCGGAGGCGACGATGGAGGGATAGGCGGGACTGCCACCGTTGAGGGTGAACAACCGTTCCATCTCTGCTTGCACTTCGTATTCGTAGCGTCCGGGGCGGGCGATGTCCCGGGCCAGGTTATGGGCGTCAACGGCGATGTCAGCCGCTTTACGCATCAATTGCAGTTCTTCGGGGGTTTTGACCAGCCGTAGGGGGTGGAGGAGGGGGCTAGGGTCTTCTAGGGCAGTCGGGCCAGTCCCTCGTTTGGGGTAGAGGGCCAGTTGTTTGCGCCAATGACGGAGGATGCGATTGTTGAAGGTTTCGTCTCGTCCGAGGTGGTAGTAGATGCGATCGCCCCCTTTCAAATACTCCGGTAGCTTCTCGTCCAATTCCGCGATGTCATAGGCCACATCAGCCCCATACTTCTCCTGGGCCGCCTCAACTCCAGTCCGATAACCTGACCAAATCTCTCGTTCTAAGTCCTTGGGACGGACAAAGAGGATAAACTGATGCTCATCATGGTGGGGGGCGAGAACGGCGACGGCGTCGGGTTCGTTAAAACCCGTGAGATAGAAAAAGTCGCTATCTTGGCGGAAGGTGTATTCAACATCATTGTGCATTACCGCCATGGGGGCACTTCTAAAAATGGCGGTTCCCTGATTCAGTTTAGTCAGGAGTTGTTGGCGACGTTGGACGTGGAGATGGGACATCAGCAGCAGGGAGGGACTTACGACAAGGGAGAGGTGAGAATTTGAATGAGGCGATCGCCCTGAGGGAGATCCTGTGGCGTGAGGACAATACGATTGTCTGACTGTTGACGAGTGGAGGTATCTCCCATGAGATTAAGGAAGTCTTCGAGGGGCTTGATATCACAGAACTCATCATCAGCGGCGGCGGTACGGTAATGGGTGGGGATGATGATGCGGGGATTGAGACGGTCAATGGCCGCCTTGGCTTCTTCGGGGTTATAGGCTTTGTCGCCCCCTCCCACGGGAATCAAGGCCACATCAGGACGGCCTAGGAGAATCCGCTGTTCGTTGCCGATGGGGGCCGCTGCCCCTCCGAGATGGACGATATTGAGGCCTCCCTGTTGCCAACGCCACATCATATTGGTGCCAAAACGCCGTCCGTTGAGGCGATCGTGGGCGATGGGAATCCCCTCAAATCGCATTCCTTGCAGTTGGAAAATCCCGGACTCAAACAGCAATTTGTTCTCCGGGACATTCTCAACATCCCCTTCATCGAGGAGAAAACTGCTGACGAGAACCACATCCGTATCTTCAACATTGGGTTCAGGATAGCCCGCTGTGCAGCCTCCGGGGCGGAAGGGGTTGGTGAGAACCCGCCGGCCTCCCCCAGTAAAGCGGAAACAGGTGTGACCAAAAAATTCAATTTCCAGTCGGCCCTGGCTTGGGGATTGGGCCCGTCCTCTCCCAGCTAAGCCTGTGACGGTGGTGGCGATCGCCCCCACTTGCAAATACCGAATCAGTTGTCGCCGTTTCATACTCTGATACCTAGACCGTTGCGGCCTGTTTGAGACTCACCAAGAAATTATGCAACAACGCCTTCCCCGATCCGGTCAAAATACTCTCTGGATGAAACTGTACCCCTTGAATATGGGGATACTCACGATGTTGCACGCCCATAATCGTGCCATCTTCGACCCAGGCGGTAATCTCTAAGACCTCGGGACAAGTGGCGCGATCAATGACCAGACTATGATAGCGGGTTGCGGTAAAGGGATTCTCTAAACCGGCAAACACTCCCTGATTGTTATGGTAAATGGGGGAGGTTTTTCCGTGCATCAGTTCCCCGGCCGAGACCACTTGACCGCCAAATACCTGGCCCATACTCTGATGGCCCAGACAGACTCCCAAAATGGGCAAGGTGGGCCCCAACTCCTCAATCACCGCCAACGACACCCCAGCATCCTCGGGACGACCGGGCCCTGGGGAAATGACTAAACCATCGGGATTGAGTTGACGAATTTCCTCAATGCTGATGCAGTCATTACGATAGACCTGAATCTCGGCGGCGACGGGTTGGGTTTGCCCGAGTTCTCCGAGATATTGAACCAGGTTGTAGGTGAAGCTGTCGTAATTGTCGATGACGATGATCATGGGCGGTAGGGGCGAGATAGGGGTAGAACTAACAGGATGGGATCTAGCCTAGCAGGACATAGAGGCGAGTCCAGAGGGGGGGGATGAGTAGGGAAAGGGCGACAATGAGGGAGGCGATCGCCCCCACCAAGACGGCCCCAGCGGCACAGTCTTTGGCGATTTTCGCTAAGTCGTGATAACTCTGTTCTACGGTCAGATCCACCACGGACTCGATGGCGGTGTTAATCAGTTCTAGGGCTAACACGACACCAATGGTTAGGGCGATCACGGCCATTTTGACGGCTTCGAGGTTTAGGGAGAGTCCTAAACCGATGGCGATCGACCCAATCAGGACATGGATGCGAAAGTTACGCTGGGTAACAAAGGCATAACGAATCCCCTGAGTCGCATAACGGAAGCTGCCCCAGAGACTGTGGGCGACTTGCCAGGATAACTGACGCTCATAAGCCTTATTCTTGGGAGTCGGATTCGGCGCACCGGGGGACATGGGATAGCGAGTCTTGGGACGTTCGGCGATAGCCTCAAAAAGATTTAGATTCATCCTACACAATCCTAGGAAGGGGTCTTGGAGAGAATCAGAGGCAGATCAAGGTTAACAGCTATTTCGACACAAGCGAGTAGCTGCACCTGACGCTGAAGCATCACCGCTAAACTCTCATCATCGGGGTGATCCCATCCCAATAGATGCAGGAAGCCATGGGCCGCCAACCATGTTAACTCGCTGTCTAATGAATGACCGAGGCGTTGCGCCTGTCGTTGAGCGGTATCGAGGGAGATGACGATATCCCCGAGAGATAGCGGTAAGGCTGCACCGATCTGCGGTATTTCATACTCCATTGCTGCAAACGCTAACACATCTGTCGGCTGGTCTTTGTGTCGGTACTGACGATTTAGCTGACAAATTTCGGTGTCATCGGTGAACCGCAAGCAGAGTTCGTAGCCGAGGGGAGGATGCTGTCCCTGGGGGATTTCGTCGGGGGAGAGGTCTTCTAGCCAGGCTTGGAGGCGATCGCACCACATGGCTTCGCTGGCGAAGGACTGGCCATCTCCTTGGGCCAGTTCTTCGGGCTGTTGGACGCTCAAATCAAGGAGAATGGCCATGAGGGGATTAGTGGGTTAGATAGGCGAGTCCTACCAGCAGGGCGAGAAGTCCGAAGGTGGTTAGAAAGAAGTGATAGAGAGATTTTCCACCTTTGCGGACCATATTCCGCATGGCGAGTTTGACGAAGCTGGGTTGAGGTTCGGGGGAGGTCATGGTAGGGAACAGGGAACAGGGAACAGGGAACAGGGAACAGGGAATAGAGGGAAGACGTAGGGGCGTACCGCAAGTGGCGCGCCCTTCCCCTTGTGGTCGCCCTTCCGGGGTAGGGGCGTACCGCAAGTGGCGCGCCCTCTTCCGGCTCTTGCTGATTTTTGGCTGCGTTTCTTAATTTAACGTATTGCTGAAGGTTCCGTGGAAGCCGATGGGGATGACTTTGGGTAAGCCTAGGCGACAAACGGGTTCGTCTAGGTGGGCGGCGTTGAATACCCAGACTTCCGAGCGATCGCCCTCGCCATCATAAACTACCGTCAGCAGCCAGCCGCCTCCTTCGCCGTTGGGGGCGTAGATGGGTTCTACGGGATAGCGGCCCTCGCCAAAGTCGAAACTATCTAGGGTTCCTTGCTGGACATCGTAACGCCCGATCGCCCCGTAGAGGTCTTGGGCGGTGTCAACGTTGGGGCGATGTAGGGAAAGATACAGGGCTGAGGCGTTGCGGCCTAGCTGATCTGGGGCGACGCTGGGAAATTCGCAGGAGCGATCGCACAAGGACTCAGTGGCTAAGATTTTACCGGTTTGGGGGTCGAGAATGAGGCGATCGAGGTGGGCTTCGGCGGTGGTGTCGGTGTAACCGGTGGCAATTTCGGCAAGTCGTTGGTTGGTGGCGAAGTCGGGATAACGCACCACATCCACCACGATATGACCGGCTTCGTTGACATATCCGTTGCCATAATGCCATTGAAACCAGGGTTCGGCTTCGCTACGACCGACCAGATTGAGGCTGTGGCGGTCGAAAATCAGGATTTGGGTTCCCAGTCTTGGAACCCAGCGACACCCGTCCTTAATTGTTGTCAGGCCGAAGAGAATCCGCAACAGGGGAACCTCTAGGGGGGGAAGGAAAAAGACGAGATAGTCCCCGGCGAGAACGAAGTCATGAATCAGAGAGATCTGTTCTAGGGGATGGTGGCCCTGGCGTTTTAGGGTTCCCTGGCTGTCGCAGACGAACAGACGTAGGCGATTCTGCCGGCCATAGTCGATGCCGAAGTTGAAAATCTCGCCACTGTGATAATCCCATTTGGGATGGGCCGAGTAGGTAGGAACGTCAATCTCTTCTAATCCCAGGGTGTCGAGGGTTTTGGGATTGAGAACATGGGGTTTTCCGCCTTCCCACAGGGCCAGGAGGCGATCGGGTAGGGCTAAAACGGAGGTATTGGCGGCGTTTTTGGGGGATTTCCGCCAACGGGTGAGGAGAGAGTCCGGGGCGAGGGTTCCATAGCCGCCATAGAGAAGGGTTCCAGCTTCGGCTTCGGCTTGATAGCCGGCGGTTTGTACGAATCGATATTGACCTTTAGCCTGGCCATTGCTAAACCCGACGGAGAGAATGGCCCCGTCGCCGTCAAACCAATGGCCCACATGGCGATCGCCCCGCTGAAGTCGGGCCGGACCGTTACGATACAAGGTTCCCTGAAGTGTGGCGGGAACCTGGCCGGATAGTAATTCTAAGGGGGTAGAATCAAACTCCTGGCCAACTTGGGTCACCGCATTTGACCAAGCGGCTTGTTTTGAACTCATAGAGATGAAAGGCTAATCGTCGTCCTCTTTCACCCTATCAAAACAACAACAGCATCCAGACCAGTCGGACGAGTGATTTCCCCATGTTTCTAAAGACAATTTGGAGGTGCAATCGGCCAATCTTCCCAGAAAGGGTTGACGCTGCATTGCTCCCAGTCAACTAGGTGGTGGAAATTTCAGTCGCTTGGGCGGATGCCGTTATTTGTCGGAGTTGAACAGATGTTAGAATTAACAGCGTGTTTACCTCTTTAAACTAATGTGGACTGCGCTGCGTGTTATCTGTTTCAGAAGCGTTGTATTTGCTTCTGATTACTACTATAGGAAGCGGGACTAGAAGATGCAAGAGGTTTTAACCAAACGTTACAGTATCAAGTTCAACAGGTCTTTTAACGACCTATGAGCGCTCGAAGCTTGACTTAGGACTCTGAGTTGGGAGAGAATCCCCCACCTGTTGCCTATTGCCTATTGCCTATTGCCTATTGCCTTCTTTTCCCCCGTTTTTTGTCCCATTCAGACCAATTGTTGCTATATGAGCGATCGCCCCTCCAATCCATCTCAATCCCTCACCGCCCTTGAACAACTCATTGCTGTGGTTGCCCAGTTACGAGACCCCGATGGGGGCTGTCCTTGGGACTTAGAACAGACCCACGAAAGCTTGATCCCCTATATCATTGAAGAAGCCTATGAGAGCGTCGATGCCATTCGTCGCGGTGATTCTGAGCATATTTCTGAGGAGTTGGGAGACTTGTTACTCCAGGTGGTGTTACAGGCCCAAATCGCTCAGGAAGCTGGGGATTTTTCCTTGGCGGAGGTAGCCCAGGGAATTACCGATAAATTGATTCGTCGCCATCCTCATGTCTTTGCTGACACTGAAGCCAATACCTCAGAGGAGGTTCGGCAGAATTGGCAGGCGATTAAAGCCGCAGAGAAGGGAGACGATGAAACAAAACTGAGTTCTAAATTAGCCCGTTATGCTCGGACGTTGCCTCCCCTCATGGCGAGTCAGAAAATCTCGAAAAAAGCTGCAGAGGTGGGCTTTGAGTGGGAGAAGGTTGAGGATGTTTGGACTAAGTTTGATGAAGAACTCGGGGAGTTTAAGGAGGCGATCACCCAGGAAAGTCGTCAACGGCAAGAGGAGGAACTCGGAGACTTACTGTTTGTTCTCGTCAACTTAGCCCGTTGGTATGACCTCGACCCGGAAGCGGCCCTTCAAGGGACTCATGAGCGTTTCCTGGCCCGCTTTACCCAAGTTGAAGCCGCCTGCGATCGCCCCCTCTCCGACTATAGCGTCGAGGAACTCGAAGCCCTCTGGCAAGTCGCGAAACAACGGCTAATATCAAGTCCGGTTAATTAGCCATACTTAGCATTGGTATGCCTCCCACCAGTGAAACTGGGTCAACCCCGAGATGAAATCGCGCTGGTTTAGCAGTTGGACACAGCGTCGCTCTACCTGGTCGAGTAAGTCCTCTAAGGTCTCAAACACTCGGTTGGCTACGGCTTCGTTGACAACTGGCCAGAGTCGTTCTGCCGGTTGCATCTCGGGGGAGTAAGAGGGCAGAAAGGCTAGGTGTAAGCCTTCGGGTAAGACCACCTCTTTTGAGATATGCCACCCGGCTTGGTCTAAAACCAGCACGACTTGTCGTTCGGGTCCAATGTCAAAGTGCTGGGCAAAATCAGCTAAGGCTCGATTAAACAGCTCGATATTGACCCGAGGCAGCAGCCACCAATAGGTCTCACCGCTGTGGGGATGGACAAACCCATAGAGCCAAAACCACTCATAGCGAATGCGAACCTGAGCTTTGGGCGACTCATGCCATTTATTGACCCAGCGGCGACGCCTGATGGGATGAAGCCCTAGGCGATGTTCGTCCATGGCCCATAGCTGAACGTCGGCATCGGGATGGTCGCGTCGGATTGCCGCGAGTTGCTGGTGCAGCTTTTTTTTCCCACTGCCGCTGCTCCTCTTCAGTGGCGGACTGTTGATGCTCTTGACGAGGGACTTTCAGGGAGAACTCCATCTGCTTGAGAATCTCCCAGCCCCGTTGGCGGTGAACCGGACGGTCTAAGCGCTCGCTAAGCCAGTCGGCCACCTTGCGTCCATTCCAGAATCCACCCTCGGGAGGGTCTTGCTGCAGAGCTTGGCACAATAAGGCTTGAGTCTCATCGTCGAGAATCAGGTGACCATGGCCCTGATTGTGTCGCCGCTGGTCTCCCAGGGACTCTGGCCCCTGATGGTTATAGCTCCTGACTACTTCATAAATCCAATTTCGGCTATAGCCGGTCACCTCTGAGACCTCAGCCGTCGTCTTACCCAGTTGCAGCAGCCAGATTAGCTGATAATGCCCCCGCTCAATCCCACTTTTAGCGCCTCGGTAACGCTTTTCTAGTTCTTCGGTGCTCAAATGAGCTTCTAGGTTAAGTCGCCGTCCCATGCTCGTTTATCCTTTTATCCTTAGTCTGCCACCACACTGATTATATACCATAGGCGATTAGCCGGACTTGATATAAACTCGTGAACTGGCTTAAAAATCCCGAGAACCGGTATATCCTGACAAATCCGCTAACTCCTCTAAGGGGATCATGCCAGCTTGCAGTTGTCCATCAATCTCCCAGGAAGGATAACTCTGAATCCCGGCAGCCTGACAAGCGGCGGGATCGGGATTCACCCCATTCTCGTCACATTCAACGTAGTCGAGGGCTTCAGCCGCTTCCCGGCCAAATAGTTGTTTTTGCCGCAGACAGAAATCACACCAAAAGGCCCCATACATGGTGATGCCACTGTCTCGCAGATGTTGCGCCAGGGCGATACTATCAGGGGTTGAGGTGGTGGTAATGGCGTAACCGCTACTGGTTTGGGTCTCTGCGGTAGGGCTATGGATGGGAGAGTAGATGGCCAGGGACCCAACAAAGGTAATAAAGGCGACGATAACCCCGGTAAAGAAAACCTGCCCAATATCGTCCCAATCTTGGCCGACAAGCGTCAGTCCTAACAAGGCCAGGGCACAAATGGCGGAGGCCACACAGTACAGACAAAAAGCCTGGATCTCAAATACCATGATGTACATGAGATAGAGACTGAACACCCCCATGGCGACACTCCCCATGAGCAGAAATCGCCAGGTCCAATCCTCCACGGTTCGACGCTGGGATTTATGGGTCTCCGGGTTAATCAGCCAAGGGGCCACGGCAAACACCCCCATCGCTACATAGGCTAAGAAACCAAACAGGGCCAGGGGTAAACCAAAGACCACTGCATAGGGACTCGATAAGACCTTATCGCAGCCTTCCGTGGGACAGGCGGCAGAAACATCGGCAAAAGCCGTAATGGCTAGATACGCCGTGATAACTGCCCCTAGGGCTGAGATGGCTGCAATGATAAACCGTGATTTTCGCTGAATCCAGGGTTGAGAGCGTTTGCGCATAGATTAAAACCTACAAAAAGGACGAAGGGGACGAAAACCCTTTAAAGATGGCTGTTTGAGCGTCGTTTGACAATAATCCAAACCGCTGGGACGGTAATGGCGATCGCCACGGGAATCACCATAGCCATCGGTAGGGTTGTAACTGTTTCCCAGGATAACGATTGTGACCCACCTAGATCAGCCGGCTGTGACGCTTCTGTCTCACCGGCGGGGGATTCGGTCAACGGTTCGCCGGGATTGGGGACAGCACAGCCTCCCGATGCAGCATCCTCCTCGCTGTCTTCTGTTTCATCTGGCCCATCACAAATCCCAAAATCGGCTTCCGCCAACTCTTGAGCGATGAGCCATGGAGAATCTCCGGCGATCGCATCACTGCGGATCATGTTTGCATTGCTAGTAGCCATCTCGTTCGTACCTCCAGAAATTGGCGTAGGCGGGGCAGAGGTTTGGGAGTCTTGACCCTGAGTCGGATAGCCTTGAGAACGCCAGCGGCGAATCCCACCCTTAAGATGGCTAACATCCTCAAACCCCGCCTCTAGTAATCGTTGTCCTGCGTCTAGGGTTCGTTGCCCAGAACGACAATACACAACAATGGGGCGATCGCGGGGCAAGTTCTGAATCTCAAAGTCCGATAAGGGGATAAGTTGCGAGTCCACAATCCCTTCTTGGTCATGTTCCCAAGATTCTCGAACATCAATCAGCAGAATCTCGCCCTGAGACTGTTGTTCCCAAAGCGTCGCCGGGTCTAGTTCCCGAAGATAGGATGATCGGGCAGATTCAGGCTCCATAGTCTCGCTCTCAACCCCTTAATCTGAGGGTTCTCGCTGACCCAAAAACCACCACAATTCCCATCCTATCAAGGCTAAACCGCCAAGGGTCACGGCGACCTTTACCCCGAGGGGTTGCTCAATCTGCTCGAACTGTCGGGATTGGGTCGAGTCTGGATCAACGTCAGAGGAACCCGGCATGGCCATCGCACCTCCTGCTCCCAGAATAGCGATACTGATACAGGTTATGAGGATTTTGTCAACAAGCTTCATCAAAGGATTTGGAATGAACAACAGTAGGCAGTAGGCAGTAGGCAGCAGGCAGTAGGCAGTAGGGGGAAAAGAAAAGACGTAGGGGCGTTTGTGGTCGGCGAGGATTGCGGTCGTCCGAGGCAAGAGGTGGGAGGGGCTAGGGGTGCCTTATTCCCTGTTCCCTGTTCCCTGTTCCCTGTTCCCTTCTTTTTGCCTACTACCTTCTTTTCCTAACTCACCAGTTTCGTCTTACGCAGTCTCAAGGCATTGGTAATCACGGAGACGGAACTAAAGGCCATCGCTGCACCGGCGAAGACAGGATTGAGTAGCCAACCCACGAGGGGATAGAGAACTCCTGCGGCTAAGGGAATCCCTAACGTGTTGTAAGCAAAGGCGAAAAAGAGATTTTGACGGATATTGTTCATGGTGGCCTGGCTTAAGTCGATCGCCAGGACAATTCCCCGTAAATCTCCCGAAATGAGCGTAATGTCACTGGCGGAAATGGCCACATCTGTTCCTGTACCAATGGCCATGCCGACATCCGCTTGAGCCAAGGCCGGGGCGTCATTGATGCCATCGCCGACCATGGCTACAATTTTGCCTTCTAATTGCAACTCTTTGACGCGATCGCACTTCTGATCTGGACGCACTTCGGCGAAAATGCGATCAATCCCCACCTCTTGGGCGATCGCCTCGGCGGTTTGCTGGTTATCTCCCGTCAGCATCACCACCTCTAAACCCCGACGATGTAATTGCTTCACTGCCTCCACTGATGAGGGTTTGAGGGCATCCGCAATGCCGAATAAGCCCTCAATAGAACCGTCAATGGCTAACCAGGCGGTGGTTTTGGCCTGTCGTTGCCATTGCTGACGGCGATCGTCCAAGGCCTGAGTATCTAAGCCTAACTCCGCCATCCAGCGGCTCGTCCCAATTTGCACTCGCCGGCCCTCTACGGTTCCTTCAACCCCCATTCCCTCGCGGGCCTGGAAGTCCGTCACTGAGGGAAGCGGCTGTTTAATTCCTTGGACCTCGGCATAGTTCACCACGGCTTCGGCCAGGGGATGTTCCGATTGACGTTCCACCGCCGCCGCCAGTCGTAACCAGTCCAGTTCCTGTTCAGTTCCCTGAACTGTTACATAATCGGTCACCGTAGGCTGTCCTTGGGTCAGGGTTCCGGTTTTATCTAGGACAATGGCTTGGAGATTATGGGCAATCTCTAAACTGTCGGCCCCTTTCATTAAAATCCCATGTTCTGCCCCCAGTCCAGTTCCTACCATGATTGAGGTGGGGGTAGCCAGTCCCAAGGCACAGGGACAAGCGATAATCAAAACGCTGACGGTGGTGACGGTGGCTAGGGTGAGATTGCCGGTGAAGTTGAACCAGAGGATAAAGGTGAGAATGGCGATCGCAATCACGACTGGGACAAACCAACCCGTCACGCGATCGGCAATCTTCTGAATCGGGGCTTTGCTTCCCTGGGCCTCTTGCACGAGGCGCACAATTTGAGCCAAAACCGTATCTTTACCCACACGGGCCGCCCGGAAGCGGAAACTACCGGTTTTATTAATTGTCGCCCCAATTACTTCATCGCCAGAGGCTTTCTGAACGGGGATTGATTCCCCGGTGACCATGGATTCGTCAATGGTGGATTGTCCTTCGACGATTTCTCCATCCACGGGAATTTTTTCACCGGGACGAACCACCACCACATCACCAATCTCTACCGCTTCGACGGGAATATCCTCTTCCTGGCCATTGCGAACCACTCGGGCCGTCTTGGCCTGTAATCCCATTAAGTTGCGAATGGCCTCGGAGGTTTGTTTTTTGGCCCGGTTCTCCAGCAATCTCCCCAAAAGAATCAGGGTGATGATGACGACGGCAATCTCGTAGTAATAGTCTACGGGGAGTCCCTGGGCCTCGAAAAATTCGGGAAAGAAGGTTGTCCAAAGGGAATAGACGAAGGCCGCAATGGTTCCTACGCTAACTAAGGTGTTCATATCCGCCGTGTGGCGGGTAAAGGCTTTCCAAGCACTAATAAAGATTTTGCTGCCACACCAGACAAAGACAGGCAGACTTAACACCAGTTGCAGGATGGGATGATGCAGCCACATGGGGAAACCGGGAATGTCTAACCCGGTCATCATGGGAATGGCCCCAAAGACGATAATGGAACTCACTACACCGCCAACGATGACTTTTTGAGTGAGTTCTCGTTGTTCGGCTTGATTGGCGGCTTGTTCTTCGTCACTCTCTTCTAGGGGAGATGTGACGGGTTGAGCCTGATAACCGGCATCAACAACCACCGCAATGAGACGTTCAAGGTCGGTTTTATCGCTGTGATATTCAACAGTGGCTTGGGATAGGGCAAAGTTGACGCTACAAGCCGCCACCCCGGAGACTCGGGATAAGGATTTCTCGATGCTGTTAGCACAAGCGGCACAACTCATCCCTTGGAGTTTCAGGTTGATGGTTTCCATAATGGTGAGTTTAGGGGCTGATTGGGTTCGGGGCGATTGCGGTTCCGGTACGCTTCGCGATTGTGGTTCCCACACGCTTCGCGATCGCACGTGGTAATAAAAGAGTAGTTTTGCTCGTTAACTGCGTGTGACAGTTAACGGCATCACTCTCTCCGGGGCAATCGCTCACCCTAGAACCACTGACTGTTCTGGGATCGTTATCTCTAAGTATGACACGTTGTCATACTTAAATCCAGAATATAACCAATCATTCACTTAAAACCAATTACGGTAGCACCAAGCCTCAACAGATAGGACAATTAAAGTAGCTGTATCAATTAACCTGTAACGTTTTTACTACAGCTAATTGCCTATACTCAATTGTCCATTACTGAGTTACTCTTCTCCTTCAACTTGGGCGCGATATTCCTCAGCACTGAGAGTTTCTTCGAGTTCATCCTCAGGATTATCGAGGCGAACCTTAATCAGCCAACCTTCACCATAGGGATCAGCTGCCAATCCTTCGGGGGAAGCCAGTGCGTCTTCATTGCGATCGATCACCGTTCCCGAAATGGGAGCATAGAGATCTTCGGCGGCTTTCACCGACTCAATGGAGGCAAAGGTTTCTCCTTTAGCCAGGGTATCGCCGACTTCTGGCAGTTCCAGAAAGACAATATCGCCCAATTCATCCAAGGCAAAGGCACTCACCCCGATGGTGGCAATTTCACCATCGAGGCGTACATACTCATGAGAATCGAGATATCTGAGATCGTCGGGGTATTCAAAAGCCATAGAGAGCGTCTCGCAGTTCCTTCGCTAAGAATGATAGAGGAATTTCTACACCCGAACTCTCTTTGGTCAGGATTTTTGCGGTCAGCGAGCGATGGCCGAGCTGCGGCAATTAACGAGCTACCCCCGATGTCACCGGTTCTGAAGCGGCTTTCGCTGCCTCCTGTTTCTCTTGTGCCAGATACTCAGCCAACTGGGCCTCAATCTCATCTTTGACAATTTGCCGATATTCCAGGAAATGCTCGGCCTGAGCGCAAACAGAGAGATAACTGCTAACTCCCCCGGGATTATGCCGAGCCATCAGCCAGAGATTACGCCAGAAGGCAAAACGAGTCTTACGCACCAGTCCCTGTCGCCAGCAGAGGGTGAGCAGAGCGCGAATGACCACCCAGGAGGTGTTTTTACGGGTGGCTTTCCCTTTATGGGGATAGGTGGCTTCACCGAGGAAGCGAAAATGACGATAGGTGCGATTGAGGAAGACGAGAGGATCATAAAGTCGCCAGAAGGCGTCAATATATTCCCGCGCAATCTCTTCTAGGGGACGAGTGGGGACAAAGTTCATTAACGTGGTTTGGTTAATGTTGCCGTTGGTGGCCCGTAAGCGGCCTTCTTTTTCTAGGCGGTGGGATAAGGCCGTATCGGGGAGGGCCTGCAACATACTAAAGACAGCCGTGGGGATGGCGGTTTTTTCCACAAACTCAACAATGCGATCGCCCGCGCCGGATTTTTCCCCGTCAAAGCCGATAATAAAGCCAGCCATGACCCGTAACCCTGACTTAGAAATGTTGATGACTGCGTCACTAAGGGGATCGCGGGTATTCTGAAATTTTTTCGTCACTGCCAGGCTGTCGGCATCGGGGGTTTCAATCCCGAGGAACACGGAGCCAAAGTTACAGGCCACCATCAAATCCATCAATTCTTGGTCTTGGGCCAAATCTACTGAGGCTTCTGTGGCAAAGGAGAAGGGATAGTTATGTTCCACCATCCAGGGTTGCAGAGCTTGCAGCAGTCGCTTAACGTTGCGCTTGTTGCCAATGAAGTTGTCATCGACGAGGAAAATACTGCGTTGCCAGCCGAGTTCACGGAGGCGATCGAGTTCTGCTAGGAATTGCTCTGGGGACTTGGTGCGGGGTTTGCGGCCATAGAGAACGATGATGTCGCAAAACTCGCATTGGAAGGGACAGCCTCGGGAGAATTGCACGGACATCTCCGAGTAGGCCTCAAAATCGAGTAAGTCAAACCGGGGAATCGGGGTATCGGTGACCGCTGGCTTCTCGCCATTAGAGCGGAACACCCCGGTTTTCTCCCCTCGTTCGATCGCCTCAACAAACATCGGGAGTGTAATCTCCCCTTCATCGAGAATTAGATAGTCCGTGTCAACGGCTTCGAGATCTTGAGGAATGGCGGTGGGATAGGGACCCCCCACAGCTACCGGCAACCCCCGCCGTTTAGCTTCAGTCACCAGGCTCAACATATCCTCTTTCTGAACAATCATGGCCGACATCAGCACGAGATCGGCCCAGTCCCATTCGGCTTCGGTTACATCTCGAACATTGCGGTCAACCAATTGATAGTCCCAAGTTTGGGGTAGAATCGCAGCAACCGTTGCCAGTCCCAGGGGAGGAAGCATGGCTTTACGTCCAATCAGTTCCAGGGTTTTTTCAAATGACCAGAAACTTTTGGGAAATCGGGGATAAAGCAGTAAAACACGCATCGTTGAGTCTCGATCTCCTTGCTTGGCTTCAAGGTCGAGCCGACGCCGTGAGGGTTGGCTCAGACTTTTGTTGAACTATAACATTTCTAATTTCGTTGACAGTTCCCGATTTCGGTGGGTTATATCGGTGACCCCCACCCGGTTCTCGATGACTCAAGTCGTTTCCCCTCATTTCTCCTACACATGGCTGCTGTTGTTTTAGAGCAAATTTATAAAACCTTCCCTCATCGAGATAAAACTTTGACGGGGGTCTCGGTGTTGCGCCAAATCGACCTAACCGTTAACGATGGTGAGTTTATGGTGTTAGTCGGGCCGTCAGGATGTGGCAAAAGTACCCTGTTGCGGGTTATTGCTGGGTTAGAAGACCTCGGTGCGGGCAAACTCTATATTGGCGATCGCCTGGCGAATTCCCTGCCCCCCAAGGCCCGCGATGTGGCCATGGTGTTCCAGAACTATGCTCTCTATCCCCATCTCAATGTCTATGAGAATCTCGCCTTTGGCTTGCGACGCATGGATGAGGAGGCAGACTCTCGGGGAATTTCACAGGTGTTGAGCCGTCTAGCCGTTGCCCTGACTCGTCCCCTCCCTAAACCCCTCCGCTATCTCCCCGAGCGGGAACGGGCGATCGCCGCTCGGGTGCAAACCGTTGCCGGGCAACTGCAAATTGAGCAATTGCTGCATCGGCTGCCCCGAGAACTTTCCGGTGGCCAAAAACAACGGGTGGCTCTCGGTCGCGCCATTTCCCGCAACCCAGCGGTGTTCCTGATGGATGAACCTCTCAGCAATCTTGACGCTAAACTTCGCAGCCAAACCCGAGGCCAATTGGTGGAGTTACAGCGTCAGTTGGGAACCACCACGATTTATGTCACTCACGATCGCCTCGAAGCCATGACCATGGGCGATCGCATTGCGGTGATGAATCAGGGGCAAATTCAGCAAGTTGGCGCTCCCCTAGACCTCTATCACGCCCCCGCCAATCGCTTTGTGGCAGAGTTTTTGGGGTCGCCCCCCATGAACCTCCTCACGGTCCATCTCAAGGATGGCCGAACTCTGCTTGGCTCCCAGTTTCGCCTCACTCTCTCCCCGGACTGGGAACCCCTCCTGAGAGCCTATGACGGTCAAACCCTATTGCTGGGGATTCGTCCGGAACATTTGACCCTGGGGGTTCCCGCGCCCAAAAACTTGCGGGTTCAGGTTAGACGCATCGAAACCCTAGGCAGTGAAACCTATTTCTGCGCCGTTGCCCTCGATGGTGAACCCATCACCCTGCAAGTGCGAGTCTCGGGAGATACCCCCATCAGCCCTGGAGACGAGCAGTGGCTCTCCATCAACCGTGATCGCCTACACCTGTTCGACCCTCAAACCGAAAGGGCAATCGCCCGTCCCCATCCAGCCCCCCGGGACTAATCCCACAGAGCCGGTGGGGGGCCGTTCTCTATTGCCTGTTGCCTATTTCCTTATCTCAGGAAAGTAATCTTGCAACGCTTTCACCTGATAGGACCCTGCTTGCAACGTGCGAATCGCTGCGGCTGTGGCCCGCGCCCCCGAGATGGTGGTGACAATAGGAATTTTATAGGCCAACGCCATCCGCCGAATGGTGCGACCTTCCGCTTGAGCATCTTCCCCAGAAGGGGTGTTGATGATCAACTGAATCTGCTTATTCTTCACGGCATCCAGCACATTGGGGCGACCTTCGGAGAGTTTCAGGGTTAAACCCACTTTCTCAAGACCTGCCGCCTTGAGAGTGGCTGCTGTGCCCATGGTGGCCAAGATATCAAAGCCCAACTCCTGAAGTTCACGGGCGATGGGGATGACCTTCTCCTTATCCCGATCAATCACGGAGATAAAGGCCGTCCCTTGATGGGGAAGCAGTTCCCCAGCCCCCAGTTCCGCCTTAGCAAAGGCTTTCCCGAAACTGTCGTCAATCCCCATCACTTCTCCCGTTGAGCGCATCTCGGGTCCAAGGATGGTATCTGTTCCGGGGAATTTATGGAAGGGTAAGACCGCCTCTTTCACAGAAACGTGACTCGGGATGATTTCCTGGGTGAAGTTCAACTCCGCTAGGGTTTCGCCGGCCATGACGCGGGAGGCGTATTTGGCCAGGGGAACGCCAATGGACTTGGAGACAAAGGGAACGGTCCGCGAGGCTCGGGGATTGGCTTCAATGATATAGACCAATTCTCCCTGCACGGCATATTGCACGTTCATCAGTCCGATGACATTGAGCCGTTTGGCCAGTTTCTCGGTCCAATCGCGCAGGGTGTTGAGGGCAGCGTCCGATAGGGTTTGAGTGGGGATGGAACAGGCGGAGTCCCCAGAGTGGATTCCCGCTTGTTCGATATGTTCCATGATGCCGCCAATGACCACGGCCCCAGTTTTGTCGGCGATCGCATCCACATCCACCTCGATGGCATTCTCTAGGAATTTATCAATCAGAATCGGGTGATCGGGTTCGACTTGCACGGCGAAGGTCATATAGCGTTCGAGTTCTTCGTCCGAATAGACTACTTCCATGGCTCGTCCCCCCAGCACATAGGAAGGACGCACCACCACTGGATAGCCGATGCGTTGGGCGATTTTCAGGGATTCCTTATAGCTACGGGCCAAGCCATTGGGGGGTTGCAGGATGTCTAATTCCCGTAGGATTTCCTCGAAGCGTTCGCGGTCTTCCGACGCATCAATGGAGTCGGGGGAGGTTCCCCAGATGGGGGCGTTGACTTTGGAGAGGGGAACGGCTAGTTTCAGCGGCGTTTGACCGCCAAACTGGATGATGATGCCTTCGGGGTTTTCTGCCTCGATAATGTTGAGGACATCTTCTTTGGTGAGGGGTTCAAAGTAGAGGCGATCGCTGGTGTCGTAGTCTGTGGAGACGGTTTCGGGGTTGGAGTTGACCATAATCGTCTCGAAACCTTTGTCGCGTAGGGCAAAGGAGGCGTGACAGCAGCAATAGTCAAACTCAATCCCCTGGCCGATGCGGTTGGGCCCGCCACCGAGAATCATGACTTTGCGGCGATCGCTCGTTAGATGTTCGTTATTTTCATCATAGGTGGAATAGTAGTAGGGGGTTTGGGACTCAAACTCCGCCGCACAGGTGTCTACCATTTTGTACGCGGGAATGACCCCGAGTTGTTTGCGGTAGTTGCGCACTTCGTCTTCTGTGGATTTGGTGGCGAAGGCGATTTGGCGATCGCTAAAGCCGAGTTGCTTCACTTCGCGCATCTGGGCCGCTGAAATTTCTGAGAGGGGCGATCGTTTTAACCATTTCTCCGTCGCCAGAATTTCGGCAAACTTATCGAGGAACCAGATATCAATTCCCGTCAGTTCATAGATGTCCTCCACCGACATTCCCAGGGTTAAGGCCTGATGCACGGTAAACATCCGGTCTGGGTTCGGTTGACGTAATCCAGAGCGAACCTGTGTCAAACTGGGGAGTTTGCCCATGGACTGACAGCCCCAGCCCCAATGGCCTGTCTCCAGGGAGCGAAATGCTTTCTGGAACGACTCGCAAAAGGTTCGTCCAATAGCCATGGCTTCTCCCACCGACTTCATCTGAGTGGTGAGAATTGCCTGAGTTCCGGGGAACTTCTCAAAGGCAAAGCGGGGAATCTTGGTCACCACATAGTCAATGGTGGGTTCAAAGCTAGCGGGGGTTTTCTTGGTGATGTCATTGGGAATCTCATCCAGGGTGTAGCCCACTGCCAACTTCGCCGCAAACTTGGCAATGGGGAACCCGGTGGCTTTACTGGCTAATGCCGAACTCCGAGATACCCGAGGGTTCATCTCAATCACCACCACATCCCCATTGACCGGGTTCACTGCAAACTGGATATTCGACCCCCCAGTTTCCACGCCAATCTCGCGAATAATTTTAATCGAGGCATCCCGCAGTCGTTGATATTCCTTATCGGTGAGGGTTTGAGCCGGGGCCACCGTAATGGAGTCCCCAGTGTGAACCCCCATAGGGTCAATGTTTTCAATGGAGCAGATAATCACCACATTATCCGCCAAATCCCGCATCACCTCTAACTCGTACTCTTTCCAGCCAATGAGGGATTTCTCCACCAAAATCTGACTCACCGGTGAGGCATCGAGACCCCCCTGAGCCATTTCCTCAAATTCTTCTTGGTTATAGGCAATCCCACCACCAGAGCCACCCATGGTAAAGGCGGGGCGAATAATCAGAGGATAGGAGCCAATCTCTACCCCAACCGCTCGGGCTTCGTCCAACGTCGAGGCAATGCCTGAGGGGCAGCTTTGCAGGCCAATTTTGTCCATGGCCTGTTTGAACAGGTCGCGATCCTCAGCTTTCTGGATGGCGGGGAGTTTTGCACCAATGAGTTCAACGCCATATTTCTCCAGGACTCCATTTTCCGCCAGGCTCACCGCTAGGTTTAGGGCAGTTTGTCCCCCCATGGTGGGCAGAATCGCATCGGGCCGCTCTTTGGCGATGATCTGCTCGACGATATCGGGAGAGAGGGGTTCGATGTAGGTGCGATCGGCCATTTCCGGGTCGGTCATGATGCTGGCGGGGTTGGAGTTGACCAGGATAGTGAAGTATCCCTCCTCCCGTAATGCTTTCAAGGCCTGGGTTCCGGAGTAGTCGAATTCACAGGCTTGTCCGATCACAATCGGGCCAGAACCGAGTAAGAGAATTTTTTGGATATCTTCGCGACGAGGCATGGTTGGTTCGTCTCTAAATGATGACGGGATTCTAAATCCTGACTATTCTACGGGTTTTTTCCGGTCTCAAGCGTCCCATGATCGCCTTTCCCAAGATTTGATGACTTCCTGCCACTCCCAATTCCCCTACCCCGGCACTGGCGATCATGGGTTTTGCCAACTCTATATATATAAGTCCCCAAATTTTGGGCGAGACTCCCTGCTTCCTAATGGGGGGTCAACGGCTCACCATCAAAAATCCCCACATCGGCAGCGGAGCCGCTCAAATGAGGGGAGGGAGGGGTGAAATCAGGGAAAAAACCAAAAAAGTTTTCGGGCTGAAAGGCATACCCTGAGGGGAGGGGAGGGAGGGGTGAAATCAGGGAAAAAACCAAAAAAGTTTTCGGGCTGAAAGGCATACCCTGAGGGGATTTTGGGAATTGCCAAGAAAATTCCCGAAAAAAAGTTCGAAAAAAGGGTTGACAGTGCCAGATAGTCTTGTTAGATTAGTTAAGCGCTCGGGAGGACGGGCAAACAAACGCCCCCCAAACGACGCATTCCGAACCTCGAAAATTAAATCGTTTGAAAGCTCGACAAAGAAGCCTAAAACTTCAAGTCTTCGTCTAAATTCATTAAAGGATAACGGACGAGAGAGAATTTAGCAAGGGGTAACCTGAGTTAAGTTCAATCGAACCGAAAGCCAAACAAACTCAAAGTCAACACGGAGAGTTTGATCCTGGCTCAGGATGAACGCTGGCGGCGTGCCTAACACATGCAAGTCGAACGAAGTTCTTCGGAACTTAGTGGCGGACGGGTGAGTAACGCGTGAGAATCTACCTTCAGGACGGGGACAACAGCTGGAAACGGCTGCTAATACCCGATATGCCGAAAGGTGAAAAGTTATTTCGCCTGGAGAGGAGCTCGCGTCCGATTAGCTAGTTGGTGGGGTAAAAGCTTACCAAGGCGACGATCGGTAGCTGGTCTGAGAGGATGAGCAGCCACACTGGAACTGAGACACGGTCCAGACTCCTACGGGAGGCAGCAGTGGGGAATTTTCCGCAATGGGCGAAAGCCTGACGGAGCAACGCCGCGTGGGGGAAGAAGGTTTTTGGATTGTAAACCCCTTTTCTCAAGGAAGAACAAAATGACGGTACTTGAGGAATCAGCCTCGGCTAACTCCGTGCCAGCAGCCGCGGTAATACGGAGGAGGCAAGCGTTATCCGGAATTATTGGGCGTAAAGCGTTCGTAGGCGGCTGTTCAAGTCTGCTGTCAAAGACCGAGGCTCAACCTCGGGTCGGCAGTGGAAACTGAATAGCTAGAGGTCGGTAGGGGCAGAGGGAATTCCCAGTGTAGCGGTGAAATGCGTAGATATTGGGAAGAACACCGGTGGCGAAAGCGCTCTGCTGGGCCGAACCTGACGCTGAGGGACGAAAGCTAGGGGAGCGAATGGGATTAGATACCCCAGTAGTCCTAGCCGTAAACGATGGAAACTAGGTGTGGCCTGTATCGACCCGGGCCGTGCCGAAGCTAACGCGTTAAGTTTCCCGCCTGGGGAGTACGCACGCAAGTGTGAAACTCAAAGGAATTGACGGGGGCCCGCACAAGCGGTGGAGTATGTGGTTTAATTCGATGCAACGCGAAGAACCTTACCAGGGCTTGACATGCCGCGAATCTCTCTGAAAGGAGAGAGTGCCTACGGGAGCGCGGACACAGGTGGTGCATGGCTGTCGTCAGCTCGTGTCGTGAGATGTTGGGTTAAGTCCCGCAACGAGCGCAACCCTCGTCCTTAGTTGCCATCATTAAGTTGGGCACTCTAGGGAGACTGCCGGTGATAAACCGGAGGAAGGTGGGGATGACGTCAAGTCATCATGCCCCATATGTCCTGGGCTACACACGTACTACAATGGTCGGGACAACGAGCAGCCAACTCGCGAGAGTGCGCTAATCTCTTAAACCCGGCCTCAGTTCAGATTGCAGGCTGCAACTCGCCTGCATGAAGGAGGAATCGCTAGTAATCGCAGGTCAGCATACTGCGGTGAATCCGTTCCCGGGCCTTGTACACACCGCCCGTCACACCATGGAAGTTGGCCATGCCCGAAGTCGTTACCCTAACCGTTCGCGGAGGGGGATGCCGAAGGCAGGGCTGATGACTGGGGTGAAGTCGTAACAAGGTAGCCGTACCGGAAGGTGTGGCTGGATCACCTCCTTTTTAGGGAGACCTAAACCCAATGTCTTGAGGATGCAACTAAGCCCAAGAGATTGAGGTCAACCTAGGTCGGTCGGAGACTCGTCAAGCTTTCAAACGATAAGAGGTTAGGAATCCTATATTGCTCAGATTCGTCTGAGTTTTTGGAAAAAAGAGACCAACCTTGAAATGGGCTATTAGCTCAGGTGGTTAGAGCGCACCCCTGATAAGGGTGAGGTCCCTGGTTCAAGTCCAGGATGGCCCACCTAAAACTTGGTTGGGCGACCACAAGGGTTCGCCCCTACTAAGACCTGGTTCAAGTCCAGGATGGCCCACCTAAAACTTGGTTGGGCGACCACAAGGGTTCGCCCCTACTAAGAAAATGGGGGTATAGCTCAGTTGGTAGAGCGCCTGCTTTGCAAGCAGGATGTCAGCGGTTCGAGTCCGCTAAAATGGGGGTATAGCTCAGTTGGTAGAGCGCCTGCTTTGCAAGCAGGATGTCAGCGGTTCGAGTCCGCTTACCTCCATGCTGGTCTCATCCATTCTCATCCACCAAGAATTCCTAACATCAACAAAGTAAAGCAAGGATACCTCAGCACCTGAGAAAGACTCAGACTGCTGGGACATCCCAGCCAGAACCTTGAAAACTGCATAGTCAACCTAAAAAAAAGTCAGGTAAAGTCGAGACCTCAAAAGAACGAGGTCAAGCTATAAAGAGCTAACGGTGGATACCTAGGCACGTTGAGGCGATGAAGGACGTGGCGACCGACGAAACGTTCCGGGGAGCTGGAAGCAAGCATTGATCCGGAAGTGTCCGAATGGGGCAACCCTTAAAACGGTCGGCTGAATCTATAGGCCGACACGAGCGAACCGGGCGAACTGAAACATCTTAGTAGCCCGAGGAAGAGAAAGCAAAAGCGATTCCCCTAGTAGCGGCGAGCGAAGCGGGACCAGCCTAAACCTAAGGTTTTTACCTTAGGGGTTGTGGGACGGTAATACGAGACTGGAAAGATTAGACGAAGCCGTTGAATGCGGCACCAGAGGAGGTGAAAGTCCTGTAGTCGAAAATCGGAACAGCTCAGCCGGATCCCGAGTAGCACGGGGCACGTGAAATCCCGTGTGAATCAGCGAGGACCACCTCGTAAGGCTAAATACTCCAACGTGACCGATAGTGAAACAGTACCGCGAGGGAAAGGTGAAAAGAACCCCGGGAGGGGAGTGAAATAGAACCTGAAACCGTTAGCTTACAAGCAGTGGGAGGACGATTTAACGTCTGACCGCGTGCCTGTTGAAGAATGAGCCGGCGAGTAATAGGTCGTGGCTGGTTAAGGCGAGAATGCCGAAGCCCCAGCGAAAGCGAGTCCGAATAGGGCGTTTGTCACGATTTATTGACCCGAACCCGGGCGATCTAACCATGTCCAGGATGAAGCTTGGGTAACACCAAGTGGAAGTCCGCACCGACCAATGTTGAAAAATTGGCGGATGAGGTGTGGTTAGGGGTGAAATGCCAATCGAGCCCGGAGCTAGCTGGTTCTCCTCGAAATGCGTTTAGGCGCAGCGGCTAGAGCAATATCTATGGGGGTAAAGCACTGTTTCGGTGCGGGCTGCGAGAGCGGTACCAAATCGAGGCAAACTCTGAATACCATAGAGAAACTAGCCAGTGAGACGGTGGGGGATAAGCTTCATCGTCGAAAGGGAAACAGCCCAGACCACCAGCTAAGGTCCCCAAGTGGACACTAAGTGATAAAGGAGGTGGGAGTGCCCAGACAACCAGGAGGTTTGCCTAGAAGCAGCCATCCTTAAAAGAGTGCGTAATAGCTCACTGGTCAAGCGCTCCCGCGCCGAAAATGAACGGGGCTAAGTGTCCCACCGAAGCTGTGGACTTAGTTTTTAACTAAGTGGTAGAGGAGCGTTCTGCTCTAGGGTGAAGCACTAGCGGCAAGCAGGTGTGGACGAAGCAGAAGTGAGAATGTCGGCTTAAGTAGCGAAAATATGTGTGAGAATCACATACCCCGAAAACCTAAGGGTTCCTCCGGCAGGCTCGTCCGCGGAGGGTTAGTCAGGACCTAAGGCGAGGCCGAAAGGCGTAGTCGATGGATAACGGGTTAACATTCCCGTACCTTGATTGGGTGCAAGCGGAGGACGGAGAAGGCTAAGTCAGCCGGGTGATGGTAGTCCCGGTTTAAGCGTTCGAAGGTGATGACGGGTGGCGAAAACACCCTGAGCTAAGACGTGAACACGACCGGCTACGGCTGGGAAGTGACCGATGTCATGCTTCCAAGAAAAGCCCGAACTTGCATAACTCAGTTAAGCCTGTACCCGAAACCGACACAGGTAGGTAGGTTGAGTAAACCAAGGGGCGCGAGATAACTCTCTCTAAGGAACTCGGCAAAATGGCCCCGTAACTTCGGGAGAAGGGGTGCCACCGAGAGGTGGTCGCAGTGAAGAGGCCCAAGCGACTGTTTACCAAAAACACAGGTCTCCGCTAAGTCGCAAGACGATGTATGGGGGCTGACGCCTGCCCAGTGCCGGAAGGTTAAGGAAGTCGGTTAGCGTAAGCGAAGCTGACGACTGAAGCCCCGGTGAACGGCGGCCGTAACTATAACGGTCCTAAGGTAGCGAAATTCCTTGTCGGGTAAGTTCCGACCCGCACGAAAGGCGTAACGATTTGGGCGCTGTCTCGGAGAGAGGCTCGGCGAAATAGGATTGTCTGTGAAGATACGGACTACCTACACCTGGACAGAAAGACCCTATGAAGCTTTACTGTAGCCTGGAATTGGCTTCGGGCTGAGTTTGCGCAGGATAGGTGGGAGGCTTTGAAGTTTTCCTTGTGGGGGAAACTGAGCCATCGGTGAGATACCACTCTAACTCAGCTAGAAGTCTAACCTCGACCCGTCATCCGGGAGAGGAACCGTTTCAGGTGGGCAGTTTGACTGGGGCGGTCGCCTCCTAAATGGTAACGGAGGCGCGCAAAGGTTCCCTCAGGCTGGTTGGAAATCAGCCGTAGAGTGCAAAGGCATAAGGGAGCTTGACTGCGAGACCTACAAGTCGAGCAGGGACGAAAGTCGGCCTTAGTGATCCGACGGCACTGCGTGGAAGGGCCGTCGCTCAACGGATAAAAGTTACTCTAGGGATAACAGGCTGATCTCCCCCAAGAGTTCACATCGACGGGGAGGTTTGGCACCTCGATGTCGGCTCATCGCAACCTGGGGCGGAAGTACGTCCCAAGGGTTCGGCTGTTCGCCGATTAAAGCGGTACGTGAGCTGGGTTCAGAACGTCGTGAGACAGTTCGGTCCATATCCGGTGTAGGCGTAAGAGAATTGAGAGGAGCCTTCCTTAGTACGAGAGGACCGGGAAGGACGCACCGCTGGTGTACCTGTTATCGTGCCAACGGTAAACGCAGGGTAGCCAAGTGCGGAGCGGATAACCGCTGAAAGCATCTAAGTGGGAAGCCCACCTCAAGATGAGTTCTCTGTTGGGGTCAACCCAGTAAGGTCACGGAAAGAACATCCGTTAATAGGCGCTAGGTGGAAGTTCAGTAATGGATGAAGCCAAGGCGTACTAACAGACCGAGCGCTTGACCTCTTTTGACTCTCTCTTTTCCTGATTGGTTGACTATGCAGTCTTCAAGGATTCTGTTCTTTCCTGGTGCTTCTAGCGAAGTGGCACCACTCCGATCCCTTCCCGAACTCGGCTGTGAAACGCTTCTGCGGCGAAAATACTTGGGGGGTTGCCCCCTGGGAAGATAGCTCAGTGCCAGGTTTATATTCTAAAGCTCCTCCAGATGACCTTTGAGTCGTCTGGGGGAGCTTTTTAGCTTGGGTGTTTTGCCTAATACTTGGCCTGGACAGGGCTTGGCGGAAGATATTACGTATTTCTGCGGTATTCACCCTTTAGAATAAGGGGGACTCTTCCGTGCAATCGATGGGAACTTTTCAATCTCTATCAGCCAGTGATATCCTCAAACGCGGACCTGATTCCTGGAACCGTTGGCGGGAGGAACAGCCCCTTGTGAAACCGAGTTTACAGGGGGAAGATCTGGAGCAACGGTATCTACGAGAGGTTAACTTTAGTTCTTGTAACTTAGCCGATACGAACCTCACCCAAGCTGACTTATGCTTGGCTAACTTGGAACTGGCTCAACTTGACCGAGCCAATTTAACTGAGGCGATTCTGTATACAACGGACTTACGCTACAGCTCTTTGAAAGAAGCGATTTTAACGCGAGCTGATTTGACTGAGGCGAGCCTTGTGAAAGCCGATTTATCCTTAGCGGTTCTCCAGCAAGCCCAACTTAATCGAGCTGACTTAACAGATGCACGATTGTATACCACGAATCTACGTCAGGCGGATTTGTCGGATGTGGAATTAATTCGGGCTGACTTGCGGGAAGTTGATTTGACAATGGCGGATTTGGGGGAAGCGGATTTGCGAGATGCAAATTTGAGTTTTGCGGTTTGTTCTTTGGCTCAGTTTGTAGGAGCTACATTATGTCATGCAAATCTCTATCGAGCCAATTTGAGTCTAGGAAATCTCTGTGTTGCCAACTTAATGAGTGCCAATTTAACGAAAGCTAGTTTTATTGGCGCGAATCTCATCGGCGCGAATCTCTATTTAGCTAATCTACGCTCTGCTAATTTAGCTCAAGCTGATTTACGGGAAGCCAGTTTGCGGATTACGAATTTAACAGGGGCGAACTTGGCGGGTGCGAATCTCAGTATGGCAAATCTGACGGAGGCGACGTTAGTGCGAGCAAATTTGACGGGGGCGAATTTATCACGGGCTAATTTGCACCAGGCGAACCTCGATGGAGCCATTTTGAAAGGTGTAACCTTACCGGATGGACGCAAACACCCCTAGGTTGGGGTGTTCGTTTCTTTTATTTGAGAGGCTTAGGAACTAGATGTGGCAGTGGTTTGGTTAAGTTTGTGGGCCACAATTTCCCTTAGAGTTTGTTCAACGGAGCGGGGTTGCCAGCCTAAGACTCGTTGAGCTTTGCTGCCGTCAACTCGAACACAGCGTTCATAGATATAATGAACCCGCTCTCGACTTAGGGGAGGGTTCCAACCCGTAAGCCGTCCGACGGTATCGAGAACATTGCCACTGAAACGAACGACAGGTTGAGGCAGTTCTCGGGGAGGGGCAACCCCACCGGCATCCCCTAAAATGGCAAACATCTCACGGGTGGTTAAGTCTCCGGCGGAGAGAATGTAATGTTCTCCAGGGGGACTTTTTTCGGCGGCTCGGATCATCCCGTCGACCAAGTCGTCCACATGGACAATACCGGTGATGCGATCGCCCCCAGCCCAAACGGTTAACTTACCCTTGAGAAAGTTCTCAATCACCGGTCCAAAATGGGGGTCATCGGCGCCAAAAATTCCCGAGGGCATGACACTCACCACAGGGAGTCCCTGATCGGCGGCCCGATTCACTAATTGTTGGGCGGTATATTTGGTGCGATCATAGGCAGAGGAAAAATTCTTCTGAGTCCGTTGGAAGGTCTCATCGATGGTTTGGCCCTGGGTATCTCCATAAATACCAATGGTGCTGCAATAGATTAACTTCGAGATCGTTGCCGTTTTGGCAGCTTCTAGAAGAGTACGGGTTCCGTCAACATTGGTTTGTTCCATTAAGGCATCATCCACCAGCCCTAATTCCACAAAGGCAGCGGTATGGAACAGCCAGTCAACATCCGTGAGATGGGAGCAAATGAGTTCTAAATCAGTAATTTCACCCTCGACCACTTCAACGTCTAATCCTGATAGACGGGTTCGATTTTTGGAGTTAGGTCGCACTAAGGCTTTCACGGTATGGCCTTGTGCCAACAGTCGGCGAACAAGATGCGAGCCGGTGAATCCAGTCGCGCCTGTAACAAAGGTTTTCATAGGTCTTGTGAATGCAAGATGACGTTAAATCGGGATTTGAAAAAAAACCAAACAGATAGAATGGGTCTAATGCTGTATCATCGCATCATCTCTCCATCAGCTAACGTGCTATGACGAACAACAATGGTGGTACAGTGACTCCCCCGAGCGATCGCCCGGGGGATATTGCCATGTAAGGCCTGTTGTAACACGCCTTGGCGACTCGCTCCCAGTAAAATGGCATCATAATTTTGCGCTCGGGTTTCGTCCAAGACGGCATCGACCACAGAACTGCCGTAAATGGGTATAGCTGCCACAGGACAGGGGAGACGAGTTTCTAATAACTGAGCTGTCTTTTTCAAGAATGTGGTTTCTTCGGTACTTTCACGATCGCGGAAAACTTGACATAATCGCACGAAGGAGTCATCCCCCCCAGTCACCAACGCCGATAATAACTCCAACCCAGCTAAAGCATTGACCCCACCGCCGATGGGAATCAGCCAACGTTGCAACTGAGGCATGGCGAAGCGGTCTTGTTCCACCACCTGACTGCCCCATTTTACCAAGACCATTTGACAGGGAGCTTGCCGTAATAACGTATCCGCCACATCACCGAAAATGCGTCCTGGGGTATGAGTTCCCCCCTTCCAACCCATTAATAAGCTATCAATATGCCGTTCTTGAATCGCCTCCAGCACTGCCGCCGACACATCATGAGCCACGCGAATCTGGGTATGGACAGGGATTTGCCATTCTCGGCTTAAACGTAGGGCGGTTTGTAAGAGACGGCGACTGTGGGTAATGCGTACCGGAGTTTCAGAGGGGCTGCGATGACGAGGAACCGGAATCACTTGTAAACATTCCAACTCATAATCATTAGCAGCGGCGATCGCCCCGGCAAACTGCAACAACAACGGAGCAGTCTTCGGGTTCGCTAACGGCACCAATAGGCGACCGCGACCCGTTGCCGGTGCCCGGGTGATATACACCGGATAGGAAGGCTCTAGCTTGCGATAGCGACCGCGACCCGTCAACTCCCGAGTCTCAGCTTGGACAATGTCACTATGAGTTACAATCCCCACCAAGCGCCGTCCATCCACCACCGGCAACCGACTAATCTGATGACGTTCTAGGAGATATAACGCCTGCATCAGGGTATCCTCAGAATTGACCATTACCGGTTGGGGCATCATCAACTCAGAAATCGGGGTATCCTCCGAGACAGGAGTTTGAGAGAGCTTCATTAAATCCGTTTCCGTAATCATCCCCACCAGGCGAGCCTGTTCCACCACCGGAAACCCCCCATAGGGCGATCGCCGAAACACCTCCAATACCTCCCCCAACGGTAAATGACTCTCCACCGTTTCCACCTGACGTTGCATCACATCATTGACGGCAATCTCCAACAATGCCGAGGATTCATTCTCAGTCGCCGGTTTTTCCCAACCGCGTAATTCCAAAAGGCGATCATACAAAGACCCGGCCGATACCTGTTCAGCCACCACATAGGCCAGCACCGAGACAATCATCAACGGCAGCACCAAATTAAAATCCTGGGTAATCTCAAACACAATCACGATCGCCGTAATCGGGACCTTCGCCACGGCCCCAAAAAAAGCCCCCATCCCCGCCAGAGCGAAGGTTTGCGGGTCACCAACATCAAACAAGAGCTGACTACTCAACCCCACCAAACTCCCCAAGGCCGAGCCAAGAATCAGGGTAGGCGCAAACAAGCCCCCCGAAGCTCCAGAGCCATAGGCCAAAAGGGTTAAAGCAAACTTAACCACCAGAACCACGGCAATCATACCCAAGCCAGCCTCACCGGTGGTTAAAAAGTCTCGTAACCCCGCATTATCCCGAAACTCCAGCGGTAACAGAGAAATCGTTGCCCCTGACAGTAACCCCGCTAAGGCAATCCGTCCGGGCAAGCCAATGGCCAGATAACGACGTTGCCAGGTTAAGCTGGCCACAATCCCCCGGTTGAACCAGCCACTACAGATTCCCGTTAAAACCCCCAACAGTAATAACGAGGGAATATCGATGGGTGAAAACTGCACCGTTGAGAGGTTTTGCTCTAAGGTGACATCCCACGGGCCGCCCCCCAAGATTCCCGAGACCACAGCCCCAATAAACGAGGCCAGAATGGCCGTGCCGAGGGTTAAACTCGATACATCCTGTAACAACTCCTCGACCACAAACAAAACCCCAGCAATCGGGGCATTAAACCCAGCCGCCAACCCAGCCGCAGCTCCAGCGGCAATGGTTTGGCGACGATACCCCGGAGATGTGGGCATCCAACGACTCATCGAAGCCGCCAAGGCTGCCCCCATATGTACCGTGGGTCCTTGTCGTCCCAGAGACATTCCCGACCCTGAGACCAACATCGTACTCAGCAGTTTCACCACCGCTAAGCGTAAGTTCAGGGACACCGCCTTCTGTAACCGCTGTGAGGACCCTAACTGTGCCTTGACATGGGACACACCGCTCCCCGTGGCATCTGGGGAAAATTCCTGAATTAACCAGCCCGCTAAAAATCCTCCCAGGGCGCCAAACAGAGGCAATTTGAACCATGGCGGCAAGCCCAACGAATCTTGAACCCGCCAACCGCCGAGCCAACCAATTCCCTGACGTAGAACAACTGCCGCCAGTCCTGAAACCACTCCAATGAAACAGGCTTCGATGAGAGCGAGTCGTCGCGGTTCGAGAAAATATAAATAGAGACGATGAAATCGCGATGAACCTGTCGCCCAGCTCCAATCCAAAGGTTTCATTCAGTTTAGAATTTTCTTCAATGGTACAAACTACCATCTGGCATAGTTGCTCCTGTCCAGATGCCCTCTAAGAAATTTACGGCTTCTAACGTGGCATTCCGCAAACTTGCGTGGCTAAAGTTACTGCCGAGGACATTCACCTGAGTGAGGCTAGCCTTCCAGAGGTAAGCCTGTTGGAAGGTTACATCGGTTAGATTAGCACCATCGAGATTCGCTAGGTTCAAATTGGCTTCTGTTAAATCAGCTCCCGTTAAATCGCTATTTTGCAAGTTGGCCTTCATCAAGTTCGCACTCACCAGGTTTGCGCGCACGAGCAGACTCGCTTCCAAGTTGGCCGCTCGCAGGTTTGCGCCGGTAAGGATAGCAACCCGCAATTGACTATCACTGAGATTGGCGGCACAGAGATTGGCACCGCTGAGGTTCGCACCGCTGAGTTTCGCGTTATGGAAGTCAACACCATCGAGATCTAGGGCTTGTAAATCCGCCCCATTGAGCCAGGCTTCACTCAAATTAACCCCATTGAGATTAGCACCGTTGAAATTCGCACCACTGAGGCGGGCCCCTTGAAGATTGGCCCAACTGAGGTTTGCGTCTCGTAGGTCAGCATTTCGGAGGTTGACCCCAGCTAGGTTCGCCCCACAGAGATTAACGCCGCAAAGGTTGGCCCGACGGAGGTTGACCCCACTTAAACTTGCACCACTGAGCTTGGCTCCCACCAGAGATGCGCCCACGAGGGAGGCCCCCTGAAGTTTGGCTTTGGTTAGGTCCGCATGGCTGAGATCTGCTTCATCGAGCTTAATATAACTGAGGTCTGCACCACACAGAAAACTGCTCGAAAGATTGGCATAATCCAGATTGGCGCGACTCAAATTCACAGAGTTGAGATAGGAGTTAGCCAAATTAATCTCTTTAAGCTGGAGTTGGTGTAAATCTGCACTAATTAAATTGCTGTTCTGAAAATCTCGTTTTCCAGCGTTATACTCGTCCAGAAGTTGTTTTGACTGACTCATGTTGGGGATCCTCGTACTTGGGATTCATCTAGCAAGGAAGGCTTAGCTTAAAAAGAGATAATTTAGGGCTATCCTCATAGGATTAGTATAACAGATTTGAGAAAGTTATAAAAAGAATATAAATAGGGTATTAAGCTTTATAAAGCTTTGCTAACGATTAGACATGAAACGATTAAAAACTCAGGAAATTGATTAAGTTTACTTATGTTGATGAATCATCAGAGGTTATTCGCTATACTGTCTGGGGGGATAACCCTGATGTTAAACAATAGGAAAATTGGGTCTAGTCTAGCAAGTTGGCTCAGACACTAGATCCGAGAGACCTGAACAAGATACCCTAGGAACGGTTTTGATTGGGAATGTGAAACACGTTATGAAAGCCGCAGATATTATGAACACTGACATCGTGACGGTGCGTGGCAGCACCACCGTTGCTGAGGCAGTGCAGTTGATGAAAGACAACAAGACCCGTGCGCTCATCGTTGAGCGTCGTGGGGATGATGACGCTTATGGCATTGTCACCGAAACCGATGTCACCTATAAAGTGGTGGCCTTTGGCCGGGATCCTAAAGCCATGCGGGTGTACGAGATTATGAGCAAACCCTGCATCGTGGTCAATCCTGATCTATGTGTTGAGTATATTGCTCGCCTGTTTGCCAATACGGGGATTCACTTTGCCCCGGTGATTAAGGATACTCTGGTTGGGACGGTGTCGGTGTCCGACATTTTGACCAAGGGCGATTTCGTGGAACGGCCCCGCAGCCTGCTGCTCGAAGATAAGATTCAAGAGGCCATTGAGGAAGCTCGCGCGACCTGTGCTGAGAAAGGTCCGCGATCGCCCGAATGTGCCTCAGCTTGGGATGTGGTGGAAGAACTACAAGCCGAAGCGGCACACCAGAAAGCGGAGCGTCTGCATCAGACGGCCTTCGAGGAATACTGTCACGAGAACCCCGATGCCCCTGAGGCGCGGGTCTATGACACCTAATTGATGGGACTGCGTTGGGTTGGGGGGGCGATCGCCCTTGTCCTCCTAACCCTACTTCTGGTCACCGTGTTGGTGAATTATGCCACCGGGTCTCGTCGCTTTAAGACTCTAGGGTTGCTTCCAGCTCGTCCGGTGGCCATCATTTTTGGTGCTGGGGTTTGGGAGGATGGTACGCCGAGTCCCATGTTGGCAGATAGAGTCCTGGCTGGGGTTGAGTTATATCAACAGGGGAAAGTGGAGCGGCTTCTGATGTCTGGAGACCATCAAAATCCGGATTATAACGAGGTAGACCCTATGATCCAACTGGCCCGGGAGTCGGGCGTGCCAGAGGCGGCAATTTTGAGCGATCGCCTTGGACTGAGTACCTATGACACCTGTCGCCGGGCCCGGGATCACTATGGTATCCGCCAGGCCATCTTAGTCAGCCAACGCTATCACCTCCCCCGGGCCATCTATATCGCCCAACGTCTTGGACTCGATGTGATGGGGTACGGTGTGGCCGATTGGGGAGTCTATCGCTATCGTTCCATGCTGTCTTATCAGCTGCGGGAGGTAATTGCCCTCTGTAAGGCGATCGCCCAAACCCGGAGTCATGCCTGAGTGGTCAATAGCAATGAGCCAAAAAATTTGCCAAGTCTCCGGATAACCCCCGGTAACCCCAGGAGAAAGGAATGGTAGATGCACCCTGATGGCAAACCCCGAAACCTGCTGGAGGTTTCGGGGTTTTTTTTTGCAATTCCCCAGCTCTAGATGACGTCATCGTCTACCAACCCTTACAAATATCCTCCGATTCTCACCGCAAAAGCTGATCTGAGCCTCTCTACCGGCCCAAACTCCTGTCGTGCTAATGCTTTGGTATATATAAAACAGAGGACTATCAATTCATCGTTCAAGTAGGTCAAAGCTCGCAGACCCAAACATCACACAACGTTAAGCTCTCGTTCTAAACATATCGATTTGTTTGACAAAAATATACCTTAGGATGGATGACGAGACCAACCAATTAGAGTTAAACTGCATATGATAAGGACATGCCTTGACGGGTGTAAAAACGAAAGAGGATAAAACCATCAATGGATATTATTCGCATCATTGCTGCTGTCATCTTGCCGCCTCTGGGAGTCTTCTTACAGGTTGGTTTGACCGGACATTTTTGGCTCAACATTCTCTTAACCTTACTCGGTTACATTCCGGGTGTGGTTCACGCCATTTGGATTATCGCTAGGCGCTAACCCAAGGGCAGCGGTTGGGTCGTAGCCAGAACGGCTCATAGCTCCACCTTCACGAGGCTGCTGTACCGAATGAAGTAGGTAGAGTCGCTCCTGAGGTAGAGGATCTTGCCAATTAAATAGACTATACTGGGGTCAGAGACAGGAAACCGGTGAGTCAGCCCGACTGGTAACGATTCCAGGAGACTCAGGTTCTAATACTCATCTGACCTCATCCTGACTCAATCTCAAGACACAACTTACAGGAATCATCTATACTATGACTGAACAAAACCCTCAACGAGAAGAATATCAAGCTAAAGTGAAAGCGCAACTAGACAAAATTAATGCGCAACTTGATGAGCTTAAAGCAAAAGCTGCTCAGGCTGAAGCAGATGCCAAAACCGACTACCATGGTCGGATGGAAGAACTCTATGCCAAGCGAGATGCTGCCAGTACAAAGCTAGAAGAGCTACAGAAAGCTGGGACTGAGGCATGGGAAGAAGTACAAAAAGGTTTTGAAACTGCCTGGTCAGATCTGACCAGTGCGTTCGAAAATGCATCTAATAAATTTGAGCAGTAGGCATCCAATTGGAAGTCCTGCCGACTAATTGAAACCGGGATGGGAGAGTCTCCAACCCGGTTTTTCTGTAGTCCTATATACCGAACCCCTTATTCTCTCAATCTCTGTCTATATGGCCGGAACCTCCATCACCAAAATTGCTAAACCGAACTCTCGCCAGCGAGAAATCCTAGAAGTGGTTCTCAAGCATGGCTGGGATTACATGAGGTTACTGCTGAGCAGTAATGAAGCAGAAGAACCTGAACTTCCGCCGCCGACGGTTCTGCAACGAATTTTTGTGGATCTTGGGCCCGTCTATGTGAAACTCGGACAACTCCTGAGTACCCGGCCTGAACTACTCCCCCCTGAATATATTGAGGCCCTGAGTTCCCTCCAAGCAGATGTCCCACCAGTTCCCTGGAATGAAATCGAGGCACAACTCAACGGAGAATTGAAGCAACCCCTCAACACAATTTTCCAAGATATCAATCACACGCCAGTGGCAGCCGGGTCTCTGGCTCAAACCCATAAAGCCGTCTTACTCAACGGACGGGAGGTGGCCCTAAAAATTCAGCGTCCGGGGATTGACAAAACTGTTGAACGGGACATTGAACTGCTAACCAATATTGCTGAACTGGTTTCAGGAACGGATTTTGGCAAATACTATGATGCGACTAGCTTAGCGGAAGAGTTTAGCAACGCGCTGCGAGACGAATTAGATTTCACCCAGGAGGCTCATTATACAGAACGCCTCAGACGTTGTTTATCCAAAAGTTCTTGGTTTGATGTTAACCAGATTACAGTTCCCGAGATTATCTGGGACTACACCAGCCAGAAACTGCTAACCATGGAATGGCTCGATGGTGTGCCTCTGTTATCAGCAGAGTTGACCGGAGAGGGACATAATGGAGATGTGCAAGCCGAACGGAATGCCATTACCACACTACTATTCCGCTCTTTCCTGCAACAGTTGTTTGTGGAAGGATTTTTCCATGCGGACCCTCATCCCGGCAATATTTTCTATTTGCGGGATGGACGGGTGGCCTTTTTAGATGTGGGGATGACGGGAACTCTGGACCCCCGCACTCAGGGACTCTTGGTGGAAACCATTTTAGCGATGATTTCCCTGGATGCTCAACGTTGCGCTCAGTTGAGCCTACAGTTAGCGCATCCGGTTCGGCCCGTCGATTTCATTCAGTTGGAGAATGATTACGATCGCCTCCTACGGCGGTACTATAACCTCAGTGTGGCCCAGGTCAATTTCAGTGAGGCCTTTTTCCAACTCCTGCAAGCGGCGCGACGTAATCACCTCCGTTGGCCGAGTAATATGGGACTCTACGCCAAAGCCTTGGCCAATTTAGAGGGGGTGGCCCGCACCTTTAATCCAACGGTCAACCTTCTCGATGAGATTCAACCGTTGACGACAGATTTGATGCGCCGTCAACTGATTGGCGATAATCCCTTACAACAGTTGCTTGGCGCCACCCTGGAGTTTAAGAATCTCTCTCTGAAGTCCCCTCGTCAAGTGGATTTCCTCTTGGAACGGGTCGCCACTGAAACCTTAAAATGGAATCTCCAGGTGAGCGAACTGACGGATTTGCGTCAAAGCCTGGATGAGTCGGCTAACCGCTTGTCCTCTAGTATTGTGGTTGGGGCCTTGATTCTGGCCGGGGCCCTTGTGGTGTCCCGTGATCAGACTCACCGCATTCCTTGGTTGGGGAATGTCCTCTTCTGGACGGCTTGTCTGTTGGGGTTATGGCTGGTGTTTAGTATTTGGCGATCGGGGAGCAAAAAATAGAATCGGCCAGACATAAAGACAAAAAAAACCCTGGAGCGTTAAAAACGTTCCAGGGTTTGCCATCAGGGTGCATCTACCATTCCTTTCTCCTAGACTCTCCTGGGGAGTTCCGGACAGTTTGGCAAAGAGTTCCCCAAAACAAACGTGAGCCTAGCATTAGGCGCTAGGCTCAACAGAATACATCTACAGTTTTCAAAAAGCGTTCTCTGAGTGTATCAGAGGCAAGAGTGACATCATTCCCAGCCCTGCCTGCGGACATCGAATAAATCCTAGACAACAATCAGACAAAGGGCTAAGCCGAGGGTTTAGCTGCACGGAATGCCCACCGCACAGGCGGCACAGGTGTAAGCAATTTAGTGCCAGAGACAACCAGCATCCCATCACCCGTATCAGGCTTGAGGGCCCAGCCGTAATGCCGAGTACGACAATCGAAGTGTGACAATCGAAATACAATCTATGAAACAGCAGTGGAAACTAGAAACGAAGCAATGCTGCTCGGCACGTTCGGGTCATGGGTGGACCCACAGGGGTAATGAGAAAATGTTAAACAGAACTGACGAGTCACTTCCGCTGCCCTAGACGACAAGACCAATTATGGTCAAACACAGTCAACGAGGCTATTGAAGATGACAGCTTGGGTGAACGCCACGTAACGAAAGGGGTTAAACCAAGGGTTTACAGAAACACCGTCAATCTTTCTCAGAGTCCTATACATCGGGTCTTTCCAGACGTTGGGGAAGGTGTAACGCGACCGGGAGTCCTTAGGAACCCTGTCGGTGTACCTCATCGGGTGATGCAACAGGCGGAAGATTAGACGGGCGGGACTGACTCGCTAAATGACACTGAGCGATATCCCGGGGCCGATTCGAGTCAAGTTGTTGTGTCTTGCTCTACAGTGTCTGATATTAAGTTAGCATAGCCGCCGCTTATGACAACCATAATTTAACCTAAAGTTACATTTTGCTTTTATCTTGACTCGTCCTGGGCAATCTGCTAAATTGGAAAAGCTGAAAAAAACAGCGCGGCTTGGTAGCTCAGTTGGTTAGAGCAGGGGACTCATAAGCCCAAGGTCGTCGGTTCAAATCCGACCCGAGCCATTTTAAGGTCACGATACAGTGTGTCTTACCTGATTATGTAGCATTGCCCCTGTTTGCGATCGCAGACGGGGGCAAGCTTTGAGGATAGCCAGAATCCCACTGTTTAACATCTCAAACTCGTTATGACTATGATAGAGTTGTAACAGTTGGTAAATTCCTCCCTCGTCTGTCGAGGTTGTTTATATTCAGACAGCCCATGGACGGCCAGGGAAACTGAGAGAAAACGACAGCAATAAGGAGATTTACAGATCCATGACACAAGAAGGATGTCTACGAGTGGGTCAACCCGCTCCCGATTTTACGGCAACGGCCGTTGTTGACCGCGAATTCAAGACCGTTAAACTGTCGGACTATCGTGGTAAGTATGTGGTGCTGTTCTTCTATCCTTTAGACTTCACCTTCGTCTGTCCGACGGAAATTACTGCCTTTAGCGATCGCCACGAAGAGTTCAGCAAACTCAACACAGAAATTCTCGGCGTCTCCTGCGATAGCGAGTTCTCTCACCTCGCCTGGATTCAGACCGATCGCAAATCCGGCGGTGTCGGCGACTTAAACTATCCCCTCGTCTCTGACTACAAAAAAGAAATCAGTTCCGCCTATAACGTCTTAGATCCCGACGCTGGCGTGGCCCTGCGTGGCTTGTTCCTGATTGACAAAGACGGCGTTATCCAGCATTCGACCATCAACAACCTGGCGTTTGGTCGCAACGTTGACGAAACCCTGCGTACCTTACAAGCCATCCAATACGTCCAGGAACACCCTGACGAAGTCTGTCCTGCGGGTTGGACTCCTGGGGAGAAAACCATGAAACCCGATCCCGTGGCCTCCAAGGAATACTTCGCAGCTATCTAAGCCAACCTCGGTTTCAGTGTCCTTGTCAGCCCCCGACGACTCAGTCTTGGGGGCTTTTTGCTAGAGTATGGGCAATGGACCAATCCGGTTCCCTAAATAACCCTGCTAAACCAGCGTTCTCCCGGTTTCCTGTTCATTTTGAGACCCATTGTGCCATCATGCAGCTTTACTCCAAAAACTTTCGTGGCTTACTGAACCGCCGTTTTTTGCACAACTTTCTCCCCATTCCTGCCACCAACCAGTTTTACTGCGACGTGGCCACCCCCGATTTTGAGCTACCGGATATCACCAATGGACGCCGAGTTCACCTACGGGACTATCGAGGCCAACAACCGGTGATTCTCGCCTTCACTCGGATTTTCACCGAAAAGCAGTATTGTCCTCTGTGTCTGCCCCATATTGTGGCCCTCAATAAGAACTATCACCGCTTCACGGAATTAGGGGTGGAAGTTTTGATGCTCACCAGTACCGATGAACGCCAAAGTCAGATTGTGGTGCGAGATTTAGGCTTAAAACTGCCCCTGCTCAGCAATCCCGATTGTGATGTCTTTCGTCGCTATGGGGTTGGACAAGCCTTAGGGGCCCCCCTTCCGGCCCAGTTTGTCCTAGATGAGGCGGGAAAACTGCGTTATAAACATCTCTTTTCCTTTTTGGATTCCAATGCGTCCGTTGAGACATTATTAGACCAGGTACAACCCTGGGTTCCGTCACCCGAACCCGCCGCCGCTGTCGCAGTCCCCTAAATATATCGGCTCCCCAGGTTCTAAGAAGGACTGGGGAGCCGATGATGAGAAGTTGCCTATACCCTAACGCCAGGGGGTATAGCGGGGCATTGGCGTATTAAAGTTGTAGTAGGTTGACCATGGGGTTGTCCAAGAGGCACGAGGGGAAGCGGGGTAGAAGGGAGGATTGTAGGGCAAGAAGAAACGTTGTCCGGCAGCTGGGTTGCGGTAAGGATTGTAGAACGGGTTATAAGATCGTGTCGGACGCATGGGTCGAGTGGGACGGAAGCTCTGTTGGAGTGCTTCAGATCCTGCCGGCCAGTTTTCTTGTGAGCGGTACAACCGAGCCGCTTCTTGGAAATCAGATCGTGCATCAAAGCGACCCAGTTGTCGGCGAGCTAGACCCCGTTTGTAGTAGGCATCGGCTGAGAAGTTATCGAGACTGATGGCTCGGCTATAACTCCATTCTGAGAACTGAGGTTGTCCTAGCCGGTCATGAATCTCACCGAGTTTCATGTGGTAAGACACCTCATTGGGCTTCAAGATGCTCGCCTGGGTGAGATCGTTAATGGCCCAGTCGTAGCGTCCTTGGGCTAGATGAGATAAGCCCCGTTGATAGTAGGCTTCATTGTTGTTCCGTCGAGACCGAATGACCTGGTTGTAGTGGTCAATGGCCCTAGAGTGGTTCCCTCGCTCAGCATAAGCAAGTCCCAAGCCCATGTTGGCATCGATCACAGTGGACCCACCTCCCCAGCGGCCCGCCTCAGAGACGGCTTTGTTATAATTCTGGATAGCATTCCAGGTATTACCTAAGGCCAAGTGAGAATCCCCGAGACTTAGGTGATATTTAGAAGTATCCTGTCCCCCTAGGCGAATAGCACTATTGTACTTCGCGATCGCCTCCCGATGGTATCCCAGGCCAGCTAGGGCTTGACCCCATTGATGATAGTCATGAGGGTTAACCCAAAAGGAGCTTTCAATCCGTCGCCGACTGGTGGCAATTTGTCGTTCGTAGCGACGTACATCGTTGACGGTGAGAAAGTCATCCCGAGATAGGTCGGTATCGGTGTTTAAGAGGATGGATAAGGGGCGACCATTTTGGTGAATGATAGTTCGATCAGACTGAGGCGTCACTGTCAAACTGAAGAGTGAGACCCCCCGCTCTAAACGAATTTTATCCTGGTCGGGATTAAAGTCAGTGATGACATCGCGATCGCGGGGTGAGGGTGCTAGAACAAAGTGATTGGAGCCTCCACCACCGGTGAGAGTATCTCGTCCCTCTCCACCAGATAAAACATCATTGCCGGCTCCACCCCGGAGTACATCATTACCCCCTAAGCCAAAAATTGTGTCATTACCTCGAGTCCCCGTAAGCCGATCATTCGACTCTGTTCCGTAGATGACCCTGCCTTGGCCCGGTATATGCCAACCGGGACTCGCAGAACCTCCCGAACTTTGCCCCTGGTTCACCCATGATAGTAGGGTTGACTCGCTCACTTCCGATGGCGATAGTGATGATAGTGTTGCTGTCACAACATCATTTGCATCACTAGCCCCTGATACCCAACTGTCTTCGAACATGAGATGGGATGCTCCCTAAAACTGAAAAGGATGCCCTCTTTTATACGTGTTTTTACTGAATTTGACCAGAGAGCACCAAGACATTTTATCGAAATTGTCATATAAGTTTACATTTGGGACACCTAAAACTATGTTGTTTCACGCATAAAGAGGCTCCTCCATTTAAGGTAAGGTGTCTTTTATCAGTAAATACAACTATCTTAATTTTAGTTGGCTATCCAGCTTTAAAGCGATGTATCAGTAAAAACACGGTAGTATTTGCTTGGCAAGAGAGACGTATAAGCTCAAAATAATTCTGATGTTACGCATCAGTTAATTTTAGTCAGGCGCCAAGTTTAGGCGAAGGCGGCCCAAGCGGCTTCAAAGAAAGCGAGTTCGCATTCCATGGCGTAGCGGTAGGTTTGCCGTAGTTGGGGGCGATCGCATCCCTGGCCATCGACCACCTCTTCGAGCTGTCTTGCCAATGGCTCAAACTCGTCGCTACCATAGGTACAGATCCAATCGGCATATTGGTGATCAGGGATGCCATCTTTTGCCAATTCTCGCCCCAGGAATAGATAGAGCCGCATACAGGGGGACATCGCCGCTGCAATGGTTGCTATGTCAGCCTGCCAGGCTGTAGCTAAGAGAAAATCAGTATAACGCCGTGTTGAGGGGCCAGCTTCCACGGTGGTGAGATCAACGTCCCAGTCTTGGCTATAACTGTGATGCAGATGGAGTTCCTCGATCACCCCTTGGGTTAATCGGTGAAACACCTGAAACGTTGCCCAATCGGTGCATTTTGCGGCCGCCACACTATACGCTCGAGCAAAGGCCTGTAAAAAAAAGGCATCCTGCCCCACATAATAACCAAACCGCTGACGGGGTAAATCGCCCCGGGCAATTCCTTGAACAAATGGATGCTGGAGGCACGCCTGAGCTAAGTCCTGATTTGCCTGCCATAAAGTTGAAGATAGGGTCATCTTACTCGGGGATAAATTTAGAATCCCATTCTACCGTTTCACCCTAACACCCGACCCGTTCCCAATCATTATTAATCTCAATCATCATGATTATTTGTAAAGCCCTCGATGTTCGCCGACTGGCCGAAGCGGAAGAGGCCCGCTTCATCGTAACCGTTAATAACATCCTCGCCAGTGTTATCGATCGCCGCAGCCTTTCCCGTGAATTTCCTTGGGCCGTGCAACTTTGGGGAGAGGAGTTTCCCCCGTTAGACTACCGCCGCGATCGCTGTCTTGTCTCCTGTAGCCAAACACTCAATAATGGATTGGCCTACGCCTATGCAAATGCCGCAATTGATGCCTATCAACAGTTCTTAGATGAGTTTGGAGAAGTGGCCATTCCCGAAGTTTTTAACTTTATCATTCGGCTCGGTCGCCATAGTGAGTACTATACCGATCAGATGCGATCGCGCTATTCGATTCCCTCAGACGTTCCCCCTCTCGAAGTCCGGCGATCGCTCATTCGAGCCTATGAACAGGGAGAAATTTGGCAAGACAAACCCTCCCCCTTCACTGAGCAAACCCCCTGGACGATTAAACTTTTGAATCACCCGGAAACCATCAGTGAGTCCGTCAGTCATAAAGTTGTCGCCCATTCCCGTCGCCGCTAACCTAATTTGACTGAGCCAATGACGGCAGCCACGTCACAATTGCGGGAAAGCGAATAATCGTCATCAGCACTAAAATTTGGAGCAACACAAACTGAGTGGCTCCTCGATAAATTTCTGCGGTTGTAACCGACTCTGGAGCAATCCCTCGTAAATAAAATAGGGCAAACCCAAAGGGAGGAGTCAGAAATGACGTTTGTAAATTTGCCCCCAAAATAACCCCATACCAAACCATATCCAAGCCAAATCCCTGAGCTACCGGGGCAAACAAAGGCACAATAATAAAGGCAATCTGGAAGAAATCAATAAAGAAGCCCAACAGAAAAACAATTAGCATACTAATCGCTAAAAATCCCCACTCCCCTCCCGGCAAATTTGCCAGAAAGGTTCGCATCACAACTTCCCCATTGAGTCCACGAAAGACCATACTAAACGCCGTGGAGCCAATCAAAATCAACACCACCATACTGGTGATTTGCAGCGTCGCATCACAAACTTGGCGCAGTCCCGTCCAAGTCAGGCGTTGATTCACCAAGGCTAAAAGAATTGCCCCAATTCCCCCTAACGCCCCTGCTTCCGTAGGGGTTGCAAAGCCAAAAAAGATGCTCCCCAGGACAACAATAATCAGAAACAATGGAGGAATCATTGCCCCAAACACACGACTAATGAGATGTCGTCCTCGCAAATTGCGCACCTCTTCGGGTAACGCTGGCGCCAGTTCCGGGCGAATTAGAGTAATTACAAAAACATGAATTGCAAAAACACTGGTCATCAAAATCCCCGGAAAAAATGCCCCTACAAATAAATCTCCCACCGAAATACCCAATTGGTCAGCTAAAACCACCAAAACGACACTGGGGGGGATAATTTGCCCCAACGTTCCCGAAGCCACAATGACCCCCGTTGCCAGTTCCTTGTTGTAGCCATAGCGGAGCATAATCGGCAGAGAAATCAACCCCATCGCCACCACCGTTGCCGCAACAACGCCAGTAGTTGCCCCCAATAATGCCCCGACAATAATCACAGCTAGGGCCAGTCCCCCACGAACTCGCCCAAAGAGAATACCAATCGTCTCCAAGAGTCGTTCGGCAATCCCGGACTTTTCCAACATGGCCCCCATAAAAATAAAATAGGGAATTGCCAGCAGGGTGTAATTCGACATCGTGTTAAACACCTGCAAGGGTAAGGTTCCCCAAAGAGCCAGATTAAAGACACCCAAAACTGAGCCGAGGAGACTAAATAGAACCGCCACCCCTCCCAGAGTAAAGGCCACTGGATAGCCGAGGAGCAGTAAAACAAATACCCCAGCAAACATGAGAAGTCCCAACCATTCAAGCATCGTCGTGTCCTTCCCGTTCCGGTTGTACCGTTACCGTTGCACTCAACTCCGACGGGGACGGGGGAGCGATCGCCCCGCGATAGATGGCCCAACTCTTGATCGCCTGAGATAGACCCTGGGCAATGAGTAGAATAAATATGACGAGGATAAAGCTTTTAATGGGGTAGCGAGGTAAACCGCCGGGATCGGGAGAGCTTTCGCGGATTCGCCAAGAATTTAGCACCGGAGTCCAGGTGAACCAGAGGGCAAATCCTGAAAAGGGGAGCAGAAACAAAACTGTGCCGATGAAGTCCGCGAGAGCCTTACGACGAGGCGGCCAACCACTATAGAGAACATCCATGCGGACATGAGCATTCTCTTTCAGGGTATAGGCCGCGCCCAACAAGAAGACTAAACTAAACAAATACCATTGAGTTTCAATCAGGGCATTTGAACTGAGGTTTTGTCCGAGGGCGTTGCCCAGATAACGGCCAATGACGTTAAATCCGCCCACCAAAACCATCAAGAACACGAGCCAACCGCTCAAACGACCGATGATCGTGTTCAGTCGATCCACAGATCGCGCTAGACGGAGTAGTGTTTGCAACTGTTCTTCTCCTAAACTTGCAGCAGGGTTGAGGGGATTCGTATTTTACCCCACCCATGGAGAGGGAATGAATGAGTATAACAATCTTGAGAGAGGGACAAACATGGCTTTAAAAGCTGTGACGGGTTTGTTGTGGGGTCCGGGGGTTTTTGGGGCGATCGCCTCGACCTGGGTGGTGCTGAGTGGGCCGATAGTCCATAGTCAGGAACCGCCTCAACTTAGCCAAGAGGATAACGCTTCCCGCGTCCTCATCCAACGCATCGAGATTCGGGGAAGCAGCCGTTTTACAGACGAAGAACTGCGGGCGATCGCCGCCCCCTATGAAGGCCAAGAGTTGAGCTTACAGGACTTACAAACCCTCGCCGATGAACTGACACAGCTTTATCTCAATCAAGACTATCTCACCTCCCGAGCCATTCTGCCACAACAGGATATCGTCGATGGGGTGGTGGTGATTGAGGTGATCGAGGGACGCTTAACGGAGATTGAGATTGAGGGAAATGAGCGTCTGCAAGAGTCCTTCATCCGCAATCGCCTGCAACGAGCCGCTGGAGTTCCCCTCAACACCGCTCGCCTAGAAGACGAACTGCGACTGTTACGAGTCGATCCCCTGTTTGAGCAAATCTCCGCCAACCTGCGTTCCGGTGACGCCTTGGGAGAAAGTCGCCTGCGGGTTCAACTGCGTGAAGCCAATCCCATTCAACTGAGCATCAGCAGCGATAACTATTCTCCCCCCAGCATTGGTGGCGAACGGCTCAACTTAGGCTTTAGCCATCGCAACCTAGCCGGAGTGGGCGATCGCCTCAGCGTGGACTATAACCTCACCTATGGCAACGGCTTAGACTTCATTGATATCGGCTATGAGATTCCCGTCAATTCCCGAGATGGCCGCTTGCGGTTACGGGTCGCCCCCACCCGCAACGAAGTCACCCAGGCCCCCTTCGATCAACTCGATATCCGAGGCGAATCCAGTCTCTACGAACTGAGTTATCGTCATCCCCTACAACGAACCCCTCGGGAAGAATTCGCCCTCTCCCTGGGGTTCGCCTGGCAAGATAGCCAAACCTTCTTTCTCGATCGCGCCGAACCCTTCGGGATTGGCCCAGACGAGTCTGGACGTAGCCGCACCCGCGTCATCACCTTCGGCCAAGAGTATATTCGGCGTCAGGTGGATGGGGCCTGGGTCTTACAATCCCAGCTACGGTTAGGAACGGGACTCTTTGACGCCACCAACAACTCTAGGGATATCCCCGATGGGCAATTTTTTAGTTGGGCCATCCAAGGCCAACGGGTGCAACGACTGCATCGGGATCATCTCCTGGTGGCTCGTCTGGCGGCCCAGTTTTCCCCCGATCCCCTGCTTCCCTCCCAACAGTTTGTCATGGGGGGCGGTCAATCCCTACGGGGCTATCGTCAAAATGTGCGAGCTGGGGATAATGGAGTTCGTTTCTCCATCGAGGATCGCATCACCCTAATGCGCAATGCGGCGGGACAATCCACCCTCCAGGTGTTGCCCTTTTTTGATATGGGGGTGGTCTGGAACCATAGCAATAATCCTAACCCCCAGGCCAGACAACAGTTTCTGGCCGCTTTAGGGTTGGGGGCCATCTGGGAACCGAGTCCAGGGTTTACCCTACGGGTTGACTATGGTCTTCCTTTAGTGGATTTAGACGATCGCGGTCGGAATATCCAAGATGATGGCTTTCATTTCCGGGTTGGCTATGAATTTTGACGGGCGATCGCATCGAGGACGGGGTTCAGGTCAAACCAGGACCCGCTCTCATCCCGGTATTCATAGACAAACATACTGCTGATGAGCAGGTCGTAACTGTTATCGCCGGCTACTTGCTTGCGTTGATGGACCTGTCGCAACAAGGACCATTCCTCATCGGTGATGGCGTATAACATGCGATCGCGCCGTTCCCGAATCACCACCTCCAACCCTTGAGGAGACAGGGGTAACTGACGCTCTTTCATAATCCAAGTATTGAGAAGCCGCAAAATCTCCCGCACATGGCCGCCACTGATGCGACAGAGTTGATCCAATAGATCTCGGGAGGTAAACAGGTCTAAGACTCGCCCGTGACGTTCCACCGCCGGTAACCCAGGGAAGGCTCGGGTTAAAATCATCTGCCGCATTTTTTCCATCCCATCAAGGCGATCAGTTCCATCCCGATGGCGAACGGGAACCATGGGTAACACTTTGGGATCGGTCCCAAAGCGACTGGTTAGGGGATTGAGGTCATTGGAATAGAGCAGCGCCAAGGGCATGGTATAAATCACATGACAGTGGAGTTGTCGTAGTTGTTCACCGCGATCGACAAAGAGATATTCCGGCTGGGTGCGTCCCCAAGGTTTGATGGTTTTCTCCACCCGATCTAAGTTATCGACGATGACCACTAAGCCCTGTTTTCCTAAGTCTTTCAGTTGAGCGATCGCCGGTTCAATCAGTTCCGTATTAATCGCTTCAATAATGTTTGTGGTTCGCACTTCGAGATAGTCTCGCAGCTTGCCCCGCAATTCAGGACTGTTTCGGGCTTTGGCGGAGATTTTGCCGATGCCGAGGGCGACGAGGGATAAGCCCTTAGAATCCGCTTGAACTTGTCCCAATCCTGGAATCCCCACTTCAGCGGAAAAACTGCCTTTTCCTTCCGTGTTGGCTTGCAGATTTCCCAATCCCGGCACCTCAATTTCCGCCGCGAGATCAATTTCCGTCTGCAAAATACGAGGCTTGCAGATTTCCCAATCCCGGCACCTCAATTTCCGCCGCGAGATCAATTTCCGTCTGCAAAATACGTGCCGCCCCTTGCAGTAGGCGCTGTAAGCCCCGAGGGGCATCGAGTTCAAGCTGGTTGAGTTCGCTGAGAAGCCGCCCCTTGCAGTAGGCGCTGTAAGCCCCGAGGGGCATCGAGTTCAAGCTGGTTGAGTTCGCTGAGACTTTCGCTAATGCGACGGGCGATCGCCAACAAAATATCGCTCACATCTAAATCCCCCATTTCTAAGTCTTGGGAGGATTCAAAATAAATCACATGAAAGTCTTGTTTTTGCAGTTCATTGGCTAATCTTAATAGCTCGGTGGATTTGCCACAGCCGAGATGGCCCGTAAACAGTTGCACGGTGGGTTCATCGGGAGAAAAAAAGCTGATTTTATCTCGCATTTCCTCAATGGTTGAGCCGCAACGAACCGCTGAGAAATCAATATAAAGCTCTCGGTCATTCGCATCAGCCACATTCAAGGTTCGACTGGGATTCGTCGCCCGATATAATTGCCGAATATCCAGCATAAGGAACCATCTCCAAAACCATAAAAAATCAACGGCTACAGTAGTGCCTGAACCAACGCTTCCTGATGCAACCGGGCCCGGTCAATGGTGGCTTGAATGCGGGTCTCAGAGAGGGGATCTCCATTCGCATACTGTTCCAGCCAAGCCTGACTAATAGTGGTAGACTCCTGAGGCAGATCCGCAAGTTCCCAACCGGGGAGATCGAATTCTGCCAACAATTGACTCACCTTGGGATCGTAACTGAGTCCCCAACAGCGGCATCCTTCTGCGGCGGCGGCAATTAAGCCATGAAGTCGCATACAAATGGCCATCTCAACGCCGCGAAATAGACCCTTTAAGGCACGGGGATCGTCCGATTGCCAAAGATAGCGTTTGCCCGAAAGTTGGCTGTAAATGGTGCGAGCGAGGGGTAGGTCCTGACTGGGTTGGAAGGGAACTAAGAAAATCGCCGCGTCGGTGGCGGTTTGTAGGGCGGCGATCGCCTGAATCAGACGCTCTAAGCGGGCAGGGGTTAACAGAGGATGAGGCCGCAACACCACCGCCACACGGGGCGCAGGTAAGTCCCAGAGTCCCTGGGGCGATCGCGACTCTAAGGCCCAGACGGGATCGGGGGCGAGGGTGAAGGGAATCCCCCAATCATGGAGTTGAGCGGCGGAGGTGCGATCGCGTACGGTCACGGCATCACAGCCGAGGAGACAGCGACGGGTGAGAGCTTGAGTCCAGGGTCGTCGCAGGGGGCCGAGACCTTGGGCCAGGGCGATGGTGCGTAGGCCTAACCGTTGAGCCAACCCCATCAAGCCTCCATAATAAAAGGGGTTTAGGGCGCTACTGCTGTCTTGCATCAAACTGCCGCCCCCCCAAATAAAACTCCCGGCCGAGCGTAGGCTGGGTAAAATCTCAAAGGCCGCCTTGCGAGGAATGGCCTCGACCCCATAGCGATCGCGGGTAAACTCAGGATTTCCCGACAACACCACCGGCGTGATCCGAGCCGGTAACATCTCCAACAGGGAGGCCAGGAGAGCTTCATCTCCCATATTTCCCATACCATAGTAGCCACAGAGGACGGCTCGTTCAGTTCCCATGTCTTGCATTGTAGAGACGGGTTGAGTTCCCCAGTTTGGGGTCAACGCCTTGCCTTACCTAGCCTACAACAAACTCACAAACAGGCGGGGGAACGTCAGTCGAGGAGGCTCACTCAGAAGAGAGATGGCCCCATCGATCGTGAAAAGACTTGTGACATCGCCTTGGACTGCGTTAAAGTCTTGCCTTAAACTAGGCAAAATTTAAGTTTTCCTTGAACTTGCCCTATGCACGCCCTTTCAATTCCCACCTGGATGGTTCATGTTTCGAGTGTCATCGAATGGATTGCGGCCATTTGGCTGGTTTGGCGCTATGGGGAACGGTTGAACAATCCTGCCTGGAAAGGATTAGCCTGGGCGATGCTTCCGGCCTTAATTGGGGCAATGTGTGCCTGTACTTGGCACTTTTTTGATAATGCCCAACGGTTAGAATGGCTAGTGACCCTTCAAGCCTCAATGACTGTGGTGGGCAACTGCACCGTTTGTGTAGCTGCCGCTTGGATTTGGCGGCGATCGCGTCAGGGGATGAAGCCATCTGCGCGATCGACTCCGAATGCGGCGGATCAATCCTAGAATGCTGTCAGGATTTAGGGGTTAACATTTGAGGGAAGCTGTGAGCGGGAGGTAGATTATGGAACAGTGGGACTTTTTAATTCAACGAGAGGGCGATCGGGTTTGGCTCCCGTTAGCTGAGGGACACACGCGCCTCAGTCCAGGACGCTACCGGGTGGTGGCGCGATCGCACGCTCGGGAAACCCTCACGGAGGTCTGTGTTCGCTACGAGCCACCCCCTGAGTCGGAGGAAGCTGGACAGTTTTATCGTAGTACCCGTCAAACGGATGACGAGGGAACGGTGCTGGTGTTGCCGGCAACGGATTTGAAGGTTGGCAGTTGGTCTTTGTCCTGTTCCCTGGCGGCCCTAAGGCGCGATCGCCCCGATGCACCTCCTCAGGGACTCGTTCGCCTCTATGTGCGCCCGGATATCGAGATTCATCCCGAGCCTCCTGTTGCCGACATCCCAGAATCAGCGGCCGCCGGCCAGGAGGAGTTGGCCCTCATCCCGGATTCCCCCAGCCTCGAACCCCAAGCCTTAGATCTACGGTTAGAGTTAGCCCAAGACAATTACCGTCTGCAAACGGGGGAAGCTTTAATGTTATCGGGGCGCATCCACTCGCTCTCGGAGGAGTCTGCCCCCCTCAGCGGCTTACACCTACGGATTCGCCTGCGTGAACCCCAAAGCTTGCACGTGGTCACCACCCTACAACGCCTGTTGCCGCCACAAACCGGGTTCATTGAGTTTTCCTACCCCGTTGCCATTCCTGAGTCTTGTCACAGCCGCCTCATCCTAGGGGAGGTGGTCCTCTGTAATGCGGTTCCTACGGTCTTAGCCAAACAGTCGTTTGTGGTGACGGCTCGTTTAGAGACCCTATTAGATGAATTAGCCGATGGACAGATTGACCGCTCCTTAATTGAGCGATCGCAGCCTCAATCCCCGCCGCGTCATCGTCCCCTGCCCCCTCCAGCCTCCAGGGATGGGAGTTCCCTCAACAGCAACCCTCCCAACCTGGAGAAGGCACTGCCACCCCGTCTGAATCTGGGGACCTCATCGGGCCAAAAACCCCTGGATCTTCCCAGTTTTGGCAAACCCCTCCCCGAGGCTATAGAGAATCCTTTTGGGGAGTTGCAACAGCCGATTGTCCCAGAGTTGCCCAGTCAGAAACCTCTGAACCCGGCTCCCAGCGATGATGTGGAACTCGATGCAGCGTTAGAGTCACCGTCTCCTGACCCCTTAGAGGCGGCTAACCCCTCTCCTTCGGCAGAACTGGGGTCTTCTGGCCCCTCTTCGGAGGCGATCGCTCCGAGTTTAGAGGCGGACTTGGCACCGAGTCGCTTCAGTTCTCGGCTCAATGACATCGCCAAGAATGAGGATCTCTCAGAATGGCTCACCGCTCGCGCAGAACAGGCCAATGAGACGAACCCCTTTAGTCTCGGACATGAGTTTGAGTCCTCTCTAGAGGAAGCCTCAGAAGTGGTGGTGGATGACGACCCGAGACGTCCGCCCCCACCGGTTCCTCAACTGGCCGCCTCACCCTCTCCTGAAAATCCGGTCCCAACCCCCGAGTTGATTGTCCCCACCCATACTCTAGCGGTGGGTCGTCCGGCTCTAATTCGGGTGCGTCTGCAACAGACTCCCCAACGGGTTTATGTGAAACTCTGGATTCACGATCGCCAGAATCAACTGCTCCTCGATGGCCCCCGTTGGCTGACGGACTTTTTCCCCGTCGAAGATGGCCTCGTCGAATCCATGATTCGTTTAACCATTCCCAAAGGCGGTGTTGACTTACAATTCGAGGCCATCGCTGTGGATATGGATAGCGAACGGGAAAGTTACAAAGTGGCGATCGCCCGTCGCGTGGCCCCTCCGGGCTTGCCGAGTCTTCCCCTCACGGCTAAACCGGATAATTGACACAGCAAAAAAAAGACCCCCGCTATCATAGGAGGGTCTTTTTGTCAAGCCTAAACGGGGACTCGATTTGAATCAAACCTGAGTCAATCCCGCCGGACTCTACATGGCAGAACCAACGCCGACATAGGCTCCGTAAAAAAAGAGTCCAACAACAGCTAACACACCGGTTCCAGCCACTGTGGCCACAACCCAGAGGGGGATTCTTGCATCTCCAGACATAATCAATTCTCCTGGTTTAACGTCGTGTAACCTGGGCGCTCACTGGGGGAACGCCCCTACGTGAATGAACTAGATCGCAGAGTCGGGTCTAGTTAAAGAAGTAACTCGAAAACAGCACACCCAGCACAAAAATCAGAAGTAAACCCAAGTACAGCGAAGTACGGTTGAGTTCAACTGGCTGGCGGTTCGGGTTCTTTTGACGAGTTGGCATTGTTAAATCCTAACGTTGGATGAACTGCATCGCGGCGATCGCGCCGAGAAAGAAGACTGAAGGCACTGCCAAGGTATGAACAGCAACCCAGCGAATCGTAAAAATGGGATAGGTAACGGGTTCAGAGGGGGAACGATTTGTCATGGTTAAAAACCTCTCGTTAAAAAAAGCAAGAATGCAGTTATTTGATAAACTGTTCGATTTGTTGACGGCTTTCAAAGCGATCGGAGACGATCGGCAATTCCAGCCGTTGTTTCGTGTAGTACTCATCCGGACGAGGCGTGCCGAACGCATCGTAAGCCAAGCCGGTACTCACAAAAAACCAACCCGCAATAAAAAGCATGGGAATGGTCACCGCATGAATTAACCAGTAGCGGACGCTGGTAATAATATCTGAAAACGGGCGTTCTCCAGTTGTACCTGCCATGTTTGTTAAAATCCTCCTCTCGACAGTGTTAAAATCTACAATCCATGATACAAAAACAACGAGACACCTACAAGCAACCGCACCCAGTCATTTAGGAACGGTCGCCCGAATCGGTTACGTCATTTCTTGGTTCGGGTCATATCGCAGCAGGGTTCCTCGTTGTCCGAGGACAAATCCTAGATCCGGCTGAATAAACTTCACCCGGTTGAAGTTGGAGGGAACCTTCTCGACCTGACGATCCTTGAGCCAGGTTTCACCCCCATCGTTACTATAGAGCAAGTTGGCACTTCCACCGACGGCCCAAATATCATCTGGGGTTTGATAGGCCAAATCCAACAGTCCCCAACTGGTGGAAAACTCAGGATATTGGGGGTCTTCCCAGGCTTCGGGATCTTGAGCATCCCCGAACTGAAGCATTCCCCCTCGACCTAAAACCCAAAGGTTGCCATCGGGGGTAAAGCCCATATTCTGCAACCGTCGGGCACTGTGACGGTTAAAGGGTTGCCAGGTTTGACTCTCATTATCCCAGACTGAATAGAAGTTACCGCGCGAAGACACGGCCACATAACTGCCATCGGGGGAGCGAGAAATATTACGAAAGATGCCTAGGGCCTCTTCCACCAGTCCCTTCCAGTTTTGAGCGTCATTGCTGGTGCGATAAATGGCCCCCACACTGGTGGTCATTTCCGCTGAATGGGGAGCTGTCGCCACAATCGTCCGCGGACTTCCAGGCAGCTTATCACTCAGAGGCACACGCTCCCAGTGATCCCCCCCATCGAGGGTATGCAATAAAATTGCTGGTTCCCCAACAATCCAGCCTTCATTGCCGTAAAAACTGATGGAATCAAAGGTAACGGACTCACCGTTTAAATTTAAGGAATGGGCCGTCCAGGTTTTACCCTGATCGGTGGTTTCAAACAGGGTTCCTTTGTTCCCCACCAACCAACCTCGGGACAAGTCGTCCGTAAACGCCACATCCGCAAACGTTGATTCCGTCGGCAGAGATTGCACCACCCAAGGATTCACCTCTAAGTTCGGGGTATACTGACAGCCGGCCAGCAAAAACACCACCGCGATCGTCATCGCGATTGATTTCAAACGGTGCAGCATCGCATTCATTGTCGTCACAGTTCTTTCAATAATCACAAGGACTCATGGGAAATTTAACCTAAGCCATAGAGACTCAACATAAACAGAACCCCTAGACCTAAACCGCCAAAAATCAATAGGGTTTTTTGCGTTGGCGTCAGGGTGTTGACCCCGAAACCATAGGAAAAATTTTCCTTAAAGCCAGAGGCGGTCCCTTTGGGGCCAACATTGGCAAAGGACTGTTTACGCGCACCGCAGACGGGACAACGCCAGGTTTCCGGAATCTCCATAAACGGTGTTCCGGCGGCAATGTTACCGTTGTTGTCGCCGAGAGCCGGCTCATACACATAGCCGCAGGCGAGACATTCGTAGCGATCGCGTTCTGGGGGAGACGCTTGTTGCTCCGTTTGTTCCGTTTGCGCCTCCTGTTCAGGTTGCAGCTCGTTGGAGTCTTGAGTATCCATGACGTCGCAATTGCAAGGGGGTCTGTCAGCTAACGTGAATCAGCCAAGTCTTAAAAATCTGTTAATTATTATGACATAGATTAAGTCCATCACCGAATCCCCCAGGGATGTATTTTGACATCAGTCGCGCCAATTCCTTGTCTGGTAGGGAATCTAGCCTCTGTTGTCCCTAGCATCACCTTAGGTCATGGCCACAGACAGGAGTCACGAAATTCTCAGAATTGCCGCTCTCCTCAGGTTGTCAGGGGATGCTAATCCTCCAAGAGACCGCCCTGGCGAGACCGTTGACGGTAAAATGGAGCGGCAAGCCATCTCGCTATCGCCACAGACGTTCAAGTCTTTCACCCACATCAACTCATCTATGACCTACTGCCTAGGAATTATCAATCATCATGGACTGATTTTTGGGGCCGACTCCCGCACCAATGCCGGAGTTGATTATATTTCTACCTATCAGAAACTCTTTGACTTCTGCGTTCCGGGCGATCGCACCATTGTCCTCTGTACCAGTGGCAATCTTTCCATCACCCAGGCGGTGATGAACCATCTGCGGCAAGATATCAAACAGAACAAAGACTGTAACCTCCACACCCTCCCCAGCTTCTACGATGTAGCCCGCTATATCGGCAGCACCCTGCGGAACATCCAAGAGATTGATCGCCCCTGGCTCGAACGGGATAAAATCGACTTTCAATGTAATATCCTCGTCGGCGGCCAAATCCAGGGAGAAGACTCCCAACTGTTCCGCATCTATTCCCAAGGGAACTTCATCCAAGCCACCCCGGAAACCCCCTTCCTGCAAATTGGTGAAACCAAATACGGCAAACCCATCCTCGATCGCGTCCTGCATTACGACACCCCGCTGCATCTGGCCGTCAAAGCCGCCGTTCTCTCCATCGACTCCACCATGAAATCCAACATTTCCGTAGGGCCACCCCTCAATGTTCTCATGTACGAGCGAGACAGCTTTGACATTCACCACCGACTGCGATTACGACTTGGTAGCCCCTATCTCGCCACCATTCGCCGCTATTGGGAAGAATCCGTGCGGAAAACCTTTGAGGAAATGCCCGAGATAGAATGGCAAGATGACGTAGGCGCCAACAAACAGGAAGTCTTAATCGACTAACCCCTCACCACTGTTCTACCGCCTCCTGCGACCTCTCCCACTTTCCAACTATGACTGCGACTTCTGACTTTCTGCGCCAACTCAACCCCTCCCAACGCACCGCCGTTGAACATCATCAGGGCCCCCTCCTCGTGGTTGCAGGAGCCGGATCTGGCAAAACTCGGGCCCTCACCTATCGAGTGGCCAACTTAATTCTCAAACATCGGGTAGACCCCGAGCAAATTTTAGCTGTCACCTTCACCAACAAAGCCGCCAAGGAAATGAAGGCGCGGGTAGAAACCCTCTTCGCCCAAACCCTCGCCGCCAAAAACCATGGGAAGGCCTTAGAAGTCTTAGACGCAGCCGAACAAACCCAACTGCGATCGCGAGTTTGGCGGACCTATATCAAACCCCTGTGGATTGGCACCTTCCATAGTCTGTGCGGCAAAATCCTCCGCTTCGACATTAATAAATATCGCGACGAGAACGGGCGAGAGTGGACTCGTTCCTTTACCATTTTTGACGAATCCGATGTTCACGCCCTCGTTAAAGAGATTGTCGTGAACCAACTCAACCTCGACGATCGCAAATTCAACCCCAAAACCGTCCGCTACGGCATCAGCAACGCCAAAAACAAAGGCTGGTCCCCCGCTCAACTCGAACGGAACGAGCCAGGGTATCGGGGACGCACCATCGCCGAAGTCTACCGCGCCTACCAAGACCAACTCGCCGCCAACAACGCCCTCGATTTCGATGATCTCATCCGCGTTCCCGTGGAACTGTTCCAACAGAACCCGGACGTGCTGCAATACTGGCATGACAAATTTCGCCATATCCTGGTGGACGAATATCAAGATACCAACCGCACCCAGTACAACCTAATTCGTCTGCTGGCCACCAATGGTCAAACTCCCCGCGAGTTTCAGGATTGGCAAAAACGTTCCGTGTTCGTCGTCGGCGATGTGGATCAGTCCATCTACAGCTTTCGCATGGCCGACTTCACCATCCTCCTGGATTTTCAGGACGATTTCGGCGATGGCTTAGACGACGATTTGACCCAAACCATGGTCAAACTGGAGGAAAACTATCGCTCCACTCAGACCATCCTGGAAGTGGCCAACAGCCTCATCGAACTCAACAGCGAACGGATTGACAAGGTTCTACGGCCCACCCGAGGCCAGGGAGAGCCGATTTGTATCTACCGCGCCGATGACGATCGCGAAGAAGCCGACTTTGTGGCCTCGCAAATGGCTGCCCTAGTCCGAGAAAATCCAGAACTCAACTGGGGAGATTTCGCCATTCTCTACCGTACCAACGCCCAATCCCGCAGTTTTGAGGACTTGCTAGTCCAGCGCAACATTCCCTATCGAGTGATTGGTGGCCTGCGCTTTTATGACCGCCGGGAAATAAAAGATGTACTAGCATACTTGCGCGTTATTGTCAACCCTGCCGATAGTGTCAGTCTCAAACGAGTCATTAACGTGCCCAAACGAGGCATTGGCAAAACCACCCTCGCCAAAATCGACAGTGTGGCCCAACAACTGAATGTTCCCTTCTGGGACATTATCAGCGATGAAACCTCCATTAAAACCGTCGCCGGTTCTCGGGCCAAGCGCATCTCAGAATTTGTACAGCTTATCCAAGAGCAGCAGGCCCAGGTCGACTCTGCCGAAGCCACCGAAATTTTTGAAGCGGTGATTGAGGGAGCGGGCTATATCGAAGCCCTCAAACAAGAAGGAACCGACGAAGCCGACAACCGCCGTCAGAATATAGAAGAACTGTATAACGCCCTGGTGCAATATGGCGAAGAGAGCGAGGACACCTCCCTCAGTGGTTTTCTCGCAAGTGCCTCCCTGGCCTCCGATTTAGATAACCTCGACGATGGGGAGACGGCGGTGTCTCTGATGACCTTGCATTCGGCCAAGGGCTTAGAATTTCCCGTGGTCTTTGTGGTGGGGATGGAGGATGGCCTCTTCCCCAATTACCGCAGTCAACAAGATCCTCGGGCCCTCGAAGAAGAACGGCGACTGTGCTATGTGGGGATTACCCGGGCCCAAGAGCAACTCTTTCTCACCCATGCCCTCAGTCGTCGGCTTTGGGGACAAATTCAAACCGCCGCCCCATCTCAGTTTTTAGCAGAACTGCCGCGAGAGTTTATTAAAGGAAATACGGCCCCGAGACGAGGGGCCGCCTCCTCCCGGAAGAAGGGATCTGGGGTGTCCAATGCGGCTCAACTGACCCAGGATTGGAAAGTGGGCGATCGCATTGTCCATGACCATTTTGGCATGGGCGAAGTCTCCATGATTTTCGGCAAAGCCCCTAAACTGTCCCTGGCGGTGAAGTTTGCCCGGGCTGGCCAGAAAATCATCGATCCCAAACATGAACCCATGCAACGACTCCGATAATGCCAGTTAGAACAACCGGCATGACAACCGGCATTTATGGTAAATCGGGCGATCGCAGCGTCCAAATCCCCCCTAAAATCAATGAAAGTTAGATCACACGAGATAGAAAACCCATGCTGAGGCGGATTGTACAGGGGATTATCAACTTTTTTCGAGGCTTGTTTGGCACAAAAGCCCCCCAAGAACCTGCCACACCTCCCCAGTCTCCCTTGAGTGACAGCGAATTTGAATACTATTTTCTGCAACTCCTCGATGGCGTGAGTCAGGGCTGGACGGGGGTTAAAGTGGAGCGATTTTTCCAGATGTTGGGCGATCGCGCCTCAGATGAACATTGGATCGCCTGGTTGCACCACTTCGACGAGGCCCGACAGCTCGACGGTCGCCCCCAAGGGGAACTTGGGCAGCAATTGGTTGCCCTCAGTCAAGTGAGTTCACGGCATCTGGCCACCTTAGCTGGGGAGATTGGGCGAAAACTCTGTGATCAAGCTGGAGTCTCCACCAGTGCCCCAACCCCCGCGCCACCCCCCACCACTGGCCCAGAACCAGTTTCAGAACCTCCGGTTTCAGACTCTCAAGGCGAGCTAGCCCCCGATTCCGCCACGGCCGACCGGGAGTCACAGGCCCAACGGTGGATGGAGCGATCGCTCGAACAACTCAATCAAGAAAACAACGAAGCCGCCCTACTGGGGTTTGAGCGCGTCCTGGACTTAGATCCCCAGAACCTGCGGGCAATGATTTATCGCGGCGATGCCCTGGCGGAACTGAAGCGGTTTCGGGAAGCCCTAGCCACCTACGAGCAAGCTGTGCAACTCGATCCCAACTCCGCCGAAGCCTGGAGTCATCTGGGGGATCTGCAGCATGAGATGAAACGCCCCCAAGCGGCCCTAGAAAGTTGGGATAAGGCCCTGGCCATCAACCCCGACGATATCCAAACCTGGATTCACCGAGGGGTCGCCCTAGGGTTACAACTTCAGCGTTGGGATGAAGCTCTGGCTACCTGGGACAAAGCCCTAGAACTCGATCGCCATGACTCGGATATTTGGTTCCGTCGTGGTGTGGCCTTAGGGAGTTTAGAACGCTGGCAAGAGGCGATCGACAGTTGGGATAGAGCCTTAGAACTCAACCCTTATTTCCGAGATGCGTGGATTAATAAAGGAGTCGCCCTACAGAAGTTAGGTCGTTATGAGGAGGCGATTGAAGCCAATAATCGCGCTCTTGGCTTAGATCAAGGCAAACAGCAAACAACGGCCTCGGGGGATCTCAAAGCCTCAGTGGTTGAGCCTGATGCCAATCGTCCCCGCGACAATGCCAGTGATGCTGAAGAAGTCGAGCAGCTTTACCGACAGGCCCAAGAACAGGCCCAAGCTCAAAAGTATCATCCAGCCCTACGCTTTCTTGAGCGGGCCATCGCCCTAAATCCCGAAGATGCCCGACTTTGGCGAGAACGGAGTTTAAATTATCAGGCCCTCGAACAATTTGAGGATGTGCTGACGGCCTGCGATCGCCTCCTAGAGATTGACGCCGAAGACCTCCAAGGCTATCGCCTACGGGCCCAGGCCCTACAACAGCTTCATCGCTGGGAAGACGCCAACAGCACCTGGGATGCTGTCCTCGAACGCCAACCCGATGACCGACAAGCCTGGATGAACAAAGGCATCGTCCTACAAAAACTCGGCCGCTACGCCGAAGCGATCGAAGCCAACAAACGGGCCATCTAACCAGCCTACTGCCTACTGCCTTCTCCCCCCTGTTCCCTTCCCCCCCAAAAACCATCCAAAAGCAATCGCCATTCCGCCCGGGCGATCGCCCAAGCTTGACTCTCCAGATGTTCCTGGCTCACAGATAACCCCGTCACCCCGCAACGGACAAACGCCTCCAGGGTGCGATCGCGGGACTCCGGGGGGAGGGAATCGGCACAGAGGGTACAGGGAATCTTAAGTTGCCGGGCAGAACGAGCCAAACGGGCGATCGCCTCCAACACTGCCGGATGAGTGAGGTCAAACTGATCGGCCACCTGAGGATCATCGCGATCGATCCCGAGAATCAGTTGACTGAGATCATGACTCCCAATGGCAATTCCCTGCACCCCCGCTTGCACATAGTCCTCCAGCAACACCGCCACCGAGGGAACTTCCGCCATCAGCCAACATTGAAATCCATGGGAGGGATCTAACCCCTGCTGCTGAATGCGTTGGTTCGCCTCCTTAAATTCCCCCACGGAACGGACAAAAGGCAAAATTAAATGAACATTGTCATATCCCGCTTCCCGCACCTGGGCCAGGGCCGTGAGTTCTTCCTCAAAGCGAGTGGCATCCTGGCGGTAGGCTAGGGTTCCCCGTAAGCCGAGGGCATCACCAGGTCGTCCCCCATCCCAACTGCGATAATACAAGGGACGAGGGGCAAAGGCCTTAGCCATGGTTATTAGACCTTCGCTGAGTTGTTGCAGACGCTCCCTGGGGGAGGCTTGAGTTAGGGCGAGACTCTGAGCCAACAATTCTGAACGGATTAAGCCCACACCATCCACGGGGAGTTGAGCCAAGTAGGGAGCTAGATGGGGTTGACTAACCGAGAGGAAGAGTTGGGTTCCATGGATGATAGGGGTCTGGGACATCACAGTTGGGGGGGAGGATAGAGGAGAGGAGGAGTCGCTGAGGGGAGTTGTCTGCGGGGGGTCAAGATGAACCTGGCCGCGATCGCCATCGAGATAAATCCGTTGCCCAGAGGTCACTTGAGCGGTAATCCCCGCCACTCCCATGACGGCAGGAATGCCCAACTCCCGCGCCCAAATCGCCCCATGACTGGTGCGGCTTCCTCCCTCAGTAATTAAGCCCACAATATGAGCACATGGGGGAGCATCTTGTGGCTCAAAGTAAGGAACCACTAAGATTTGATTTGGGGTCTCGGTTTGGGCCAGCGGCAGCTTAGCTACATCGTCTAATAAGGACACCACACCATGAGCTTGACCACTCGAAGCCGCAATCCCTTGCCGCTGAAAGGGCGAACTGGTCTTCTGTTCTTGGACATTGGCGGGGTTGGGCCACCTCAAATTGGGGCTGCCTTGGGGATAATATTGGCTGATGTACCAGGTGGGGGCAACATCAGGGTTGGGGTGGGTTAAGACCCATTCGAGATCTGCCTCGTCCCCCGCATAGGGTTGTAAGCGTTGACTCTGCTGATGTAGCGTTAGCAGGTGTTGGGAGTTGAGGACAGGAATTTCGAGTTCCTCGGGGTTGATGGCCACCCATTCAATCGCCCCTGACGTTGAGTCGAGGTGGTAATAACAGAAGGGATTGCCCAACTCCTGTTGATGAATGACACCCCTATCGGCCTCTAGGCGATAGCGTTCGGGATGGGTATAGCCGTTGCTGAGAGTTTGGGGGAGACCCCGTGTGGCGGTGATGTCTATCCAAGGCGATCGCAGGTTCAGGAGTCCCGAGGCTAGAGTCGGCTGAAGGGGTTGGATGAGGATGGCTAAATTAATCTGTTCTAGGGGAATCCCGGCTCGTTGCCAATAGAGAAGACTACGGGCCCGGAAGAGTTCAGCCCAGGATTGTTTGAGGGTTTGGCTGAGGCTGGTGCGATCGCCACGACTGACATGGCTATTAAGCAGGGCAACTAGCTCCGCCGAGGGGTCCTGTGAGGAGTCGGCTGCCTGGGCCCTATCAATGTATAAGGAGGGATGAAAGATAAAGGAGTTGGCGTTGAGATGCTGCGTTTCCTGAACTAGAGCCTCTAGATGGACCTCCGCCAGTTCCACCTCTAACAGGGCCTGACTAATCTGTTGGGCCAGGGACTGAAGTTGACGGGCATCATTGGTCTGTAGATGTAGGGTGCTGTGGGAGAGTTCAGCAACCAACGGCTCGCGCCAAGGCGTTTTTTGCCAAATGTCCCGCAGCAATCTGCCTGAGACCACCACTCCGGGCAAAATCGGCTCCTGACGAGTGGCTAGCTGACTGAGGTGATAGGCACGATCCCCTAACCACTGTCGGGGAACACGCTCGGAGGCGGTGAGTTGGAAAACGTCAGCCACGAAGTTCTGGGGGTTTGCGATCGCCGTCCTGTTGATTGTAACGCTCTGTTCATCTTCGGGTCGAATTGGAGGAAAAACGATCACCCGTAATATTACGGATGCTTCACAGAGGTACATTTGGCTAGCTCAGCTTCACATTTCCTATGTAAAACCGAGATTTTTAGGTTTCTTTTTAAAGTATTGGTAAAGATGTCCGTAAAAATAACCCAGTTTTAGGGACAGTGTTTATAGTGAAACCAAGGAACACCTCAGTACAATTGCGTAAGTTTAAACTAGGAGCCGATCATGAAGACGATGACAACTTTAACCCAAACAACCTTGACCCTAACTGCCGGCGCTGTGATCGCCCTAGGTGGATTGGTGGTGGGCGCGAACCCCGCCGTTGCGGGCCCTCTTAACCCCATTAATGATTTTGGTGAGACCCAGGATGATTTCGGTAAAGGCTCCGGGAAGGACTGCCAGACCGTTGAGTGCAGTTTGCAGTCGGAGTTAGATTTTTACACAACCGACGGCCCCGGAATTAATGTTTATGACTTTTTGTCTCAACAATATTTCCCCACCAGCAGTATCCTCTCAACGCTGATGTTTGAAATTGCTGGATTCAAGGACTACAACCGTTTTGGTGTTTATTCCAAGGATGATCCAACGAATCTGATTGAAATTTTTAGTGGCCCTGATAGTGGTGTTTTATCCAAAGCACTTACCCAAAAACAGATGGCTAGTTTGGGTAGCCATTTCGGCTTCTATCTGACCAACAAAAACGATAAAACCTTCTATACGGAACATGCCCTGAATCATAAAGGTAATCAACATGCTGTCATTTATGGCGGCAATAACAGTACCTTTAACATCAACGGCAGCGAAATCAACTTTCTTCCCGGTGACTTCATTATTGCCTTTGAAGACTTAGAAGAAGGTCGCCGATATGCAGACTGGGATTACCAAGATATGGTCGTCCACGTCAGAATGGCATCTGTCCCTGAGCCTTCTCTTCTCCTCGGCTTAGGAGCGATGGCTGGCTCTCTATTTGCAACCCGCAAACGCAAACGTAGCTAGTTCATGTTTCGGGAGTTTCCGTCAGGGGATCTCCTTAGCAAACTGAATTATCATACCAGGCTATGAATCAAAACTGGCGATCGTTCCAGAGGAGCGATCGCCAGTTTTGATTGAGGACGGTTCAATAATCCTTTAAATTGAGGAAAGCTTTTCCAATCCCTAAGCGGCATAACAATGGTGCGTCTGCTGGATTCCGTTCTCGACCTCTTTTTACGATCCAACTGTCCCCTGTGCAATCGCCCCCTCCAGGGAGATGCCCTCTGTGTGGCCTGTCAACGCCGCCTCCAGGACTGTCGGCAGCCCAAACGGTTTCAGCAATGGCAGGGAACTCCCCCTCTGTTTGCCTGGGGAACTTACCAGGGCAGCCTGAAACGGGCGATCGCCGTCCTCAAATATGAAAATCAGCCTCAACTGGCCCGCCCCCTCGGTCATCTCATGGGCGACGCTTGGCGACAGTCCCCCGGTTTGCCGAAGTCCCTCGTCGTGGTTCCTATTCCCATGCACCCGGAAAAACAGCGTCAACGGGGCTTCAATCAAGCCGAACGCCTGGCGAGGTATTTTTGTCATTTAACGGGCTTTCCCTTAGCGGATAAGGGCTTGAAACGAGTTAAAAACACCGAAGCCCTATTCAGATTAACCCCCCAACAGCGTCAGCAAACCTTACGGCGCGCGATCGCCCTGGGGGAGTCATTCCAGCGTCGCCCTCCCCGTCATCCGGTGTTACTGTTCGATGATATCTATACCACCGGAACCACCACTGGCGAAGCGATCGCCCTGTTAACCCAGCATCAGATTCCCGTGGCTGGGGTGGCAGTTCTCGCCAAAACCCAGGGGCCCTCTAGTCTCGGTTTTCGTCCCTAAGCCATAGACGCTTCCACCCCTTGGGCCCAATCCTGGGCCCAGTTTAGGGTTTGATGCACCTCCTCCAGACTCGGCCCCTCACAATATAGACGTAACACCGGTTCCGTGCCACTAAAGCGAACCAATAGCCAGCTTCCATCTTGCAAGCGGAACTTGTAGCCATCGGTGGTTTGACAACTCTCAACAGCTTTTTGGGCAATAGTCTCCGGGGGATGCTGTTCCAACTCATCTACCAACGCCTGACGCACCGCCATACTGCCTAACGGTAAATCAATGCGATCATACATGGAGATAAACTCCGTTTTCTCCTGTAAATCTCGGTAGAGCAATCCTAACCCTTTACCCGATTGCACCACCGCCTCTAGGACGTATAATGCCGACAATAAGGCATCTCGTTCGGGAATATGGGTGTTATAGCCAATTCCCCCCGATTCTTCCCCACCAAGTAACACATCCTGGCTCAACATGATATCGGCGATGTATTTGAAGCCAATGGGGGTTTCCAACAGGGGTAACTCATAGAGTTTAGCCAAACGGGGAATCAAATCAGACCCACTGACGGTTTTGACAATCTGTCCCGAGAGTCCCTTGCGTACCGCCAAATGTTCCATGAGAATCGGGATGAGCGTCTGGGAACTGAGGAAATTCCCCTCACTGTCCACCGCTGCAATGCGATCGCCGTCCCCATCAAAGACTAAGCCAACGGCTAATCCCTGACTATTAAGGCGATGACTCTTAATAGCTTCAAACAACCCTGCCAGATTCTTGGGGAGGGGTTCCGGGGCCCCGCCACCAAACAGGGGATCGCGATCGCTATTGAGTTCCTGAATTGGGGCATCTAAAATCTTCGCCAAGCCTCCGGCGGCGGCCCCATGCATGACATCCGCAAACACCGTCAACTGGCCCGACTGTAATACTTGCCGAATCCCCTCAATATCCACTTTGGTGCGTAAATCAGCACAAAAGTCAGTCCAGGGGTCAAATGTCTTGAGGGTTCCTGGTTCTTGGGCCGTTACCGCTTCCCCAGAGTTTAACCGGGCCTCAATCTCCTGGGTTACCTCCGGCGACACCGAACCCCCAAAGGCCCCTTTCACCTTAAGGCCCAGATAGCGGGCCGGATTATGACTGGCGGTCATCACAATCGCCCCTAAAGCCCCGTAATGATGGGCCGCCCAACTAAAGGCCGGGGTGGAGGCATAGGACTCAGACAGTAATACATCAAAGCCCGCCGCCACCAAACAATCCGCCGCCAGTTGCGCGAAATCCTCCGCCATAAAGCGGCGATCGTAACCCACCACCACCTGACGCGATCGCGCCGATTGGCCATAATGGCGTTCTAACACAGCCGCCGCCACTGGGGCCACCTGTGCCACCCGTTCAAAGGTAAAATCAGCAGCAATGGTTCCGCGCCAACCATCAGTGCCAAAGTGGATCGGATTAATCTGAAACGGCATGGAAGTCGGATGAGACACAGCTAAAATTCCCCTCAGTCAGACGATTAAAACTTAACAAACGAGCAAAACTTGAACCAATCAAATTCTAAGCGATTCCCATGCCTCCAGAGGAGTTCTGAATCAGTGTCAAATCCCCAATTGGAGAAGAACAAGCTAGAATTTCATTGCGGCGATCGGCAACCCAACAGCAATGTAGCACGTCGTGCTAACGTGTTAGGGTTCCCCGCCCCGGATCTGTATCCCAGGTGCGTCAACTCATCGAGACACCCTCGACAACAGACCTGTGGGAAACCAAGTGTGAGAGAGTATTGGACATGGCTGGACTGAATATTGCCCTAGCGGAAGAGGACACCCTGTTTAGCGGGACGGAAGCGGACGATACCATTGTCGGTAGTGCCGGTAACCATACGATTTTTGGCTTAGCCGGCAACGACCTTTTAGCAGGTGGACCCGGAGATGATGTGCTATTTGGGAACGAAGGGGACGACAGTCTCTTTGGGGGCAGCGGGGATGATACCCTCTATGGCGGCCCTGGCAACGACTACCTCTCGGGAGATGACGGCGATGATGTCATTTTCGGAGAGTCGGGACAAAACACCATTATTGGCGGTCAAGGGAATGACTCTCTCGTAGGCGGTAGCGGCGACGACATTATCCGAGGTACCGAGGGCAATGACACCATTTTTGGCACTGGGGGAAATAACGTCCTGGCTGGCGGCCCCGGTGAAGATGTCATCGTGGGAGGAGGTGGCAATGACACCATTTTGGGCGGTTCAGGGAATGACCAAATCCGGGGCGGCAGTGGCAACGATTTAATTTATGGGCAGGAGGGGAATAACCTAATTTCGGGTAATCGCGGTGATGATACCCTCATTGGTGATGATGGAGACGACACCATGTTTGGGGGACGCGGCAGCGATCTAATCATCGGCGGCCCTGGCAATGATTACCTCTCAGGGGATGATGGCAATGACACCATTTTTGGCAATGCCGGTAACGATACTATTGTTGGGGGTTCCGGGGCCAATGTGATCTATGGGGGGCGCGGCAGTGACTTGATTTTGGGGGGCGATGGCCGTAATACCATTTTTGGTGACGATGGCAATGACACCATTTTTGGCAATGCCGGTGACGATACCATTGCCGGAGGGGATGGCGACGATATCATTCGAGGGGGACAAGGGGATGACTTCCTGTTTGGTAATCAGGGGGATGATACCCTGTTCGGCGATCGCGGGAATGACTTCCTAGCTGGCGGCCAGGGCAATGATTACCTGGTGGGAGGCTTGGGGAACAACACCCTCCATGGGGGGGCCGGGGCAGATAATTTTGTGTTAATTGATAAACCGGGATTTGACCTGATTCTGGACTTTAATAGTGCTGAAGAGGATCGCCTACTCCTTGGGGGACTATTGACCTTTGAGGATATTGATGTTCGTCAGGGAACGGGGCTAAATGTTAATGATGCGGTGATTACTCGCCGCGAGTCAGATTCGGTCATTGCGATTCTTAGGGGGGTTCCTGTGGCGAACCTCACCGAGGATGTGTTTGCCCCAGCAATTACTGACGTTCCTGTTTTTGATGACATTGACGACGAGAATGGTGTAGATGATGATGACGAGGATACCGATCCCGATGCGAATCTCACCACAACCCCCCGACTGCGAGGGGCTGAATTACTGGTGGCTAACACCTCAGGGGTGATTGGCCAAGTAGCGGCCCTCGATGCAGAAAGCTTTAGTGTCATCGGCGTGGAAACGGATACTGGTGACAGTCTTGAGGACGCTGTGACCATTGATGACAATGGTAATATCACCCTAACTGGTGATGGGGTGAGTGCCTTTGACGATAACAGCACCTATTTGGATATTAGTATTGAAACGGATGCGGGTAACTCGGGTACGGTGCGGGTCTATGGTCGCATTGTTGATGCGTTGGATGACCCGGAAATTGGCAATGCGGAGGATATCAGCGTCGGTAATGGTCAGGATACGATCCGCATTGCAGCGGGGACGTATGATGATCCTCTGACGTTGTCCGAGTCCGTGACGTTACTCGGGGCTAATGCAGGAACCCCAGGGGACGAGAATCGAGGGGATGAGTCAGAGATTACGGCAACGGTTCAAGTGAATGCTAACGGGGTGACCCTCAATGGCTTGCGCTTTACCCAAGGGGTGGATGGAGATAACACCGGTAACAATCTGCGCATTCTCAATAATGTCTTTGAAGAGGTGGGACTCTCAGTGCGTCCCGATGAAACGCGCAGTGGTGTCCAAATTCGCAATAATCAGTTTAATGCCATTGATGTCTTTGGCATCAGTTTAAGCAATTTAAGCGATGCTCGGGTGACCGGGAACGTGGTGGATGTTGTGGGAACCGAGGCCAACAGTGATGCCATTGTGGCGGATTTGTTAATTGGCAGTACTATCTCTGACAATACCCTCAATGTCGCGGCTGGGGGCGGTTCAGGAATCCAACTCTCGGGGACGGAAGATGCTGAAAATCCTCTGGAGGATATCACCCTCTCGGGCAACACCATTACTGGAGAGTCAGGGGCGGGCCGAGGACGAACTGACGGCGGCATTACCCTGCGCAGGGGCAATTTCCAAAACTTGCTGATTCAAGAGAATACGGTGAGTGGCTTTAGTGGCGATAATTTAACCGGGTCATTGTTATTCACCGCCGGGACCGTGATTCCGGATGCGGCTCAGGTGCAGTTGTTAGATAATGTGTTTGCGGCTGACTCTCCTGGCTTCTCGGTCTATGTTGCGGCAACAACTAGCAATATCCCAAGTTTACGAGTGGGCGATAACTTCTCGGAACCGGAAACGGCTTTAGTGGCAGAGAATGTCGCAGCGGTGGAAAATACAGAGTTTTTGTTTAGTTAGGTGGGTTCACGAATGTGGCTTAGGGTTGCGAGCGGGTTACGAGATGGGTTCTCTTGGAACAAGCAGATAACTCTAGAGGAACTAAACAATTGGTGTACAGTAGGAGTTGTCTTTTTAAGCCATGGTTGTTTTGACTCCTTCCCCAATGATGGATGATACCTTTAGCCAGCAACACCCGTTACGCATACTTTTGGCGGAAGATAATCTCGTCAATCAAAAGGTGCTGTTACGGTTGTTGAAACGGTTAGGATATGAGGCGGATGTGGCGAATAATGGCCTAGAGGCGGTGGAGGCAGTTCGCCACACGGTCTATGATGTCATCTTGATGGATATCCAAATGCCTAAGATGGATGGGATTAAGGCAACGGAACGGATTTTTGAGGAATGGTCTCCTCCGGAACGTCCCCAGGTGATTGCGGTAACGGCGAATGTCCTGCCGGAATATGAGGAGGCCTGCGAGGCGGTGGGAATGGTGGGATTTGTCACGAAGCCGGTGAGTCTGAAAACGATCTCGGAGGCGTTGAGTGGTTGTCAGATGACGGAACGGCAACCGGTCGAATAAAATCAAGGGGATGTTCCTGGGTTTGATCCTTCTTTTGACCTTAGCCTCGCCGCCGCCATCGAGTTACCGACAACTTCTGCCTTATCTGCGTCCTCATCGCCGTACGATCGCCGCTGCGATCGCCTGTACCCTCGGATTTACCCTCTTTTGGCCCCTCCTCGGTTGGCTGGCAGGGCGGGTGGCTGAGTATATTGGGGAGGGCAATGTGGATGGAATTGCCCAGTTGGCGGCTTGGAGTGCCGTGATTTTTTTGGTGCGTGGGGCGGTTCAATATGGCCAGGATGCGTTGATGGCTAAGGCAGCATTTGCGACGGCGTTCGATGTCCGCTGTCAGGCCTATGCCCATCTACAACGCCTCAGTCTGGATTATTTTGCGACGGCGAAAACGGGGGATCTCTCCTATCGCCTCACGGAGGATGTCGATCGCATTGGGGAAGTGGTCAATAAGGTCTTTCACCAGTTCTTACCCAGTGTCTTGCAATTGGTTGTGGTTCTCGGCTATATGGTCTGGTTGAATTGGCAACTGACTCTGGCGACGTTTGTCATTGCCCCGGTGATGGCGGGGTTGATTGGCTGGTTTGGCGATCGCCTCTTGCAGGTGTCCCGTCGCAGTCAAAGCCAAATCTCGAATTTAGCCTCCTTACTGACGGAACTGTTCGCAGGAATGCGTTTAGTGCAGGGATTTGCGGCGGAAGAGTATGCGAATTATCGCTTCTCCCAAGCGGCGGATCTTAACCGACGCACGAAATACAGTGCTGAACAACTGAAGGCCCTTCAGTTTGTGGTGGTGGGGTTCCTCGAAGCCATGAGTGTGCTGTTGCTGTTCTTTCTGGGGGCCTGGCAAATCTCTCAGGGGAATCTCACGGGAGGCGGCTTTGTCAGCTATATTGCGGCGGTGGCCATGTTGATTGACCCGATTTCTCTGGTCACCAGCAATTACAATGAGTTCAAACAGGGGGAAGCCTCGGTCGATCGCATCTTTGAGTTGCTGAATCTTCAACCGTCCGTGCAGGAGTCCCCCGGGGCGATCGCCCTACCCCCCATTACGGGCAAATTGGAGTTTTCTGGGGTCTGTTTCGCCTATACCTCCCCCACTCATGACACCGCTGAGGGCAACTCTTCGACTGAGTCCCCCACTTGGATCTTAGATCAGCTCAATTTACTCATCCACCCTGGGGAAACCGTGGCCCTGGTGGGGGCTTCCGGGGCGGGAAAATCGACTCTCATCAATCTCATTCCTCGCTTCTATCAACCCCAACGGGGTCAGATTCTCCTGGATGGGGTGGATGTGAGTCAGGTGACGCTGAAGAGTTTACGCCGACAAATTGGCATTGTGCCTCAAGATACGGTCTTGTTTGCCGGAACCGTGGCCCAGAATATCGCCTTTGGCCAGGAGGAGTTTGATATTCAACAGGTGAGAGACGCGGCCCAGGTGGCGAATGCCGATGAGTTTATCTCGGCCCTCCCTGATGGCTATTTCACCCTCTTAGGGGAACGGGGGGTTACCCTCTCAGGGGGACAACGGCAACGGTTGGCGATCGCCCGGGCGGTGTTGCTCAATCCCAGTATCCTGATTTTAGATGAGGCCACCTCGGCCCTCGACTCAGAATCTGAGGCCCTGGTGCAAGAAGCCCTAGAACGGATTACCTGCGATCGCACCGTGTTGATTATCGCCCACCGCCTCGCCACCGTCCGCCGGGCTGATCGCATCCTGGTCATGGAACGAGGACAATTGATTGAGTCGGGAACCCACCCGGAACTCCTGGCCGCCAACGGCCGTTACGCTCAATTCTATGCCCAGCAGTTCCATTGAGGGCTATCTTTCCTGGGGGCGATCGCTGCCGATATCCAAACGCCTCAAAAAAAATTTGGCAAAGGGGTTGACATTTCCAAATGGATTTGACATGATGGTAATCACGCAAACGCAAGTTAGTGTTTTGCGGGTGTAGCTCAGTGGTAGAGCGTCACCTTGCCAAGGTGAATGTCGCGCGTTCGAATCGCGTCACCCGCTTTCAAACCGCTTCGATGAAATCCCCCCAACTCTGAACGGTTGGGGGGTATTTTTTGCCATCTCCCTTGTCATTGGCTAACGGTTGAGAAATTGACCCGCTAGACTGATGGCATTACTGACATTCATGCCGCCATCTCCTGAGAGGAAGTCCATCAAGACGGGATTATTGCCAGATTTCGCATCCTTACAGGAATTGCCAGATTTGAGCAGATTGAGGACAAGGGGCACTAAAACCGGCAGGAGGGCCTGAATTTGGCTGGCATTCACCCCCGTTTTCTGACTCGCTTCTGACACCACCTCCTCCTGTTGTTTGGGAGACAGTAGGGCTTGAACTGCTTGCAGGTTAGGATTATTGCCGCCAAACTGTTCGATGAGCGTTTGGACAGTGCCGGTTCCCTCTTTATCGCATTTCGACTTGAGGCTAGATTGAACCTGTTTCCCCACCAACGACAGCAGAACCTGACTGGTGTTGGCATTGAGGCCCTGACTGCTGCCACTTTGTTGGAGGGTACTGACGATACTCGTCACCTGGCCTACATTGGCTTGTAAATTGGGATCGTTAAAGGCACCGGAAATTTTTTCAAAAATAGACATTGACTGTTTTTTAAGCTGGAACCTTCCGATTGTAACCTAGCCGATTCGGGACAAGGGATCAGATGGGTTGGGGCGATCGCAGCCCTGACTGACCTGTGGCACACTGAAAGAACTATCACTGTGACTAGGCATCTGTCATGACTTCACCGCTGGACTCTCCGCCAACCGAGAACGTAGATTATGATCTGCCCACGGTGAATCGCCTCCGCCGTCTGAGTTACATTCTTGATAATTCCATTCCTGTTCCCGGGACGGGGTATCGCATTGGTATCGACCCGCTTTTGGGGTTAGTGCCGGTTTGGGGAGATGTCGCCGGGGCGATTTTGTCGGCCTATATTGTGGTGAATGCCCTGAAGCTGGGGATTTCCCGTAAGGTTCTGCTGACGATGATCTATAACATTCTGGCAGAGACCATTATTGGGGTGGTTCCGGTTTTGGGCAACATTTTTGATGCCACCTGGAAGGCGAATATGCGCAATATGCGGCTATTGGAGGGGTATATTGGCAGTCCTAATCCGGGTCGTAAGGTGAGTTTGGGCTTTGTGTTGTTGGTGGTTCTGGGGGGGCTGTTGTTGCTGGTGGCGGGATTGGTCTTGATGGTGCTTCTGTTGGGATGGTTGATTGGTCAGGTTTGGGGGTGAGGCAACAGGGAACCACGTAGGGGCGTACCCTTGTGGTCAGCGAGCGATAGCCGAGCTGTGGTCGCCCTCCCTTGCTTGTGGTTGTCCGAGGACACAGAGGTAGAGGAGGGGAGCAGAATCGGATATTGTGCCGGTGTTAAGCTGTTTTATGGGTTGGGATATCTCGGTGAATCAGTTGTTTGATTTGTTGATGTTTTGGGGAATGGGAGAGGAATAAAAAACAATAATGAACAATAAAAAGAGGTTTCATTATACCTGGTTTAATTTGTTTGATTGTTTACAGAATTGTAGGGGCGAAAAATTTTTCGCCCCTACGGCAGGGAACATAATCTGCCATCAATTTTTCTGGCTATCGATAAAATGTAATGTTAAGAAAACTTGCTATTTTTACCAATTTATGCTATATCCAAATTAGGCAAAAATCCCCTCTGCCAAGCCGATCGCCATGACCAACCCCCGCGCTTTTCTGAAAACCCATAAAGCCCTTCTCGGTGGCACTGCGATATTATCATTAGCGGCATTGGGGTGCGGTCCGGCGGCTGGAATGTTGGCCGCGTTGTGGTCTCTGTCTAACTCACAACCACACTGACAAGCATGGGTTCGAGTTGATAGGGATTTTTTGACGACTGCACCACAGTTAGAGCATTTTTGAGAGGTATAGGCAGGGAGGGTTCACCGCTACAGTTATCCTGCCGAATTTTACCCCAAAATGCTCTAACCATTTCCTAAATTGATACCAACCAGCATCGTGAATCGACTTGGCGAGACAGTGGTTTCTCACCAGATTCTGTATCCTCAAATTTTCGTAGGCCACCAGATCGTTAGATTGGATTACGCAACGCGCCAGTCTCTTGGCGTGTTCCATGCGCTTAGGCGCAGGCTTCGCCAACACGTTGCCGACTTATTTTGAGGTGTACTCGTCCGAGTCGATTGACGGCTTTTTTTCGGTTAGCAGAGCCTTTCTGTTTTTTACTCACCCTTCGGTGAGCACGTTTGAGCTTTTTCTCGGCGTTTCGGTAAAACCTCGGGTTCGGTTCGCACTCCCCGTTGGAATCGGTGTAGAACTCAAGGAGTCCGACATCTAAACCCACAGTATTTCCTGACGGTTTGAGTTCTTCTCGAACCTCTACTTTGACGCAGAACTGAGCGTAATAGCCATCGGCTCTGCGAACCAGTCGAACCCGTTTGATTTGTTCTGTACCGTAAAACGCCAAATCCCAAGTTCCAATTAACTTGAGTCGTCCGATCCCTTTCTTGTCGGTAAAGACAATATGCTTGGGGTCGAGTAACTTCCAACCGGAAGTTTTGTACTCGACAGAACGACCGTTTTTCTTGAACCTGGGATATCCTTCTCTTGGTGCGCGTTCCCTGGCGCCGTACGACGGCGCGGGGTCGCACCGCTTCTTGCCAGGAACAGACTGGCGACAGTTCTCGAAAAATCGAGAAATTGCCGACCAAGCACGTTCTGCTGAAGCTTGACGAGCCGTGCTGTTGAGTTCTCTAGCAAAATCATACTCTCGGGCGAGTACCCGACAGTACTTGTTAAGGTCGTATTTGTTGACCCCAGGGGTATCCATCCAATAGCGCAGTGCCTTGTTACGAACGAACTGTGCGGTTCGGATCGCTTCGTCAATCGCCGCGTATTGGTGGGGCTTCCCTTTGATTTTGAACTCAAGAACAAGCATCGCACCGTTGGCATCGGTTGTGCGGACAATCTTGGCACAAAAAAGCAGGATTGTCAAAAGCCGTCCTAGAAGGACGGGGTTTTAGACCCAAAATTTTCGATAAGACGCAACTCATCTCGCAACTGTGGGGACGGTTGCTGTCATTTGTCTCACCCGCTGCTGCGGAACGGTCAGATTATCGCTATTTCTGGGAAAACATTCCGCTGCTGGGGCAATATTTACCGAACTATTCTCAGACCCCGGCAAAGAAACGTGGTCAACTCCTCTTTTCTCCCCTGTTTAAGGGGAAGCAGGGGGAATCCGAGCCTTCTCGGGAAAGTAAAGGAGAATTAGCCACCGCAACAGTCCCGGAAATCGAGCAACTCCTCACTCAAGCCAAAAATTACCAGGGAAAACCCTGGTTCCGTCCCCTCACCCCCAGCCTCACCCCCCCCAGAAGGGCCACTGATTCGCACCCTCTCTGGGCATAGTAGCGGGGTACAAGCAGTGGCCATCACCCCGGACGGGAAACAAGCGCTTTCCGCATCCAGGGATACCACCCTGAAACTATGGGATTTGGCAACGGGAGAAGTCGTCGCGAGTTTTGGGAGTGACGGGGGGTTAGACTGCTGCGCCATTGCACCGGATGGGGTGAGGGTGGTGGCGGGTGACAGGTCGGGGCGGGTGTATTTTTTGCGGTTGGAGGGGTTGGGGACAGGGGAGACGTGAGAAGCCGGGTTTCCGTGAGTCCTCGGGCGACCACAAGGGAGGGCGACCCAAGGGTACGCCCCCTACGTGGTTCTCCTCTCCCGCCCAAAAAACCCCTCTCCTGAGTTCAGAAGAGGAGCAATAGAGAACGATGAAATTAGACCTTACGCCGTAACCGTCGCCTCTTGGAAATTGGGGATGGAGTTGCGAAGCCGATCGCCATACAACGCCAACGCATTACCACCGAGAAGGGCCGCTAAGTGGTCGCGATCATAGTCCGTCACCGTCGCTGCATCACGGACACAGTTGGGGAGAACACCATCCCAGTGACCATAGTCCCCAGAGAAACACGCCACTCGCTTACCCACTTCACCCATCGATTGAGGCAGATAGGCCGGGCCGGGGTCATCAGACTCGAACGTGACAAAGATTTGTCCCCGTTCAAAATACTCCAGCGGGTCCCGATGACGTAAATCGTAGTGTTCGTAGAGACTCGCGTCGTCGATGTTGCGGGGATCTTTCTCTTTCGTCCACAACATATCAAACAGGTTTTTCACCTGGCTGAAGATGTTGACGCTGTTGCCCCGTTCCTTAATCATCAGTTGGGTGACTTCTTGCAGAGAGGGTTGGTAGGGGTTTTTGGGGTCGAAGTCACGAATCCGTTTTTCCCAATGTTCGTGGAAAGAGTGGGAGAGGTCAGGAAGCCAACCGCAACCGCCTTCAACGAAGCCAATCCGCAGGGTGGGGAATTTCTCAAACGCACCGTCAAACACCATCCGCGCCATGGCCATTTGTTGCTGGTTGCGCTGGACGAAGATGTGGTTGAGGACGAAGGTTTCCATGTGATCGGCAATACCGCCCACCATGTCAGAACCCGGTCCACCATGTAAGCCGATCGCAATGTCGAGGTCGACAGCGGCTTCAAAGAGGGGGTAGAAGTCCGGGTGGCTGATATGTTTGCAGGTGCGGACTTCGGGGAAGGCGTCAGGGGCCGCCGGGTGGGGGATGGGGATGTTGGGAGAAGTGGCCACGCCCACCATACCCAGTTCGTTGATGCAGCGGTAGGTTTCTTTCACCGCTTCGTCAATGTCTTGCAGGGGAACCACGCCGATGGGTTTGAGGCGATCGCCCCATTTGCGGCAGTCCTCGGCCATGTAGTCGTTGTAGGCTTTGCACAAGGCCACAGCTAGGTCTTTGTCGAAGATGCTGGAGAAGGTGAGGTTAAAGGTTCCGTAAATAACGTGAACGTCAACGCCTTCTTGGTCCATGTCTTCGATGCGGCGGCTGTTAAACAACGCACCGAGGGTGGTTTCGGGGTGCAGGGTGCGGAAGCCACCTTTGCCGAAGCCTTCGGGTTTGGGGAAAATCCGGGGTAAGTCGGTTTTGCCGGTGACGGGGTTGAAGTCCATCACCCGGGCCCGCTGGTCGCCGAGGCGATCGACAATCATACCAATGCGGTTACGATAGGCGGGGTCCACATAGTCCCGAAAAATCATCGGATTCTCGACTTTGTGAGCGTCGGCATCGATGACTAAAAGTCCGTCGTACATAATGTTTTTCTGTTCAGTAACAATGAAATGAATGAAAATGAATGCTAGGATTTCGGCAAAATCTTTAAGATATGAGTCGGTTTTGCCAAAAGCCTATCTGAAGATAGCGGATTTTTGGGCAGATAACAAGGTTGGCCCTGTTCGCTGATTTTTGAGCAGCTAAACGTGACGTTCAGAGTCGTGTTTGTGCCATCTTTTTGATTGGCACATAACCACGTCCTAGTTCCTCTTAAACGGGGTTGCGATCGCCCTTAACCAGAAGCCGACGTAAGCCAAACCAACGTTCAAAAGACCAGGAAAAGGAGGCGAGAATCGTAATCCCAGGATACTTAAAAAAGGCGGGATGATTTTTCTCAAACACCGCATGACCGCCCCAAGCAGAAATCTGGCTAATCACCAAGAAAATGAGACTGATTTTAGGGTTGATCCAAAGTAGAACAATAGCAGATAGGGCTAAAAAGTTGGTGACATGATGTAACCCCTGATTGATGGGGTGTTGATGGCTGGCCACAAAGTGGTCTTTAGCCTCTTGCAAAACGCTCATTTGAGAATACTCCTTAAACAACTCTGGGCTAAATTTTGACTACCATAGCATCGATTACCACCATTGCAGTTCCAGATAGCCCCGTGGAGGCGCTTGGGTTTCCTCCTCACTCAGCCAATCGACTTTTTTGTAGGTTCCAAAGACGTAATCCCACCAATCGACCGCTAAACCGAAGTTATGATGCCACATCTGATATTTATGATGGACATAGTGAACCGGCATCTGCATCCAAAAGCATTTGCTGGGGTTCTCATGTTGCAACTGGTGCGCGTAGGCGGAAAAGAGGGCATAGGCTAAAGCACCCATGAGCCAACCTAACCCCACCTCCAGGGAAATGGCGAAGGGCAACACCATGGCAATGGCGGCACCTTTGACGTAATCCCGAAACTCCCAAATCACCCCTTGTCCTTCGTTACGGCGGTGATGATCTCGGTGACGTTCCCCAAAGCGGGCGGCATGGTGCATCAGGCGATGCACCCAATACTCCACAAAGCTCGAAAAGATAAATGCCAAAATGCCAACGGCGATCGCAGTCCACATACACAACTCCTTTATTTTGTCAAGGCTATTTTCTCAGGGATTATTTTAATCGCTTAATCGGTAATCAGTGAACAACTTTAATCCTTAACCCAGACTTGTCTTCATGTCAATATGCCAGGTTATCAATTGTCCACCCAATTAGGGAAGAATCAATCTCCTTTAACCCCTGATATTACCAAGGATTTCCAATGTTGGTGAAGGCAGACCAATAGTAAGGATGGGAGAGATCCAATTGCTCAATCGGATCGGGTAACGGAGACCCCACCAGAGTCCCGGGAGGCAAATTATCACTCAAGGGAGGGGGGGTAAAGTCCAACTCCCCACGCAGGGCCGCCAATTGGCTCTGACGGAGGGCAATAGCGGGAGTGGGAGCGGTTTTCAGTTGCTCGTAAAACTCACTCATCAGCAGGAGTGTCCCCACATCACTTACGGCCCAGAGACTGGCTAACACTGTGGGAATCCCCGACTGAACCGCTAAGCCAGCAAAGCCTAACTCCGCCTGCACATCCCCCCGGGCCGTTGAACAGGCACTTAAGACTAACAACTCCACTGGGGAGCTTTGCCAGTCCAACTCCCGGAGTTGGGTTAGGGAGAGGCGTTGATCCCAAAACTGAAGATAGGACGCGTCCGCATCTCCCGGTTGAAATTGGGCATGGGTGGCCAGGTGGATAATGCTGTAATCCCGTTGCTGACGTTGTTCCTGTAAATTCCCGAGGGTGAAACCTTCATTGAGAAAACTCTGGCCCTGCCAGAGGCGAGGCACAATTGAGGCGAGTTCTAAAGGCACAGCGGGTAAGGGGGCGGCATCCTCAAACTCAGAGGCTCCCATGGCCAGAACTTGGGCATTTCGCAGTGATCGCGAGCCGCTGTCCATGAGAAGATAACCGGGAATGCGACCGAGACTATAGGTTTCAATTAAAAACCCGTCTCCGTCATGTAGGGCCGCCATGGGTAAGGTTCGCAACCCTTCCCCCAGGGAAAAAATGAGATGTTCAATCCCTTCTGCTTCCAGAGAGTCGCTCACGGGGGAGATGAGCCAATCATGGAGTTGTTGCGCCAATTGACGATAGGCGGTGCTGCGTCGCCGTCGGGGATTGATGAGTTCGTTTTCAAAGTCGGTGACGGTTTGCAGGAGTTCCTCCTGAGTCACCGGAACCCACTCTTGCACCGCGATGCCCGTGGAGGTGGCTAAAATCAGTTCTAACTCCTCGTCATGGGGGATGGCGTAGAGAATGGCAGAGGTTTGACGATTCGCCAGGGACTGTTGGGCGAGGGTGTCAATCATCTCGGTAAATTCGGGGCTGCGATCGCTCAACGAGACCCCGAAATACTCGGAATACTGCTGTTCCCAGCGTATCTCCAGATTTTGCCAACGCTCAATTAAGGCACTGGCATCTTCTGCCAGACTTCGGCGGCTGACCAGGGTGAGACTCAGCAATGTCAAGGCGCTAATGGCGACACGTTCTAGGGGTTTTAATGTCATTGCTTCATAACAGGTGGGGGAATCGTCCCCATGTTAGCCATTTTGATTTAAATCTGACCCTTGAGGACAAAGGGTAACGTTTGACTCAGAGTCCAGGCATCAACCCCCAAAACACTGCGTTGCTGTTGCGCCTGTAATGCCCCTTGAGCGTGCCACCAGACGGCGCTACTGACCAAAGGGGCGATCGCCCGCTCCTGACAGGCTCCCAGGGCAACCAGCCCCACCATGAGTCCCGTTAAGACATCCCCAGACCCCCCTCGCGCCAGGGCTGGGGTACTCTCGGGGTTAATGGTGAGGGACCCGTCGGGACTGGCAATCACCACCCGCGCGCCTTTGAGAACCACCAGGGCCCCAGATTGCTGAGCCGCTTGTTGGGCCGCCTCTCCAGGATGAGGGCTGGACAACTGGGGGAAGAGGCGGCGAAACTCTCCGGGGTGGGGGGTGAGAATGAGAGGGGACGATCGCCCAAGGGTGGGGTTGGCATTTCCCCCATTCCAATCAGCATGGGCCGCCAGGAGGTTGAGTCCATCGGCATCGAGAATCAGGGGCGCGTCAACCTGGAGGACTGCCTCTAATAGGGCTGGAGTCTGTTGGGTTAAACCGGGCCCAAGGGCGATCGTATCATAGCGGTTGAGATCGCAGTCTGAGGGCAAGTCGGCGATCGCCCCCTCAGGGGTTTCGGGACAGGCCAAAACCAAGGCTTCAGGAACCTGCTGATTCAACAACGGTTGCAGAGACTCAGGAACCGCCAGCGTGACCATTCCCACGCCACTGGCCCGAGCGCCCAACGCCGCTAAACTGGCTGCACCAGCATATTGACGAGAGCCGGCAATGAGCAAGAGTTGTCCTTGTCGATATTTATGAGTTGACCGGGGACGGGGCAGCGGCAGAGCCTTGCGGGCCGAGTCTGGGGTGATTCGTTGCCATTTGGGGGACTTGCCCAACACCGCCACCACATCGGCCCTGGGAATATCAAAATCGAGCCGTTGCACTTCTCCCAAGATATCCAAAGCGGCGTCCTGAAATAGCCCCCGTTTCCAGAGTCCTAAACAGAGGGTGACATCGGCGTGGAATGCCACCCCCAACACCTCCCCCGTATCCGTGTGAATCCCCGAGGGAATATCAATACTCAGCCGTTGCTGAGGCTGTTGATTGACCCAGGTGATGAGGTCCGCCAGTTTGCCCGCAATGGGGCGGGTTTGCCCAAAGCCAAATAGGCCATCGAGAATGACCTGACATCCTTGCAACTCCTGCCAGGTTTCCACAACGGGAATTCCCAGAGACTGGGCATAGTCAAAATGGGCTTGAGTGAGGGGTTTGGCTTTCTCTAAGGGGCGATAGATGGAGACAGGATAGCCCTGAAACCACAATTCTCGGGCCACCACCAGGGCATCGCCGCCATTGTGACCAGGACCCACTAACACCCCCAGATGAGGCGGATTGGGGGTCTGGGGAAGCCGCTGACTGAGCCAGTGTTGAATCCATCGGGCAATCCGTCCAGCCACTTTTTCCATTAAGGCCGCCACCGGGAACCCAGCTTCAAACAAGCGAGTTTCAATGGCGCTCATTTCTGCCGCGCTGACGATGACGAGATCGAGGTCTAACTCGACGGGCATATGGTAAAAGAAGGGAACAGGGAACAGGGAACAGAAGGCAGTAGGGGAAGACGTAGGGGCGTACCCTTGTGGTCGCCCTCTTCGGGCAGAAGGCAGTAGGCAGAAGGCAGTAGGCAGTAGGCAGTAGGGGGAGGATTATCTCACCGATGAGCGATAACTTCCGAAGAGTTGACCGTTGGCGGAGGTTAAGGGTAGGGCTTGAATATACTTCTCAACCACCTGCATCACCTCTGTGGAACGAGCGGGTTTACTGAGAAAGTCCGACGCTCCAGAGAGATTCGCCCGTACTCGCTCCATGGTTCCATCATTCTGGCTGAGGATGACGATGGGAGTGGCTTGGAAGACGGAGGTTTTGCGTAGAAAGTTGCAAAAGTCCGCGCCGTGAATTAAGGGCATATTCAGATCCAGAAAAATGAGTTCTGGTTGTTCTTTTAATAACAGGGGGAAGTCTTGTAAGGGATTTTGAATAAACATCAGCTGGAACCCCCGAGGTTCAATGATTTTGCGGAGGTATTCTCCTGCCGTGGGGCTATCGTCAACATAGGCAATGGTGCGACGGGGAGGGGCGACGGCGGCGGCCACCATTTGCATCTGTTCAAAGGGAGAGGGTAAATCATCAACCTGCCGCAATTGCAAGGTTCCCTGTTCGACGAAGTGGTGTAGGGTTCGTGTCAGGTAGGCGAGCGATCGCCGTTGGCGTTGGGCGATGTCCCAAAGGGTATATTGACCGTTAAAGAGGGTTCGTACGGAACTTGCGGTGAGGGAGAGGTCCTGATCCGGGGTTTTACCGGTCCAGAGGGGGGCTTGATCGGGACAGATATAGGTTAACCCCATGGCTTGCCATTGTAGCCAGAGATCGCGCACGGAGGTGAACAGCCGTTGAAATTCCTTGGGGGATAGGGCCAGCCGAGATTCGTGGGGTGCGGTTGGCCCGGAGTCAGTCCATTTGCAGGTGAGATCTTTGGGGGTTAGGGTGGCGAAGAGGACTTCAGCGGCGATCGCCCCTAACACCGCTTTTCCGGTGGATAGTTCTAAGGATTGATTGGAAACGGCACGATGGAGGAGTTGATATTCCCATAATCCTTTGGGAGTCCCACCCTGGACTTCTAACCGCCAATGGGGACAGTGACGATTTAAGGCCCGTTGCCAACGACGAACACGATGCTGGCCTCCCCAAGCAAAGAGAAATCGCCCTTGGAGAAAGTAGTAGTGCCACTGCTCCCCCCGAAGACTAATGCTAAGTTTTCCTGTTTTAGCCGACGTATGGATACTCGCAAACGCCCTGAGGAGGGTGTTTACACCGGGTAGATGGCAGACCATGATGGCAAGACTCAAGTAATGGCTGGCTTTATTGTAGTCCCGTAGAATTACGAATTCCTATCCGTAATTTCCCGGAGATTGCCCGATTCAGGTCAGGCAAGGGGTCTGAATCCGGTTCCAAATTGACCACTCCAGCCAATGTGACCGGTTTGACATGAAAACCGAACTCAGATGCCTCCCAATTTGATTGAGGGTTTAAACCTTCACGACGTAATCTAAGTCTTAAGGGTTCCTGGATAAGCCGCCGACCCAGAGCCACCCCTCAGGTATGCTAGAAGTGATGGGCAGTTCGACAAGATTGGGGCAAACTCGTCATTATGGACGAGCGAGCCGGTTTTGGTCTCAACCTGATTGCTCACTTGGCTGCAACGAGGACTCAGAAGTCATGGTTTATTCCGGTGAACGTCTCAATACTCATCAGGAACAGGAATGGTGGGTTCAGCAATGGCTCGATTTATTGCAAAAATATCGCTTCAAAAAACGATTGGAACGAGGACGAAATTATGCTCGACAGGGAAATGTTTTAAGCATTGATTTTCGGGATAAGAAAGTATTAGCTACCGTTCAAGGCAGTGAAGACAATCCCTATGAACTGTCCATTTGGCTCGATGCCTTTAGTGATGAAGATTGGCAGTATATTGTCGATACGTTATCAGAGCAGGCCCTGCATTCTGCCAAGTTGTTAGCCGGAGAAATGCCCACCAATATTGAAGATGTGTTTGCCGCCAATGGGTTGCGCTTATTTCCCTTTAGTTTGCAAGAGGTGCGATCGCGCTGTTCCTGTCCTGATAAAGCCAATCCCTGTAAACATATTATTGCCGTCTATCATTTGCTGGGTGATCGCTTTGGTGAAGATCCCTTTTTACTCTTTCAACTGCGGGGTCGCAGCAAAGAGGACATTATCGCTGCCCTACGGGAACGACGGGCGGATTTAGCCGGAGATTTGCCCCCCGACGCCTCGGAAGCCGCCAGTGCCCCTGCCACCACGGGAGACGCGGCCCAAGGAACTCCCCTAAGGGTTGAAGACTTTTGGACCTATGACGACCCCCTAGACCCCTCTTTAGTGGTGATTACACCCCCCCCAACTCAGGAGACAGTCTTAGATCTACTCGGTCCGATTCCCCTGTTATCTCAAACCGGCAATAGTTCTCTGGCCCAAACCGCCACCCTAGAACAGGTCCGGGCTTATTTTCAGCAGGTCTATCAAAGCGTCAGCCAAGGGGCGATCGCCCAGGCCATGGCCACCCCAGAAACGGACTATACCAATCAAAAATCACCTGATTGATACTCTCAGTTGGCAGAGGCTTCCCCACCTATTGCCTACTGCCTACTGCCTACTGCCTACTGCCTTCTCTCCCCCTGTTCCCCGTTCCCTTCTTTTCCCCTACCAAGGATTCCCCACCAAGCTAAAGGCCGACCAAAAATAGGGATGGCTAAAGTCTCGGTCTGGGATTTGTTCAGCCAATTCTGGAGGAAGGGGTAAGGTAAACTCCGGGGTAATCAGTTGACCCTCTTCCACCCGAACCTCGCCATTTAACAGGGCAATTTGGGCTTGGCGTAGGGCTTCTGAACGGGTGGATGAGTTGCGGAGTTGCTGGTAAAACTCGGTCATTAAGCCCAAGGTTCCATCATCGCTGACGTACCATAAACTGCCCAGAGCCGTCTTGGCCCCTGAGGCCACGGCCAATCCGGCAAAGCCTAACTCCGCTTCAGCACTCCCCACAGCGGTGCGACAGGCACTCAGGACCAATAATTCCACCGGGGGACGGTTGAGATTAAGCCGCCGCATTTCCAGCAGACTCAGCCGTTCATCCCAGAATTGGATATAGGAGTTGGTAGCATCTCCATCCAGAAACTCACCATGTGTGGCCAGGTGAATGATGCCGTAGGGGGTTTGTTGTCGTTGTCGCCGGAGGTTTTCAATGGTAAAGTCCTCATTGAGAAAGTTGATTCCTGGCCAAATCTGTTCGCTGATGGCTTGTAGTTCCGTCGAGACGGCCGGAAGAGGACTGAGAGTATCGTTAAAGGGAAAGATCGAGGCCCCCATGGCCAAGACTTGGGTCTGTTGAAGATTGCCCCGGCGGGTATCAGTGAGGCTTAAACTGGGGATTAGACCCAGGTTATAGCGTTCGATGAGGAACTCCTCGCCGTCATGTAGAACGCCTAGGGGCAGGGTTCGTAAGCCAGTGTCGGAGATGAAGGTGAGGTTAGTAATCTCCTGTTCCTCAAGGGCGGTTTCTAGGGGACGAATCAACAAATCATAGAGTTCTTGAGACCAGGCCAGATAGCGATTGCTGCGGCGCAGACGGGGGTTCGTTAGGTTCGATCGCAGTTCAAAGGCCGCCTCCATCACCTGCGATCGCGTGGCCCCATCCACCACCACTCGCACCGGCTCTTCTGCGGAGGTAACCACCAGCATTTCTAAGCCATCACTTAGGGGATCGTCCTCAATGTTTAATAAACCGGAACCCGCTTGTTTCTGAAGGCTTGGGTTAAGACTCAGTTGGACATTGGAGACGAACTGTAAATAGATCAGGGCCGGTCGTTCTCCGGTATCCTCTTCAATCTCAGCTAGCAGGGCCCGACTATCATCTAAACTCAGGGCCGGCGTGATATCCAGACCAAGAAATTCTACAAAATTATCGGTATAGCGAACTTCCGATTCCAGGCTAGACCCTAAGAGCATAACCGAGTCACTGTCTTGACCGGGAATCCGTTGTAAGCGTTCGATATCCTCGGCCGCCTCGCTGTCTTGAGGCCGTGGGACAGGTTCAGGGGCTTCTGGGGAGATGACGGTAATGGCCCCCTGGCTGATGGTTCCGGGCGTGGAGACAAACGGGGGGTCCAGGCGATCGCCCCCGGCGGTCAAACTGCCGGAGGTGCCGCTGGTGGTGGGGTTGCCCACCTCAAAGGGAACGCCAAACTCCGTTAGTTCTACCCGAATGCTGCCCCCCTCAGAGGTGGCTAGGGAAACATCCTCATCAACCACTAACCCCGAGGCGACAGCGCCCGGAATCCGTAGGCGCGATTGAGTCAGGGAGAGGTTTCCCCCAGAGGTGGTTCCACGACCATCCACCGAGAGAATCTGCGCTTCCCCTCCGGTGACGGTGGTGATGTTACCGCCGCTTCCCCCTAAGCCTTCACTGTCCAGGTTGCCACTGGTTAGGTTGCCAGCCGCGTTGAGGGTAATGTCGCCGCCGCTGACCCCAGTCGCGGTGACATCGCCGGTTTGAATGGAGCCTGAGGCACTGTCAACGGTAATAGCACCCCCCCCGGAAAAGAGGATTTGAGTGTTGATATCCCCATCTGCTTGCAGTCGGATGGGGTTCCCCCCGGCTCCGGTGGACGTGTTAATGCTTCCAGTACTGAGGCTGCCCCCCGCCTCAATCACCACCTCTGAGGAGGTGGCGGGGCTGGCGTTTTGGAGGGTGACGTTGCCAATGGCCACGTTCCCCGATTGAATACGAGGCACATCCCCCGAGGTGTCTAAAATGGTCTCACCGCCGTCTCCATCCCCTCCAGTGAGTAAGCCAGGAACATCAGTGGGCTGTGCTGGGGCATCGGAGAGGTCGAGGCTCAGGACAAATCCCGGTTGGCTAATCCGTAGGGTAGCTTCACCGGGAATCGCTTGAATTAGCAGTTGTCCGGCGGAGAGAGGGGCACTGGTGTTAACCTCTCCCCCGAGCAGGCCCAGGGTTTCGGGAACCTGCAAGGGGGCCAGACTGGTGATTGCACCGCCGCCATTAAATTGAAAGCCGCTGGGGTCACCGGTTAGGGCCTGATAATCGGGGGTGTTAATTTGATCAAAGATACCACCGTTGAAGGTGAGGGCACTGGCGGAGGTGGCAAAAAAGGACGCCGGGAGATTCAGTTGGGCGTTGGCCCCGAAAAGAATCCCGGCGGGGTTCAGGAGATAGAGATTGGCGGCACTTCCGGTAAGTTGTAGAAGTCCATTAATTTGGGATGCGTCGCCGCCAATGCGTCCGAGAACATTACGGATTTCAGGAGAGGTGAGAAAGTTGGCAGTTTCGCCACTGTTTAGATCGAAGCGATCGAAGCTGTGAAAGAGGTTTTGACCATCTCCTGAGAGGCTCCCCCCATCGATGTCGAAGCGATCGCCATCGGGGATGACTTGAGTTCCGGTTCCATCATTGCTGGGAATCAGGGTTTGGGCCTGGATTGGATTCAGGTTCAGGCTGAGTCCTAAAACCGTCGTGGTTAGGAAGGGGACATACCAGCGTCGGGCTGACGTGAAGCAAGAACGAGTCACCACGGGTCAATTCACCTCTAGGGTAGGGGGAGCGATGGGTGCGGACAACGTAGCTCAAACCCGCTAATCACTCAATCATAACGGGCGTTGATACCTGTTAACTGTTAACGGTCGTCGGTCAACTGTCAAGCGGTTAATGGTGGGCTTCCTGGCGGTCGATCCAGGGAACGGTTCTCAGCCATTGCCAAATTCCCGTTCGCCGCCGGATGTTTACCCCTTCACTATGGCGTGAAATCACAGTTTCCAGGTCTTGGCTGGAGAAGTCATAGCCCAACCCCTGAGCAAGCTTGAGAAACTGCTGGGGGGTTTGGGTCTCGTTGAAGGTTTCCCGTAGATCGGGATGATGCAGGACATCTTTTAAGAACTGTTGAGCATTTTCAATAGACATGGTATTTGACAGACCTCATATCGTTGGGTATCCCTGGGAAGCACTAAAACACCCTGATGGTAATGTTGCCTTAGCCTTGCCAATCCCGGGGTGAGGACGAGGCATCGTAACCCCCAGTCCGCATGAGACGTTCGAGTTCTCCGGGATCGGGAGAAATCGCATGGGCATCTTCAATGGTAATGCGTCCATCGAGGATTTCCCGATAGAGGGCTTGGTTGAGGACTTGCATTCCTTCAATCTGCTCGGTTTTCATCAGATGGAAGGCTTCGTCTTCTTCTCCCCGGATGAGATAGTCTTTCATGGTGGGGGTATTGATGAGAATGTCGTGAACGGCGACCCGTTGGCGATCGGTGGTGGGTAGTAGTTGTTGGGCAACGACGGCCACGAGGGATTCGACGAGTTGAATGCGGATGATTTGCTGTTCGTCGGGGGGGTAGAGGTTGACGAGACGGTTCACGGAGTCGATGGCGTTGCGGGTGTGCAAGGTTCCCATGACGAGGTGTCCCGTTTGGGCGGCTTGCAGGGCGGTGTTGATGGTGATGCGATCGCGCATTTCTCCGACGAGAATCACATCGGGATCTTCCCGTAGAACCGCTCGCAGGGCCTGGTGAAATTCCAGGGTATGTAAGCCGACTTCTCGTTGGCTAATCAGGCATTTTTGGGAGGTGTGAACAAACTCAATGGGGTCTTCGATGGTGACAATGTGTTTGTGGAAATTCCGATTGAGATGGTCGATTGCCGCCGCCATGGTGGTGGATTTCCCGGAACCGGTGGGCCCGGTAATCAGGATCAGACCCTGGGGGGCTTGGACGATTTTCTTGATGACTTGGGGGAGTCGTAGGTTGTCGATGCTGGGAATGTCTAAGCTAATCAGCCGCAGCACCATGGCCCCACCGGAAAGGGAGTCAAAACAGTTGACCCGACAACGGACTAAGTCTGGGTAAAAAATCGCGGTGTCTAGTTCTTTTTCTTCGCGAAATTTCTTGCGTTGTGCGGCGGGGATGATTTCCCGAAGATACTGGTCAAAAATTTCGCTGGTGGTGAGCAGTTCTTGGCTCAGTTCCACCATCTCGCCCCGGATGCGGATGCGAGGTTTATGACCGACCCGGATATGGATGTCTGAGGCTTTTTTCTCAATGGCTGTTACCACCAGTTGCTCGACTGAGGTGTCAAAGGTGGGTGGTTTGGCTTGGCTCGCGACTCGACGCTGGGGGGGCGGCGGTGGGGCTTGTCGATGATTAGCGGATTTTGCCGTTGAAGATTTGCTCGAAGGGGCTGGATTGACGGATTGATCTACCATGGGAGTTTATAAAAAGTTGATTTTAGGGTCAATGTCTCCCAATTCTGAGCCGGTTTCGACGGCGTCAGAGGGAGTGATAGGGATTTTGAAGACGCAAGGTAATAAGTTTTCGGATCTCCATTTTATCTATGCTGGAGAGCCATTTATTGGTGTACACTGAGGGATAGGCGCATCGTCAGTGAGGGTTGCCGGGTTGTAAAAACTCGGGCGGGGCGATCGCCTTAAGGCTACTTTAGTCTGTCATCCCATTATTTTGGTTATGGTCCCAGTCAGCCTTCAGTGCAAACGGTTGGGGTCTCTGTTGTTTAAGTTTAACGGTTTAGCGTTATGGTTCGTATGATGTCAACCGATTCACTGTCATCTGGAAATTGGGCGATCGCCAAACTTCCGGGGTTAAAGCCGGCTGAGTGCGATCGCCTCAAAGGTTGCGGCATTAAAACGACCTATCAATTGCTCAACCAAACCCGGAAACCTCAAGGAGCGGAAGATTTAGCAGCTCGACTGAAGATTTCAGCCCATTACGTTAAAAAATGGGCAGTTTTGGCCGACTTAGCCCGCATTCCTGGAGTAGGCTACCAGTATTGTGGTTTGGTGCTGCATTGTGGGGTGGTCTCTCCCAAACAACTCGGACAAACCCAGATTCAGCGGTTTTACCCTCAGTTAATGCGTCTATGTGTATCGGCCACACGCCAAAGGTCGGTTTGCCCCTCTCGTGGCGATGTGGTGAGTTGGATTCAAGCAGCTCAATGTGTTAAACCCCTCAATTAGCAAGGGGGCGGCTTCGGGGTTAGGCCTGATGGCGTTTGGCGCTTCGACGTGCCACTCTCAGGTTCAGTCCCCCTTTGTCGGAGACGAGAGTTAACGCGTCTTGAGTCGATTGACTGGCCAGCAGGGCCAGGGCCGCCTCTCGAACCACGGCATCAAGATCCCGAGTGAGTAACACTCGGCAACAATCAATGATGGTTTGCTGTTCTTGCTCATCAACCAGTCCCCCTAAAATCCAACGTTCGAGTTGGCGGAGGGCCACGACCTGTTTTAGGGGGTCTTCCTGACTCAGTTGGCTTAACATTCCGTTGAGGTCCACCTTATCTCGCCCTAAGATGCGGTGTAGGGTTTGCCAAGTCAGGAGCCCTAAAATTGCCAGGGTGGCTAGGCCTTCTAGGATAAAACCACTGGCCATCCAGTGATTATCGGAACTGACCCAGATGGCGGTAGCCATGTAAGTAGATAGGGTAGCTAGTCCCCCGGTGGTGGTGGCTAGAACGATGGGCTTCTGGGGACCAGAGAACCAACGACGAAGATTGCCCCAACGCAACCGCCATTTGGATTGCAGGAGCAGATAGACCCCCAGGGTGGCACTCATTCCGGTTCCGGTGGCGATAAATAGCTTCCAGTTCCACAACAGCATCGTTCCCCCGAGAACGGCGGCTGTGCCCCAAGCGAGAGTTTCCCGTTGCATCTTGGGTCGGGGCAGCGATCGCAGCAGCCGGGAAGGACGAGAGCGACGGAACTGAGCTTGGCGGGCTTTGAAGCGAGAGCGGGGACGAGAAGCTGAGGCCACGGTACTGACGTCGGTGGGACTGATAAAAGTTGTGACCAATCTATCACATTCAGGGACCGAGTAGGGTCGAGATGACGTGATTGAAGTTCAGCTTTTAATATCCGAAGCTGATATCATCCACCACCAGTTCCCCGTCAAAGGCGTAAAAGGTGACGCGGTGAATGTCGGGCGATCGCACAATCAGTTGTTGATTGGGTTGCACGGAGGAATTAGAGTTGGCTAGGTTCGCCGCCGGGAGTTCGGCCCGAGTGATGGTTTGTCCGAGATGGTTGTAAGCGGACATGGCGGTGAAGCGAGAACTGGTGACGTAGCCGGCCACAAATTGCACCGGACGATCAAAGGTTAATTCTAAAAAGCCACTTTTTGGCGCGCCCATGAGTACAATCTCATTCGAATGGGCGGGATAGGCAGGATTAGACGGACTGACGGCGATGGCGTTGTCGAAGTGAATCCCATACTGTTTGTATTGGTCGCGCACCACTTCAAAGCGAGTTAAGCCTTCAAAGTTTAGGTGTACGCGAGGGGGGAACTCCTGAACCGGAGCTTCCGAGGTGGGGGAGTTTCCTCGATCAACTGTGGCGATGACATTTTTACGGTTGGAACGGTTATACATGGGACGATCAACCTCTGTTGACCGAGCTACAGTTCCTAGGGTATCCCACGATTGAGCCGGTACAGATGACATGATGGTTTATTAACCAAGGAATTTAGGCGGCTGGACGCTTGACTTCCTTGGAGTGTATGGTGATGGAGTAACTCAAGAATGAGGGGTGACACCCCCCAATACCCCCTCATTGTATCAGCAAAATTTGGGGTTCGTGAAGTCCCTATCCCTAGAATTAGGGCAGTTTGTTAACTACACTTGACCTATGCTCGATTGCAAAGTCCGATTGTTTTAATTATATGCCTCCTAAATGGTCTCGAAAACCCGATCGCAGTGACCCTGACTATCGTCGGTTGGGCGATCGCATTAACTTAGCCTTCCATCTGGCCCTATTCTCAGCGATTAACTCCGGGGCCTGGTTTTTTGCCATTCTCTACCGTTGGGATCTCCCCTGGCTGACTCCCGTTACGGGGACTTGGGGTGCGGCTCTGGTGGCCCACGCCATCTACGTGTTGGCCCTGGCTGATTATTCTGAATCTGCCTGAGTGGGAAACGCACCGACGAAACCCTGATACACTGAGTGGGTGGTTAAGCCAAACACTGTGATTCAGCTTGAGATGGAAGTAGGTCAAAAAGTTAAAGTCCGCCGCATTCGCGATCGCGTCTCCGATGATGTGGTCAGCAAAATTAAGCAAAACCCCGTCGGTACCATTTCCGATTACAAGATGGTTGATGGTAGCGGCATCGGGGCTGTGGTTCAGTTTGAAGGTGGCTTTTCCACCTGGTTCTTTGAAGACGAACTGGAACTGCTGGCTTAAGTCGGCATTCCCCCAGGGTGGGAGATCCCGACTGGGTCACTCTCCCACTCTGAATTTAGGGAAATTGCCAGATGAGGTAAGACGTATTAAAAGCTTCAAACGACTCTTATGTCGTTAGTCTTGTAGTATTCATTGTCCATTTTTGATTGTCCATGGTTCAATGACCCAGATATTGACATTTTTAGGAAAAGGTGGTATAGGGCGCACCACATTGGCGATCGCCACCGCCAAGCAAGAAGCCAGTCAAGGGAAACGGGTGTTGCTGGCTAGTCAAGGATCGGGGCCGGAATTGTCCCTGCTGCTAGGATTGCCCACTCCCCCGGAACCGACAGACATCGCCGCCAATCTCAAGGTGGTGCAGTTTAACACCCCCTATCTCTTAGAACAGGGGTGGGAACAGGTGAAAAAACTCGAAGCCCAATATCTGAAAACTCCCTTTTTTAAAGAAATTTATGGCCAGGAGTTGGCGGTTCTGCCGGGGATGGATGCTGCTTTTGCTCTGAGTGCGGTGCGGGAGTACGATCATAGCGGTGACTATGATGTGATTGTTTATGATGGGGCCGGCGATCGCGAGACCCTGAGAATGTTAGGAATCGCTGAAATTGGCGGCTGGTATCTACGCCGTTTCAAACAGGTTCTCGATGGTTCGGATATTGTGCGGGCCTTGTCACCCTTTTGGCAGCCCATGAGTGGGGCTGTTTTGAACGTAGACTGGAGTAAGACAGAATTTAGTGGCGATCGCATCGACGAATTTCTCAACGAAGGCAAATCGGCCCTGAGCGATGCCACTCATATCGCCGCCTATTTGGTTAGCGGGGATGACGCCGCTTCCCTGGCTGTCGCTAAATACCGTTGGGGAGAAGCGCAACAAATTGGCTTAACCGTGGGCGGAGTGCTGGTGAATCGGGGCAATGGCGGGGCGATCGGGTCTGAGTTTGACCCCCTCCCCGTGACTACCATTCCCGCCAAATCTGGGGACGATTGGCAGCCGCTGATGGAGGCCTTGCCCAACTTCAGCAGTCAAATTGCCAGCGCCCCCAAACCCATGGAGGTCGATAACGCCGCTCAATCAGTGCGTCTGTTCTTGCCGGGATTTAGTAAACAAGACGTCAAACTGATCCAGTCGGGGCCGGAAGTGACCGTCGAAGCCGGAGAACAACGGCATAATATCTATCTTCCCCCGGCCCTGCAAGGAAAACCCGTCAAAGGCGCTAAATTTCAGAACCAATATCTGACGATTTCGTTCTAAGTTGCTATCTCAATTGCTATGACGCCGACCCTTATTCTGGTCTTAGTTGTAATTGTGGCGATCGCACTGATTGCCTATTTCAACGCCGCCCGCAAATACCAATCCTCCGATACTGTCGCCAACGCCTACGACGAATGGACGCAAGACGGCATCCTGGAATATTACTGGGGCGAACATATCCATTTAGGCCATTACGGTTCCCCACCAGAGTCTAAAGATTTCCTGCAAGCCAAGTCGGATTTTGTCCATGAAATGGTCCGCTGGGGTGGTTTAGATCAACTTCCCCCCGGAACAACGGTGTTGGATGTGGGTTGTGGTATTGGTGGGAGTAGCCGCATTCTCGCCAAAGACTACGGCTTTTCCGTGACGGGGATTACCATCAGCCCCCAACAAGTGCAGCGGGCCCAAGAGTTAACCCCTGAAGGAGTTGATGCCCGGTTTGCGGTGGATGATGCCATGAATCTCTCCTTTCCCGATGGCAGTTTTGATGTGGTGTGGTCCATTGAAGCGGGGCCCCATATGCCCGATAAGGCGGTCTTTGCCCGCGAATTGATGCGGGTGGTGAAGCCGGGGGGCCGGTTAGTGATGGCGGATTGGAATCAGCGGGATGACCGCGAAGTTCCCTTAAATTTCTGGGAACGTCCGGTGATGCGACAATTATTAGATCAATGGTCTCATCCGGCGTTTTCGAGTATTGAAGGGTTTGCGGAATTGTTGCAGGAGACAGGATTTGTTGAGGGTGAGGTAATGACGGCGGATTGGACGCAAGAAACCCTCCCCTCCTGGATTGATTCGATTCGCGAGGGGATTGTCCGGCCCCAGGGTTGGATGCAGTTCGGGGTGTCTGGGTTTCTCAAGTCAGTGCGGGAAGTGCCGACGCTGTTGTTAATGCGGTTGGCGTTTGGGGCCGGGTTATGTCGGTTTGGGATGTTCCGCGCGGTTCGTGGTGAGGGGCCCGAGTCGCTGGAAACGCGGGATTCTCAGGAGACGGCGCAGGTTTAATCGTCTTTATAGCAGCGGGGACTCTCGCCACCGGGCCGGGAATAGGCGGATCGTTTGCCACAGGACCGGCCGGCTTTGTCGGTGTCGTAGGGACATTGGCAACTCCCGGATTTGGGCGATCGTACAGGAGTGTGAGGGGGGTTACTGTCTGAACTCCCTTTGGCAAGTTGGACGGTTTGGGTGGCGGTTGGCTGGGGTTCTGCGAGGGCGATGGAACTGCTAAGAGTCCAAATTAGTGCCAGCAGTAACCCCAGTCCGAACAGTAACCCCAGTCCGAAAAGGCGTTTTAAGTTGTTCATCATCACTCTATCGGCGAGTTACTACCTTCATTGTATGGGATGTGACTCCCGTTTAATGATGCTTGCTCAAAGCTGAGTGATGGATAAAAGAGAGTCTTCAGGATATATGGTGTGATTTGTTGCATTGGATACCAAATTGTAGGGTAACTCACCCATAGCCCCTCCCAGGAGGGGAAAATTTTTCACCCCAACAGCAAGGGATATAATCTGCCATAAATTTTACTTATCACCCTAAACCCAGAAAACTCATAAAAGATAGAGTTGACGCAGATAGGTGACAGGGTAAATCCTAAATATCCATCATTCCCACGTTCGTATGAAAAGGTTTGAGTGAAAATGAGTTTCAAGATAAACTTTATTCTAACAAAACTCAAAAACTAAAGCCCGATTCAATTCAACAGATTCAGTATCTTTATGAAAATACAAAGCAGCCTATTGTGGAAATCGCTTGAAAATTCAAGGTCTCTTCTAATACAGTTAACTATCATTGCCAGGATTTATTTAGACCTAACTAATTTTTATATTCAGGGTTTATTTTGGGAGATTAGATGCCTAATTTGGGTAAGGGTGAAAACATTTGACACAAGAGATCGTAGTTTTAACTATTCTCTGGCAACAGCTATCTCAAGACATCCGGCCATCGAGTCTGAGAAAGTTTCGATAAGTCGTGGCGTATAGCTGGCTTAATGAGAATCTGAGAAGTTCTAGATTTTGATGCATTTACCCAGCTACGGCAAAGATTTTAATCTGCTATCAAGATTTGTGGCTCTTCCGATCCTAGTATGTAAGGTAAATACCGAAAACTTCTACCCGAAAAGGGGCGCAAGCAATTTCACTGACTTTTTTTGAAAAGTCTTGCTCTGTAAGAGTTTCAGTTGTTTTTGGATCTTCTGGGTTTACGGTTAAGAATGTATAGAATGATACACTTTTTGACCCCCAAAAAGCCTGAAACCCTTACCATTTTTTATATAAGTTTTGCCTATCAACTCATACCCAGAAGAGCCTTATTTTTTACCTATTAAGTTCAGATCGGAAGAGCCAAGTTTACTTATCATCTTGACTTATAAAGACTCATTTTGGAGATCAATCACTACATTCCCTCAAACCTCCAACTCACTAACCAGCAAAATATCTAACTCAGCTATTCGCTTTAGCTGAGCATCATTTGTCAAAAATGCTTGACAGCCAGAACCCATCGCAGCGGCAATTTGCAATGCATCAGGCAGTTGTAGATTGTATTGAACTCTAACCCGTGCTGCCTCCTGAGAGATTGTCAGGGTATTCTCAACAAACAGGACATCATCGCTTCCAAAAATAGCCATATAAGCTTGTTCCAAATCCGTTAAGCTCATCTGCAAAGCACCCACTAAGCACTCGGCAACCGTCACTGATCCCACCACTGGTATAATCTCAGACTCGAATCGCTCAAATATTGAATCAACCCTATCGACAAAACTAGGATTTCGTTCTACAAAGTAAATGACAGCGGCCGTATCTAAAAACAACCGAGATACCCCTGCTAAAGCTATCTCAATTTTCATCATTCGCCTCGCAATACCTGGCTTCGATGTTCATCCCCTTCCCGCCGAGTGCGTGAAACCCATTCTTGAGCATCTTCTCCCATCATTGGATAGGGAGCCATGCCTTTTAAATCGCTCCATCGAGGTTTGGCTTTGATCGCTATATCAGACATTTTTAGCCCCTGTGCAATCTGCCGAATTAACTCTAAACGCTCCTCAGGTGTAAGTTGTTCTACTTGCTGCAAGAGTTGCTCTAGTAAAGGACTCATAACCCGAACCTCCCAAAGTTTTCCCAATGTTAAATCCTTAAAACCCTAAATCCAACTTCGCCGCTTCAGAAATTTCCGCCACATGGTCGTCGGAGAGGTCATCTAAATCTAAATCTCCCACCTCAGTATAGAAAGTTTGGTCATAGGGACGAGTCTGAACCACTACAGGCATGGGAACCGCATGACCGAGAATCAAGGCCTGTTGTTTTGAGTCTAACTTCGCCAATACCGATCGCAGATTCTGTCCCCCCGATACCCCCGTAAAAATAGCATCAATATCTTTGTCATCATTCAACAGGGCCGTAATCCGAGTTCCCACCTGAGACATGACCTCATTATCAATTCCCGAGGGACGCTGATCTACGACCAACAAGGTGACAAAATATTTCCGCATCTCGCGGGCAATGGTTCCGAAAATGGTACTGCGAACAGAGGCGGTATCTAAAAAGCGGTGAGCTTCCTCGATAGTTATCACCAACTGGCGCGGTTTGTCAAGGGGGTTTTTACTCTGTAAATACTGCTCTGATTGGTTGACATAATGTTGGTGGATGCGGCGAGTAATGACGTTGGTTGCCAACATATAGGACAACATATTACTCTGAGAGCCAAACTCAATAACTACGTGTTTTCCAGCTTGCAAGGAATTGAGGATTTGATTGACATAATTCTGAGGGCAAGTGTTGCGGATATATTTCAATTCATCGAGGCGCATTAACTTGCGCTGCAAGGCCATAATTGATGATTTGTTGCCCCGTCGTTCTTCGCAAAACACCTGGATATGCTCATTCTCCATCGCCAACAATTCTGTAATCCAGGTTCTGCCAAATTCGTTGCGGAGAATGATGGCATTTTCAATGGCGGCTTCGGAGAGATTTAACTCTCGTTGTACTAAGCTAATATCTTCAACTTCAATTTGGTCATAGCTTAAATACAGTTCCTGGGCATCGCGAATGCCTCGCCGTCGGGTGGATTCGGGGTCGAGGGTGTACATTTCTACTTTGCCGGGAAACAGTTGCCGCAAACCTTTTACGGTATTGATGTTTTTACCCTCACATTGGGCTTCCCAACCGTACTCGGAGTGCATATCAAAAATGAGGTTTACGGCGGCATCTTTGCGGATGACTCCCGAGAGAAGCAGTCGGGTTAAAAAGGATTTGCCGGTTCCTGATTTGCCAAATACACCGTTACTGCGTTCGACGAAGCGATCGAGGTCGATACAGACAGGAACGTCCATATCGAGGGGTTTACCGATCGCAAAGTTTTTTCGAGTTGGGTCATCTTCCCAACCAAAAACGGAGCGAAAATCACTTTCGAGGGCTTCATAAACTTGGGAGAAGTGACTGGGAATGGTTTTGACGGGGAGTAAGTCCAGTTCGGCGCTACTGTTGGCTTCAAAGGAGGCTAATTTCTTGGATTTTTTGCCTTTACGGCCATTTTGGTTAACCCCTTGGCCGCTGGCTTGTAGCATGACGCGGGCTAGTTCTTCGGCATCCCGTGTCATTAACATCAACATGGGGGTGAGTTCGAGGGTTCCGTAGGTGCCACTTCCGGCGAGAACCGCTTGTAGGAAGTCATCTTCGGGATGAGGTGGGTTGGCGAAGACACGCTGACTGGCGGTTCCCAGGGAGACGTCGGTGAGGAGGCAGAAAAAGCGGGCCCGGCTTCCCTGTACGACGAGGAATTTGCCGACGCGCATTTCTTCGACGGAAACGTCGGGATGTAGACGAATTTCTAGGCCGTGACTGAGAGAACCTTGGATGACGGAACCGAGAGGGCGATCGAACATGGTTAAGGGGAGGGAACAGGGAATAGGGAACAGGGAATAGGGAACAGGGAACAGGGGGGAGAAGGCAGTAGGGGCAATCCCTTGTGGTTGCCCTGGGCAGTAGGGGCAATCCCTTGTGGTTGCCCTGGGCAGTAGGGGCTGTAGACTGGGGAGGGGTTGATGGGAGGTGGGTGGAGTGGTTTGGGAGGCGCTGGTTAAGGCGGTTTTGTTGGGAACGCAACGGTTGGGAAAACGACCGTTGGCTGAGATTGTGCCGCTGTCAGAGGAGATGGAACCCCTGATTGATGGTGATAGCGTAGAAGTGGAAATTTTGCAAACGTTGGCGATCGCCAGTGTACAACGTCAGGCGGGGCGCGTGTTTCCTCGGGTGGCGGTTGAGACAGGGGCTGAGGTGGCGCCGGAGGAACGGTTACCACTGTGTTCAGCGGCGGCGAGTCGGCTGCTGCAAGAGAGTTTGCAAGAGGAGGAGGTTCCGGAACGATTGAGGCTGTGGTTGGGATGGGCCGCTGAGGTGGGGGTGCGGGTTCCACCGGAGGTTTTGCCGGATTTGTTGGAGATGGGCCGAGTACGGCGGGAACTGCGCCCTTTGATATTACCGGTGTTGGGCGATCGCGGCTACTGGCTGGCCAGGCAAAACCCGGATTGGCAGTTTGCGGCGTTGAGGCTGGGGGTGACGCCGGAGGAGGCCTGGGGTGAGGAAAATTTGCCGACTCGTGTGTTGGGGTTGACTCAGATGCGGTTGACTAACCCTGAACGAGCGAGAGAGTGGGTTAGAGGGGTCTGGGAGAGGCATAAGGCGGGCGATCGCACGGAATACCTTAAAACCTTCGAGCAGGGCTTAACGGCGGCGGATGAGCCGTTTCTGGAGGTGGCTCTGGGGGATAAGAGTCAGCAGGTGCGGGAGATGGCGGCGCGGCTGCTGACGCAACTGCCGGAGTCTGAGTTTGTGCAACGGGTGACGGGCTGGGTTTGTCAGCGGTTGGTGCGATCGCCCCAGGGGTTGAAGGTGATGCTTCCAGAGACGATGACGCCCCAGATGCGAGGGGATGGGGTGCGAGAAAAGTCTCCGGCAAAGGTTCCGCCTCAGCCTTGGTGGTTTTTACAACAATTGGCCCGGGTTCCGCCTCGGGTTTGGGCCCAGGGGCAAGAGATTGAGGCGTGGCTGGGGTTGGCGCAGGAGCATCCTCTTTGGGAGTATCTGTTGGAGGGATGGGCGATCGCGGCTATGATTCATCAGGATCGCGATTGGGCCCGATGCTTGTTGAGGCTGGAGATTCCGGGGCGACTGGAGGCGGTTCAGGAACGCGATCGCCGTCTGTTGCACAGTCTCCCCCTGGAGGAACGGGAAGCCTGGATTCTGGGGCATCTCCAGGCTCACCCGGAGAGGATGAGTAAGCGTCATCCGAGTTTACGCCTCTTACAACTCTGTGATTGGCCTTGGAGTGATGGCTTCTCTCGGGCGATTTTTCAACGGTTCCGGGGGGATATTTTAGGGAGTCAGGATCATTATGATTGGGCGGTGCGATCGACGTTTCGCCAGTTTTCCTATTGGATGAATCCTCAATTGGAGGGGGAGTTTCGGGAGAGTCTGTTACCCCAGATGAAGCCGAAATCCTATTGGCGACAAACGGTTGAGCAGTTTTTGGATTTGCTGGTATTTCGGGAAGGGTTGGGAGAAGGGAATGGGGAATAGGGAACAGGGAACAGGGAACAGGGAACAGGGGGGAGTAGGCAATAGGCAGTAGGCAATAGGCAGTAGGCAATAGAAAAGACGTAGGGGCAATCCCTTGTGGTTGCCCTAGGCAGTAGGCAATAGGGAAGAACCCACCCCGCCCTCCGGGCACCCCTCCTAGGAGGGGATGGCGATGTGGGTGAGGTTGGGGCGTGGGGAATTTGGCCCCAACCTCTGGGGACCTCTTGGGGATTAGGCGTTGGCTAGGGCTTTGGCTGCCGTTGCTTGGGGAGAGTCCGCTTCACTGGGGGGAACCACTTGCCAGAATTTGGGCAGGTAGGTGGACCAGTTGTCGAGAATCCGTTGGGCTTTGGCACTGCCACGCTCGGCGTGGGCCTGAATCAGAGACTTCAATTGCTCTTCTCCGGCATCGGTGGATACCCGCTGAATCTTGACGATTTCGGGGTTCACTTTGGCGGGGAATTTGCTGTCTTCATCGAGGAAGTAGGCTAAACCGCCAGTCATTCCAGCCCCGACGTTGCGGCCGACGGGACCGAGGACGACAATCACACCCCCCGTCATGTACTCACAACAGTGGTCGCCGGCCCCTTCGATGACCGCTTGGCCTTTGGAGTTGCGAACCCCAAACCGTTCTCCGGCAGACCCTTGGGCAAATAGGATGCCTCCGGTTGCGCCGTAGAGACAGGTGTTGCCGAGAATTACGTTCTCTTCTGGCTTGAAGGTGGCACCGGCGGCCGGTTGAATCCGCAGTTCTCCACCGTGCATTCCTTTGCCGACATAGTCGTTGGCTTCCCCTTGTAGGCTTAAGACCATTCCGGGTAGGTTGAAGGCCCCGAAACTTTGTCCGGCACTGCCGCTAAAGGTTAGATTCAGTTCTCCTTCAAAGCCGCTATTGCCATATTGCTTGGCAATCACCCCGGAGATGCGCGCGCCGACACAACGGTCTGTGTTGACAATCTCGAAGGTTTTGCTGACAGACCCCTGTTGCTCGATGGCTTGGCTCACCTCAGCATCGGCTAAGATTTGCTCATCTAAGACGGGGCCGTTGCTGTGAACTGGCTGGGGTTGCACCCAGTCGCGATTGTCGGCTTGGGGTAGGTCGATTAAACAGGTGAGATCGATGGCGTGGGGTTTGCTCAGTGTCACCTCCTCCCGGACTTTCAGGAGGTCGGAACGTCCAATCAGCTCATCGAGAGAACGATAGCCTAAACGGGCCAGGAGCGATCGCACCTCTTCGGCGACAAACAGGAAGAAGTTGACCACGTTCTCGGGAATGCCAGGGAAGCGTTTGCGTAAATCTTCCCGTTGCGTGGTCACACCGACGGGGCAGCTATTCATGTGGCACACCCGCGCCATAATGCAGCCTTCGGCAATCATGGCAATAGTTCCGAAGCCATATTCCTGAGCGCCCATGAGGGCAGCCATGAGGACATCCCAACCGGAACGCATCCCTCCGTCAGCCCGCAGAACGACCCGTTCGCGGAGTTGGTTTTCCATTAAGACGCGATGCACTTCCGTCAGGCCCAATTCCCAGGGACTGCCGGCATGTTTAATCGAACTCAGGGGAGAGGCCCCGGTTCCGCCGTCATGACCGGAAATTTGGATGACATCGGCGTTGGCTTTGGCCACCCCAGCGGCGATGGTGCCAATGCCCACGGAGGACACCAGTTTCACTGAGACTCCGGCCTCGGGGTTGATTTGGTGCAGGTCAAAAATCAGTTGCGCCAAATCTTCGATGGAGTAGATGTCATGGTGGGGAGGGGGGGAGATGAGAGGGACGCCGGGTTTAGAACGGCGCAACATGGCGATATATTCGCTGACTTTGCGGCCGGGAAGTTGTCCCCCTTCTCCGGGTTTGGCCCCCTGGGCGACCTTAATCTCGATTTGTTTGGCGTGCATCAGATATTCGGGGGTCACGCCAAAGCGTCCTGAGGCCACCTGTTTGATGGCGGAGGATGCGGTATCGCCGGATTTGAGGCCTTTGAGTTGGGGACGAATGTTGGAGAAGCCGTTTTCGTCCACATCATCGATAATCTTGAAGCGCACGGGATCTTCTCCCCCTTCGCCGGAGTTGGATTTGCCGCCGATGCGGTTCATGGCGATGGCGAGGGTTTCGTGGGCTTCTGGGGAGAGGGCCCCGAGAGACATCCCTCCGGTGCAGAAGCGTTTGAGGATGGCTTCGACGGGTTCGACCTCCTCTAGGGGAATCGAGGGGCGATCGCTGTTGAAGTCCAGTAAGTCCCGCAGGGCGGTCACCGGACGGCTCATCAGGTGATTTTTATAGACCTCGTAATGGTCGTACTGCTTCTCGCGCACGGCTTTATGCAGCACTTTGGTCATTTCGGGGTTGTTGCCGTGGTATTCGCCCCCTTTGCGGTATTGGACGAAGCCGTAGTTTTCTAATTTGGCGACATGGGGGAAGGCCCGTTTGTGGAAACTGAGGACTTCTCGGCCGAGGTCGGCAACGGTCATGCCACCGATGCGGGAGGCGGTTCCTTTCATGCCCAAGTCGAGCACGTCCGCCCCGATACCAATGGCTTCAAAGATTTGTGCCCCTTGGTAACTGGTGAGCAAGGAAATTCCCATTTTGGAGAGAATTTTCAGTAATCCGGCTTCGGCGGCTTTGCGATAGTTCCCTTGCACGTCGGCGAGGGTCATTTCAGGCAGTTTGCCGGATTTCATCAGGGATTGGGTGCGGCTGTCACTGGCCCATTGACGCAGGGTTTCCCAGGTCAGGTAGGGACAGACGGCACTGGCCCCATAGCCAATCAGACAGGCGTATTGATGGGTACTCCAGCATTGGGCGGTATCGACCACCAGGGAGGCTTTCATCCGCAGGCCTCGGGCGATGAGGGAGTGGTGAACAGCGCCCACGGCAAGCAGTGGGGGAATGTAGCTGTTGTCTTCGCCCACGAGACTGGGGTTGCCGTGGCGATCGCAGCGATCGCTGAGGATGAGGATTTCGGCGCCGTCTTGGATGGCGGCAGCGGCTTGCTCACAGAGGGCTTCTACGGCAGGTTTTAGCCCCTCTGCTCCACTATCGAGGTCAAAGAAGGTGGAAAGGGTTACGGTCTTGAGAACGCTGTTACGGATGCCGCTGAGGTCATTTTCTCCGAGGATGGGACTCTCGATGCGTAAGAGGCGATCGGGTCCGGGGGCGGTGTCGAGCAAGTTGCCCCGTCGGCCGAGTTTCATCTCTAGGGACATGACGAGGCCTTCCCGCAGAGGGTCAATGGCGGGGTTAGTGACCTGGGCAAACCGCTGTTTGAAGTAGTCGTAGAGAAGACGGGGTTTGTCCGAGAGGACTGCCAGGGGAATGTCGTCTCCCATGCAGAAAGTGGGTTCTTTGCCATCCCGGGCCATGGGAACCACCACCATATCCACGTCTTCTTTGGTGTAGCCGAAGGCGGTTTGTTGTTGCACAAGGCTCTCGCCATCGACTTGGAAGGGGGAGTCGGTCTCGGCTTGCCCCAAAATCGGTCTAGCGGCAACCCATTCGCCGAAGGGATGTTGGGCGGCTACTTGCCGTTTAACATCCCAGTTTTTCAGGAGTTTGTGGTGTTCGAGGTCAACGGCAACGGTTTCTCCAGGACCGAGACGCCCACTTTCGAGGATGTTGGCGGGGTCGATGGGGACGGTTCCAGCTTCGGAGGAGACGATGACAAAGCCGTCTTTGGTGAGGATGTAGCGGGCGGGCCGTAAGCCGTTGCGATCGAGGGCTGCACCGACGATTTTACCGTCACTGAAGGCCAACAGGGCGGGGCCATCCCAGGCTTCTTGAACGCCGCTGTAGTATTTGTAGAAGTCCAACACTTCCGGATAGGCTTCGAGTTCCGGCTGGTTCATGTAGGCTTCGGGAACCATCAGCATCAGGGCTTCGAGGGGACTGCGCCCGGAACGCACTAACAGTTCCATGACGTTGTCTAGGTTGGCCGAGTCGCTGTTTTCGGCGTGAACCACGGGCAGGAGGGTATCGATGCGATCGCCCCACAGGTCATTCTGGAGGTCCCGGCTACGGGCTTTCATCCAGTTGATGTTCCCGAGGAGGGTATTGATTTCGCCGTTATGACCCAGCAGGCGCATGGGTTGCGCGAGGGGCCAGCGGGGCATGGTGTTGGTGCTGAAGCGGCGGTGATAGACGGCGAAGGCACTGGTGTAGTCGGGGTTTTGCAGGTCTCTGTAGAAGTCTCCCAAGACCGCTGCACGCACCATGGCTTTGTAGACGATGGTGCGGTTGGAGAGGGAGCAGATATAGAAGTTATAGCCCCATTGGATAGCAGGATGGTCGTTTAGGTTTTTGCCAACCAAACGCCGTGCGTAGAAGGTGGCCCGTTCGAGTTCGTCTCCGTCAAGTTCGTTATGGCTGACAATGACTTGCTCGATTTCCGGCTGGAGGGCTTTGGCTTGGGGACCGAGAACGTCAGGATTGACGGGAACTACACGCCAACCGATGATGTTAAATCCAGCTTTTTCTAGGTTTTCGTTGACGACGTCCCGGGCCTCTTGGGCGGTTTCCTCGTCTTGAGGGAGAAAGATCATGGCCACAGCCATCCGCTCACGAACCCCTGGGGTCAGGTTGTTCTCTTGACACCATTGTTCAATCAGGGTCCAAGGAATGGCCATGAGAATCCCTGATCCGTCTCCGGAGTCGTCGTCGGCACTGCATCCACCCCGGTGTTCTAGACAGGAGAGGGCGGCGAGGGCTTTACTGACGATGTCATGGTTGCCCTGTCCGTTCTGTGCGGCAATAAAGCCAACCCCACAAGCGTCCCGCTCTTCGACGAGCCATCGTTGTCCGTCTCGGGGTGCGCTGGCGGCTTGGTTAGGGGTCACGGCTGCGGTGGTTTGCTGGTTTTCGTTGCGGTTTATGCCCATTCGATCCATGTTCGTTCCTCTACGTGATGGGTATTTTAGCTTTTTTCGGGGGTGGGAGATTTTTAGAGATTTGGCTTGACGAGTTGGCTTGGAGATGTGCTCCCAGGCTCTAGGATGGCAATCGTGGGCGATCGTCATCAAAGATCGCAATGTCCCACGGGTGAAGGTGGGACATCTTCAATGGGGGGCGCTCGTGGAGGGATCTGAATCGGAAACGTCGCTACGTCAGCTTGGATGTGCGACTCGCCACAATCGCCTCGGAAAAAGCTAACCATCCCGTTGGAGAGGGGGGTTTCAACAAGAAGCTACTTTGAACGTCAATTCGCTCTTCAAGGCTGTTTTGGGTTGGGAACAACGCCTTCGACCTCATCCCGACAAGGGCCAATCTCGATCACCATTCTGATCTTAGAGCACAAATCTTAGTTGAAAAGACCCCACTCTGGCAACGTACGTAATGGTTTGTTGACGAATTGCCGGGCCGAAAGGCGTTTCAACATCTAGGGGGTCTCTCCAATTTGCCTCAAGTCTGCCTAAAATATACTAATATCGTTGACTGGTAAAAATATCGTGGGCTGAGCTGGCTCTGGGGTCTGACTCATGGGGTTGGCTTGGGGTTGGCTTGGGGTTGGCTTGGCCTCAGCCGGGTTACTGGCTTCTGTTGTTTGCTGTTTTTTGGCTGTGAAATCATGCTTGAGAGTGCTATTGTTGCCTATTGTCATTATCTCTCCTTTATGCTGGCGATCGCCGCCCTGGTGGTGGAACGCTTAAGTCTACAATCTGACCTCAGTTTGGAAAAGGCTCGCCGAATTGTGATTGCGGATGTGGTTTATGGTCTCTCGGCGATTGGGGTCTTGATTACGGGAGTGTTACGAGTTCTTTATTTTGGCAAAGGGGCAGATTACTATCTGGATAATCCTCTATTTTGGACGAAAATCGGCTTGTTTTTGCTGGTTGGTACATTGTCCCTCTATCCGACAGTAACGTTTATTCTGTGGATTAAGGACTTACAAGAGGTGCGAGTGCCATCCTTAAGTCGTGGCAAGTTTCAGGTGTTATCGAGTTTGGTGAGCTTGGAAATTGTTGGGATGTTGCTGATTCCTTTGTTTGCCAGTTTAATGGCTCGTGGAATTGGTCTAGCTTAAGGAAATTCGACTGAGGAATGGGGAGGTGTTAGGGCAAATCTACTAACAGCGATCGCTCCTCGGGGGTGAAGTCTTCGGCTTGTTGGAGTTGACTGCCGAGGAGATCGGCGGTGGCGTCAGCGATGTCACCGCTACGTTGCCTCAGTCGTTGTTCTAACACCTCTAGGGGGGCGTGACAATGGACAATTTGTAGGGGAATCCCGGCGGCTTGCGCTCGCTGATGCACTTTATCTCGCCAACAGCGGCGATCGTATTTGGCATCGAGAATCACAATCCAGCCTAACTCGGCCAGCATACCCCCAAGTTCCCCCAGTCGGCTATAGGTGCGATCGCTCATTTCCCGGCTATAGATGGCTTGGGGGCCCCGTTCCTGGAGGGCCACGCCCGCCAAATGTTTGCGAACGGCGTCGGAACGAATCTGAATGCCACCTAATTCTCGGGCAATCTTCCGGGCCTGGGTACTTTTGCCGGAACCGGATAATCCTGACATCATGATAATGCGCCCGGATTGGCTTTGGGTGTATTCCCAGGCCAGATGATAATACTCAGCGGCGGTGGTGGCGGCGGCTTGTTTCTCTTCTGGGGAGACGGATTCATCGTCGAGGAGGAAGGAGGTGACTTTGGCCCGCACATAGGCTTGACGGCTAAGGTACAGGGGTAAAATACGCAATCCCTGCCAATCGCCGGTTGTTTCGAGATAGGTGTTGAGGAAGGCGTTGCCTAAATCTCGGCGGCCTCTGGCTTGACAATCCATGACGGTGAAGGCCACATCGTACATGACATCTACATAGCGGAAGGCTTGGTTAAATTCAATGCAGTCAAATAGGAGAATGCGATTGCGGTTCCCGCACGCTTCGCGATCGCCCCAGAGGGCAATGTTGCGTAAGTGGAGATCTCCGTGACAATTACGGATTTTGCCCTCTCGAATCCGTTGTTCAAACCAGTCAGGGTGTTCGGCGAAGATGCGATCGCTATAGGCTTTGGTTTCGTCAAATTGTTGTTGACTTTGAGCCCGACCAATATAGGCTTGTGTGTAGCGGTAGTTATCGTCAATGGCTTCGCGAATGGCCGCCACTTCGCCAAATTTGGCAATCTCGTGATTGGTGGGGGCTTGGGCGTGATAGTCGGCTACGATTCGCCCCAACTCTTCCATGTGGCTAAGGGTCAGTTCACCGCGATCGAGTAGGTCTAAAAATAGGTTATCTTTGGGGAACTGACGCATTTTGAGGGCATACTCGACTGGCTCTCCGTCGCCGTTGAGATGAAAGCGATCGCCCTCCTGAGTAATGGGCAATACCGCCAGATAGATTCCCGGTGCGCCCCGCTGATTCAGACGAAGTTCTTCTTGGCAAAAATGCCCCCGCTTCTCGACGGTGGAATAGTTGAAAAAGCCTAAATCGACGGATTTTTTAACTTTATAAACAAACTCCCCGGTTAACAGTACAAAAGAGCCATGAGTTTGTTTAAGTTGAATCGGTTGCGTCACCGGATGGGGGTAAAACTCCGGTTCTTGCATCTGTTGAATCAGTTTCGGGAGAGAAGACATGGAGATTTTAAATAAGAATCAACAAGGGATAAGTTGTGTTTTAAACGGTTTTTATAAAAAAGTTTTTGTGTATTTCAAATAGACAGCTTCATCAATGATTGAGAATAGCAAATTGTAGGAGCGAAGGGCACCTCGACTATTGGCTCGGTGAACACCCTTCGCCCCCACAGCCAGGGAGACGTTATGACGACAGAAGCGAGCGAGTTTCTTCGGGAGTGAGGCGGGGACCGAGGTGGGAGACGATGCGGGCGGAGGCTTTGGAGGCCAGTTTCCCGGCATCGGGGAGACTCATCCCGTGGGTGATGCCATAGAGTAACGCTCCTGCGTACATATCTCCAGCCCCTACGGTGTCGATGGCGTTGACGGGGACCGCATCTAGTTCAATGATAGAGTCTCCATCGAAAATGAGGGACCCTTGAGCGCCTCGGGTGATGGCGAATTGCTTCGTGAGGGTTTTGCAATGGGCGATCGCCTCGTTGATATCTTGCGTGTCGGCCAGTTTCAGGGCTTCGGTTTCATTGCCAAAGAGGAAATCTAGGCCATCGCCAATCATCTCCAATAAGCCCTCTTTGAAGAACGTCACCATATTGGGATCGGAGAGGGAGAGGGAGGTTTTAACACCCGCCTTTTGGGCGATATTTCGGGCTTCAATAGCGGCGGCTTTGCCGGTGGGGGAACTGACGAGATAGCCTTCGATATAGAGATAGTCCGAGTCGGCGATCGCGTCGGGAACTAACTCATCTTTGGAAAACTCGGCGGCGATTCCTAAGTGGGTGTTCATGGTGCGATCGGCATCTGGGGTGACGAAGACGAGACATTTTCCCGTCACGCCGTCGGGGCGATCGTTGGCTTGGATGTTGGTGTCTACGCCGCAGCGTTGCAAGTCTTCGAGATAAAACAGGCCACTCTCATCGTTGGCGACTCGACAGGAGTAGAAACTCTTGCCGCCAAACTGACGAACGGCGATCGCGGTATTGGCCGATGACCCCCCGCAGGCTTTTTTGACTTCATGGGGGGCGAGTTCGTTGACGAGATGATGATGCCGTTCTTCGTCAATTAAGGTCATCACCCCTTTATCAATCTCCAGGCTAGAGAGTTTGGCCTCATCTAACTCAAATTCAAAGTCAACGAGGGCGTTACCGAGGGCGTAAAGGTTGTATTTAGGCATGATAGGGAACAGGGAACAGGGAACAGAAAAGACGTAGGGGCGCGCCCTTGTGGACGCCCTAGGCAATAGGTATTAGGGGAAAGAAGGCATTAGGCTGCGTTGACACGAAAAAACCAGGGAACACCCCTGGTTTTTGGTGGGCAGAACTGCCATGGCGTCATGAAACCAATCTAGTCTTCGCTGGCTTCTTCGAGAGCATCGAGCAGTTTGCTGGCTTCCGATGTCGCACTTCCCTCGTCTTCCGTTTGAGCCACGCGAGGGGCTTGGATGGTCACCAGGAGTAAGTCAGTATCCGTGACTGGGGCAACGCCTTCCGGGAAGGTCACTTCACTTAAGTGCATACTGCCTCCCATTTCTAGGGCGGAGACGTCGATCTCAATGGTTTCAGGGATATTGTCAGGGGCACATTCCACGGCCACCTCGTTCACCTGAGTCTCCAGAATCCCACCATCGCGTTCTACGCCAACGGGTTCACCGATAAAGTGAAGAGGTAAGTCCACCTGGACTGTCGCCTGAGAGGCAATGGAGAAGAAACTGAGGTGATAGGGATAGCCTCTCCAGGGGTGCATTTGCACTTCCCGCAGTAGGGTTTGTCCGCTCCAGCCTCCATCGGCAACGGTGACTTTAATTAGACTATTGGAGACGTTGGGGTCTTTGAGGAGTTGTTGGACGGACTTCTCGTCAACTACCAGTTCTAGGGAGTTGGTTCCATCATGTCCATAGAGGACAGCGGGTACTAATCCTTCTCGTCGTAAGGCTTTGGGTTTACTCCCGTCGGGACGGGATTTACATTCTACAGTCAGTTGCATAATCGTCTGTTGCGGTTATCTACAAACCTTAATTTTAAGCAGCCAAGCGTTTCATTATAACACGTTGGGGGGGAAGGCAAGAGGGGAAGAAGGCAGTAGGCAGTAGGCGGTAGGCAGTAGGGGAAGAAAGCAATGGGCAGGGGCATCCGGGGGGGGATGCCCTTATCTCTGGGTTACTTTTTTACCACTGGGTCGCCGTTGGCATCTAGGAGGGCCCGTTTGGGACCGTGGATGGGATCTTCGACGATGATGGTTTGGTGTCGGCTAGCACCGAGAGACACGATGGCGATGGGAACTTCCATCAGTTCAGCCAGGAATTTGAGATAGTTCAAGGCTTCCGGGGGAAGATCGTCGAGGCTGCGGCACTCTTCGGTACTGGATTGCCAACCGGGGAGAGTTTCGTAAATGGGTTCACAGTTGGCAAATTGACGGGCACTGCTGGGGAAGTCAGTGGTGCGAACGCCATTGATTTCGTAGGCGACGCAAACTTTAATCTCCGGGAGGGTGTCGAGAACGTCGAGTTTGGTGATGGCGAGACAGTCCATGCCGTTGATGCGGACGGCGTAACGGCCAATGACCGCATCAAACCAACCACAGCGACGTTGCCGGCCGGTGGTGGTGCCAAATTCGGCGCCGCGATCGCAGAGGGTGGCCCCAACGCCTTCGGTCATCTCGGTGGGGAATGGCCCTTCTCCGACACGGGTGGTATAGGCTTTGGCAACGCCAATCACTCGGTCAACAATCGTCGGACCTACGCCAGCGCCAATGCAGGCACCTCCGGCAATAGGGTTGGAGGAGGTGACGTAGGGATAGGTTCCGTGATCGAGGTCGAGAAGGGTTCCCTGGGCCCCTTCAAAGAGGATATTGCGACGACGACGGACGGCGTCGTTGATGGATAGGGAGGCATCAATGACATGAGGACGCAGACGCTCGGCATAGTTGAGATAGACGTTGGCCACCTCTTCAGGATCGAGCGGGGGTAAATCATACAGTCGCTCTAAAATTTCGTTTTTCAGAGGAATGGTCCAGGCGAGAATCTCTCGCAAGCTGTCGGCATCCATTAAATCTAGGATGCGCACCCCCGTTCGCTCAGATTTGTCGGCGTAGGTGGGGCCGATGCCTCGCTTGGTGGTGCCAATTTTGTGATTGCCGCGCCGCTCCTCGGAGGCTTGGTCGATCATGCAATGATAGGGCATTGTCACATGGGCAGTTTGGGCGATTTTCAAGTTCTCTGTGGGAACACCGAGTTCTTTGAGGCGATCGAGTTCCTCAATGAGAACCTGAGGGTCAATCACAGTCCCTGAGCCAATAATACATTCGGTCTGGGGGTAGAGGATACCAGACGGGATTAGATGCAGTTTAAAAGTCTTGTCTTTGACAACAACGGTATGTCCAGCATTTACCCCTCCTTGGTAACGTACTACAACATCTGCCGATCGGCTGAGCAGGTCGGTTATCTTGCCTTTTCCTTCGTCGCCCCATTGGGCACCGATTACAACTACGTTAGCCAAGGGTCTTGATTAGGGTTAAGTTTACACAATCCAAAATTATGGATATCAGTTGTAACACTTGTCAACAGTCCTGCCTAAAACTTCGCAATACTTAGCATTGTTTAAATTCCATGACTTTTGCCAATGACCCAACTGCGGCGGAAATAGCGCCCCAGGGAGGATTCGTCGAGGGGTAGATAAATGGGTCGTCCATGGGGGCAGGTGTGAGGATTACGGGTCTGTTGCCAGCGATCGAGGAGTTGCTGCATTTCTTTGAGGGTCAGCAGGGTTCCATTGCGGATGGCACTGCGGCAGGCGGTGGCGACTTGGGCCTCTTGTAGGTTGCCTTGACTGAGTTCTTGGAGGGCATCGGCGCAGTCGTCCCGCTGGGCGAGGGGAATCGGGGCTTGACGCAGGGCCCAGAGTCCGTCTCCGAAGGGGTCAACGGTGATGCCGATCTGGTCTAGGTTCTCGAGTTGCTGGGGACTTAAACCGGAGAGGATGATGGGCGGGTCCAACTCTTGTAAGGCCCAGTCTTGGCAGAGTTGTTCGTAAATGACTCGTTCATGGGCGATGTGTTGTTCGACCAGCCAGAGTCCATCGGGGTGTTCGGCGACGATGTAGGTGCGATTGGCTTGTCCGATTGCCCGTAGGGGCATCAGAGGACGGGAGGAGGGGTCTGTGGAGGGGTCTGTGGAGGAGGGGTTAATCCGATAGTCTCCTGGGCTGTCTTGGACTCGTAGCAGTTGACGGACGCGGGAATGGCCGGAGTTGTCTAGGGAGCCGAGGGCCAGGGCGCGATCGATGGCTTCCCGGAGTTGGGTTTGCCAGTGTTCGGTGTTTTGTAGGTAGATTTCGCTTTTAGCGGGGTGGCGGTTCCAGTCCAGTTGCTCGGGGGGAACTCGCAGATGCAGGAAACAGAGGGGATAGCGGTTGCGGGGGAGCGATCGCGAGAGGGCACTGAGGAGAGTATGTTCGAGGTCGGGGAGATTGACAACGCGCCCGTTGACGGCGAATTTCAGCCAGTCGGCTCGTCCCCGGTGACAGCGATCGGGGCGGCCCAGGAGCAGTTCTAGGGAGGAATTACGGCTGTAATAGACATCCTCACGAGTTACGCCCCGCAGTAATTGGGGGAGAATGTCGCGGGGACTGGGGCCTGGGGTGAGGCTGAACCAGGGTTTGTCGCCTTTGCGGACTTGCCAGCAGACTTGGGGATGGCACAGGGCCAGGTTCTGGAGCATCAGTTGGATGCCCCGTAGTTGTTGGGGGGGGTTGGGTAGGGCATCTCGCCGCTGGGGCCAATGGTGGAACACTTGATGCACCTCGACGATGGTTCCGGGGGCAATGGCGGTAGGGGTGAGGGTTTTAATGTGTCCCTGACGGGTGTAGCAGGCCTGCCAACCGGGATCGTCTCCCTGGCGACTGTAAATGCTCAGTTGGGCGAGTTGGGCCAGGCTATGGAGCGCTTCGCCGCGAAAACCGAGGCTGGTGATTTGGTGCAGGTCGTTAAAATCATGAATTTTGCTGGTGCTGTGGGGGGAGGCGGCCTGTTGTAAGTCGTCGCGACTCATGCCACAGCCATTGTCGGCGACCGAGACAAACCAGTGTTGCGGATTGACGGAAATGGCAATGCGGCTGGCTCCGGCGTCGAGGGCGTTTTCTGCTAATTCACGGACGACAGCGGCCAGGGAGTCGATGACTTCTCCGGCGGCGATCGCATGAACCACCTCAGCCGGTAGGGTGGCAATTTTAGGCATGGTGGGGGAGAAAACGGGCATTATGGAGTGGTTTGGCAGATGTGCAGGGGGGAGACAGGTGAAGCTAGGGGGAGGGGGCGATCGCTCGCCAGGATTCTCAGATTTTTGGGAGACTGACTTGCAATTTTTCCATCTCTGGCTTAGTGTCGTGAAAGTTTCACATGACATCCTGATGAAAAATTAGGATGTGGTGTGAGGTTGTGACTGTTCGGGACGCTCTCGGATTTTAAGTCGAGACGCTCTCAGATAAAATTAACGATAAAATTAACGTTGTCATTCTAAGGGTTTTTAATTATGACTTCAGACACGACCCCCAACGGAGAACAAACCACATCCCCAGATCAGGCTGCGACAGCAGTTGATTCCAAGGGAGGGGAGCTTCAGATCTCTAACTCCCCGGGAAATGCGGGGAATAAGGATCAGTTTAACGAAGTGAAGATGCAAGTCCTCTCGGTCTTATCGGACCTGTTTGGGATTGTGGGTCACTTTTTTTCGGAATATAAAAAGCCCCTAATCAATGTCGCTTTGGTTATGGCGGCACTGGTCACACTCTATTTGACCTTGTCGGTCATTGATGCAATCAACGATATCCCCCTACTGTCGCCGGTGTTTGAGTTGGTTGGGATTGGTTATTCCGGCTGGTTCATCTTCCGTTTCTTACTGACGGCTGAGGCGCGCAAGGAGTTACAAAGCAAGATTGCCAATTTTACGAATCGGGTAACGGGTTCCTAGGTTTGCGAGCTGAATGAGGTTGGCTTCGGCTGTCTGATTTCGCATTTTGCACAGATTGTTTATCAACTCCCCAGAGGGCGGTCATGCGATCGCTCCCTGGGGGTTTAGTTTGTTAGGGGTTAGGTCGTTGCACCGGGGCCCATGCCGATGGTTCCGGCATAAACACCGCGATCGCCCAGTTCACTTTCAATGCGCAGCAAGCGGTTGTATTTCGCAATCCGTTCGCTACGACAGAGGGAACCGGTTTTGATTTGTCCGGCTCGGGTGGCCACGGACAAGTCGGCGATGGTCGTATCCTCGGTTTCCCCAGAACGGTGGCTAATCACTGAGCGGAAGCCATTGCGGGTGGCTAAGTCAATGGTTTCCAGGGTTTCGCTGAGAGAGCCGATTTGGTTGACTTTAATCAGGATCGAGTTCCCGGCTGACCGCTCAATCCCCGTTTTCAGGCGAGTTTTATTCGTGACAAAGAGGTCATCCCCCACCAGTTGACAGCGATGGCCCAGCCGTTCAGTGAGGAGTTTCCAGTTATCCCAATCTTCTTCATGGAGTCCATCCTCAATCGAGACAATGGGATAATTCTCGACTAAGCCAGCGAGGTAGTCGACGAGTTCAGCGGGGGAACGAGTGGCGCCATCATAGGTATATTGACCATCGCTGTAGAACTCACTGGCGGCCACATCCAGGGCGAGGGCCACTTGTTCGCCGGGGGTATAACCGGCCCGTTGGATAGCATCAACGAGGAGTTCAGCGGCAGCGGTGTTGGATTCGAGGTTAGGGGCAAAGCCGCCCTCGTCGCCAACCCCGGTGAGGAGGCCTTTTTCGTCGAGGACTTTACTGAGGGAGGCAAAGACTTCAGACCCCCAGCGTAAGGCTTCTCTGAAAGAGGGTGCGCCAACGGGGACAATCATGTATTCCTGAAAGTCGATGTTGTTGGCGGCGTGTTCTCCCCCGTTGATGACGTTCATCATGGGAACGGGGAGGAGATTCGCCAGGGGACCGCCTAAGTAGCGGTAAAGGGGGATATCGAGGGCACAGGCGCAGGCGTGAGCGTTAGCCAGGGAGACGGCGAGGATGGCGTTGGCCCCAAGGTTGGCTTTGTTGTCGGAACCGTCGCGATAGAGCATGGCTCCATCCACTTCGAGTTGGTTGAGAGCATCGACTTTGCCCACGAGTTCCGGGGCGATTTTGTCGATGATGTTTTCGACGGCTCGGAGGACACCTTTGCCGTTGTAGCGTTTGGGGTCGCCATCACGGAGTTCATGGGCTTCAAAGGTTCCGGTGGATGCACCGCTGGGGACTTTGGCTACACCGATGGCACCACCGGCGAGGCGAACTTCGGCTTCTACGGTGGGCCGTCCTCGGGAGTCGAGGATTTCCCAGGCTTCAATGGCTTCGATGCTGGTGTCAGATACAAACATAAGCGTGCTTCTCTAGTAACAACAGGGCGAGTGAGTATGAGTCGCCACGGGCTTGATTCACCCCAAATATCATACGGTGCATGGGGGGGGTGTTTTGCCCCGTTGGGGATTTCCTGACAATACAATTTTGGCGATGGGGGCGATCGCGCTTAAGGTTGAGGAAGGTTGGGGAGGGCTAGAGGTTCTGCTTGAGGTCTTCGACGGTGACCCCGGCGTTAATAAGAATATTTCTTAGAGTTCCTAAGCGCAGGGGTTGGGAATGGATAGGAACGGTGCAGGAGCGGGTATCCGTTTTCTCTAAGCGGGCGTGACTTCCTCGGGTATGTTTATAGGTGAATCCCATCTTTTTAAGGGATTTAATGACATCTTTTCCCGAGACTTGAGGCATTTCCGAAAACATGATTCGATGAATTATCGTTTCACTTTCATTATCGTCATCTTCGATGGATTTTATAGATTCTTCAAGTTCTTCTAATTGCTGGATTCTGTCTTTTAAATGAATTTGATAGCCAAAAGATTCATTATTTTGTTGTTCGAGCAGAGCAATTGTCCCCTTGAGGCTCTCAATTTCGGTTTTTAGGCTTTGTATCTCTTGGTTTAAAAATTCACTTTGCTCAACAGCTAGAATTTCAAAAGTTTCATTATACTCAGTACGCTCATCAACATCTCTTTTGAGCTTGGAATTTTCCTGAAGAAGTTGTAGTTCGCGCTTTTCTGCTTGCTGTTGACTATGTTGTAACTCGTTTCGGGAAGATTCTAGGGCTTGTTTAAGGGTGCTATTATCAAGCTGTTGAGAAAGTTTGGCTTGGAGTTTTTGATATTGCTCTTGGGCAAGGTTGCGATCGCGGGTTAACTCAGCAATGATCTGATTCAGAGTTTCTGTTTCTGCCTGGGCTTCTAGGGCACTCTCTTGGGTCAGTTCTAAGTCATGACGTAATTGTTCTAAAATCTGAGTCCGTTCTTGACGTTTGCGTTCCTGGTCTTGTTGATGTTGTTTGAGTTCAGTGATTTTACGTTCTCGTTCCTCAATGAGTTCTTGAGCCTCCGTTTGCGAGTCGATGGCAGCTTTTAGGTCAGCCTCTAAGGTTTCTAAGGTTTGTTGGCGTTCTTGTTCTTGGTCTTGCAACTCTTTTAATTGCTGCTCATAGTCGGCGATCGACCCTTGAAGGTTTTGGGTTAACTGCTGCTGTTGTTGGCGATAGGACTCAAGTTCTGAGCGGACGCTTTCCCGTTCTTCTAGGAGTTGCGGAATTTTATCAAGTTCTTGTTGGAGTTGTTGTTTGAGGAATTGTGCATCCTCCTCAAGTTCTTGGCGCTGTTTGCGTTGGGAGTATAAGATTAGCTCAATAATTACCCAAGTCATCGTGCCACCGACTAAGAAAAATAGGGTGGTGACAAAGTAGATAAATCTTGACCCTTCTAGGTTGCTGGGATTGCGTAGCCAACTCCAGTAATCTTGCAGGAATTGTGACGGTTGTCCTCGTAGATAATAGACTCGTCCAATCACCTCTCCGGGATTGGTTTGTCCGGTGGGGACGGGGTAGCGATCGCGGGAACTCTCATAAGACCATTCGGCAAAGCGAGGAGGTGGATCTCGCAACACATCAAAGGGAGCGTTTGCCAAGTCTTCTACTGTTGGCGAGGTTCTCATGGAAGAGGCTGCCGGGGCAAAATAGGTAATCGTCTGTTCAGGACAGTTGGGAGTCTCGCGGCGGCAATCGGTCATGACTAAGCCAAAAAATCCGTAGTGACTCTCTAGGGTTCGTTGAATTTCTGCGGATTCCCCCTCGATGAGGAGATAGGAGAGTTTGCTGGGTAGGGTATGGGTTAAGAGATTGAAATCCACCGTTTGCACGGAGAAGATGGTTCCCTGCCAATAGTTGCGATGATTCGTCCAATTGAAGATGCTAGCAATGCCGAAAGCCGTGAGGGAAATCAGTCCCAGGCGACCGAGGCTATGGAGGAGGAGACGACGATGGCGGCGCAGAAACGTGAAGGTCATCGGAAAGGATAAAGTCTGAAGGCTGCTGGTATCTCATTATACGGTGGAGGTTTCAGGGCCATGGCGCATCGGTTTCCCGAATGTTCAGTCCCACTGGAGCTATCCTAGAGAAAGGAATCACACGTGCAGATGCTAACGATAGATGTCAGATAAACTTTTATTGGTCGATGATGAACCCGGACTGCGGGAAGCGGTCCAAGCCTATCTCTCCCAAAGTGGCTTTACGGTGGACGTGGCCACCAATGGCCAGGAGGGATGGGAAAGACTTCAGCAGGATATCCCTGATTTAGTCGTCACCGATATCATGATGCCGGAGGTCGACGGCTACCAACTCCTCAAGCAAATGCGGGAAGACCCTCGCCTCAAGTCCATTCCCGTGGTGTTTTTGACGGCCCGGGGGATGACGAGCGATCGCATCCAAGGCTATCAGGCCCGCTGTGATGCGTATATCTCCAAACCCTTCGACCCCGATGAACTGGTGGCGGTGGTGGAAAACCTGCTGGCCCGTCGTTCTAATGCAACGGAAGGCTTGGAGGACGGCGAAACCCCAGATATCGCCACCCTGGCCCGACAAATCCAAGAAATTAAGGAACTGCTCACCCACAAAAGTGCCATTCCCCAGAAAAGTGATCCGGTGCAGATTGACTTAACGCCTCGGGAGGAGAGTGTGTTGGAACTGGTGGCCCAAGGGTTGATGAATAAGGAAATCGCCAGTCGCCTCGAAACCAGTGTCCGCAATGTGGAGAAGTATGTGAGTCGTCTCTTTAGCAAAACCGGAACGAACAGCCGCACGGAGTTGGTTCGCTATGCGTTAGAGAATGGTTTGACGGATTAGGTAATCAGGTCATGCTAAGGTTCAAAAGTTGTACCACAGATGGCTGTCGTAAGGGAATCCACTCTTAACTTCACCCGGTCAGGGATGGCTTCAGGGCGAACAGCTGTTCGCCCCTACAGCAAGGGACATTTTTTGCCATGACGTTTCCTGACCACCCTGAACGCTGAAAAGCCTAAATGATTGACTCCACTTCCTATTAATTAAGTTGAATCAAGCTACCATTTATTTTTATTATTGAGGGAGTGGTGATGCTAATTCCAAGTTCATTAATTTCAATTGTACCAGTTTTAGACTCTAGTTTTATCCCTTGCAGCGCCTGAACATTTAAATTTCCCAAAGATGAAACTTGAATCGATTTTTCTGAATCATCAACTTGAATCTTTTGCCCATTTTTGGTCTCAACGGTAATCGAGTTTTCTGTATCATCAATACTGATTTTGTTTCCCGAATTAGTAGAGATTGTAATACCTGAGTGACTGGAACCTTTATCTTCTTCAATGAACTGAATTTGGTGGCCGCTCGTGGTTTTGATGCTTCGGAGTCGGACTTTACCATCCACCACGGAATTATCAATCTCTTCTGAAGGGGAGTCCACACCGTTCCAAACACTACCTAGAATGTAAGGACGATGAATATCTCCATGTTCAAAAGCAACTAAGACTTCATCATCAATTTCTGGGAGCCAATCTAACCCTCGCTTTGAACCAGCCCCAGTGCCGACTACCCTCGCCCATTGACTTTCATGGTCTTCAGTTAAACTAGGAAATTTAACCTTGCAACGATTTAAGCCCTCTGGGTCACTGTTATTGGTGACAATTCCAATAATACAAGTCTGGGATGGCAGTAATCGATGGGATGATGTTAGAGTGCTCAGAAGATTGCTATCCCGTAATCCTCGAATACTAAATTCAGTCTCATAAAGACTTTCAAAATAGTTGTGCTGTGTTTCGGTCACATAATATTTTCCGTTGTGACTTCCCATATTTTCTAATTCAATAATTCGACCCGGGCGAATAGCTGTATTACCTTCGGCTTTCGCATCAGCATAAATGAATTGACCACTGAGTTCATCAAACAAGGCTTGAGCCATCACATTGGCTTCTTTCGGGGATGAAACGGGACGATCCACAATTCGCATGATTGGATTTTTCGGTTGTCCCTTGAAGGGACTACTAAACTCACTCCCTCGACCGTTGTCTGTTTCCGTTAAGACTTCTGAGTGACTGACTCTTGAGATGATGGGCTTTTTAGATTTATAATCCCACGCCCGAACTTCGACTTCTTTGACTTGTTCGGCGCTCGTAATTCGAATTCGAAAACTACTGATATCTTTAAGCCATTTTAGTTTTAAAGTTTGCTCTTCTCTAGGCTTCTTGAAATTGAGTTTTCCATTGCTTACAAATAATTCAAATCCTAAACTCGCCGCTCGGCCTCTCAAAAATTCCATATTGGTTTGATTCTGCTGAAAGAGGTAATCATGGGATTCTCCACTACTATCGATTATACCTAGGTTAATTCCCGCTTCCTTGGCAATTTTTTTAACGACATCACTATCTGTCATATTTTGAAATGATCGATTCCAACGTCCCCGATGAAGACGATGAGAAACGTCATAGCCCCGAATGACAATTGGGGCTTGGGATTGCTCGGTGAAGTGGGTCTCTATCGCGGTAATTTCTCCCTCAAAAATATAACCTCCATTGTCCTCTTGAGTCGATAGGTACTGATTTCCTTCTTCTTGAAAACCAATTTTAATTTCTTTGCCAATCTCCATCATATCTTGATGTTTCCAGCTTGGCTCCTCTTGTCCACTTGGAAAGTAGTCATTTCTAATGACAATAACAAACATAGATGGGGCGTGGAGACTTTCTTCAATCGAAACTTGTAAAATGTCTTCAATCAAGGTGATTGAGGCGGGAACACCATTGATTTTTAACTGAAGTTTGCAATGAGTAGACATAGTTTTTTAGTCCTTTTTAAATAACCGGCTCGTGGCTTGTTTTTATGATGGGGTTAACCGAGCTGGAATTTTTATTGATTTTGCTCACATTCGATTCATTCGAGATTCAATACTATCTTTGTTTCTGAGTTCTGAGGGAACCTGTTGGGATGAATTGCCTCCACCTGCTCCGGCAGAAAATGGGTTCATCATAGGAAATGACTCGTCAGCCTCTTTTAAGGTCAAGCTGTCAATATGCGCCCGAACGGGTGTGCCATCTGATAGAAACATGGTCAGCTTATAGTTGAGTTGTTCCAGAAAGCATCGTCTTAAAAATACTTTGTTTCCCCAGACAAAACTATAAATAGGTGGATGCTGTGTTCCGGGAGCAAACTGAACTGCCTTTTCTAAGGCTTCGATGTATTCACTGACGACGTTTTTGTTGCTCTCATAAGTATCAAACACAATATTGCTGATGGTGAGAGTGACGGGATTTATATTGGAAAAACTGGTTTTTGATTTTCCGGATTCTTCGTCTCTAGAACCCGGATTATCAGCAATTTCCATGGTCATATCAAAAGTTAGCTCTGTAGGGTTAAACATAAACTGAATGGTGGGGACGTTATCGTCAGGAATTAGTTTGGCTTTTTGGAGTTGTGACATGGGGTTTATCAGTGAAAGCTATAAATAATAGGGAAAACTGGAATTTGTTGTTTGGGTCTTGATTTGGGTTATCGCATGAGTCGTTCTGTTAATGTTTCTAGTCTGTTGCTTAAGTGATGATAAACGTTCTGGGTTAATTGATGAAAGATTCGACTAGACTGAATGTCATAGGTTAAGGATTCAAATAGAACCTTATCTTTTTGGCGAAGCCTCCCCTTATGATATGCTAGCCTGGAACGGGTCTTGATGTCTATCCAGACTGAGCCTTGAGAGGGCGTGATACCGGCTTTTTCTCGCTCTAATATCAATCGCTGACGAAGGGCAATATATACTTTTTCCGCCAAGATACTAATTTGACTCTCTTCAATTTCAATGTCTTCAGCGGTTTTGATATGCTAATACTTTTTCCGCCAAGATACTAATTTGACTCTCTTCAATTTCAATGTCTTCAGCGGTTTTGATATGCTTGGAGTCATCTTCAGGGGACTCGGTTGGGTCGGAGGGGCGAGAACCACTGACGTCTGGTCTGGGTGCTTCAGTGTTATTCTGGTTGACTAACTGGTTCTCAGGTTGTGGCTCTGACTGGGCGATACGCTCAAGACTCTCGACCAGGCTTTCCCAGGGGAAGGTCAGGGGTTCGTCCTGGTTAACTGGCTGAGCAACTTGGGGGTTGCCATCATCATTTAGATTGATCAAATCTTCAAGGTTCGCCCAAGATGATACGGATGGATTGTTCAGAGCTGCCAATTCGTTGGCTTTGTTGGAGGCTGTAATGTCCGATTCATCAGGGATGCTAGTCCTCTCATCTTGGAGATAGGATGATAGGTCAAATTTGGAGGGTTGGACAAGAGGCTGGATGGTAGGGATACCTGAAGGCTTCTGGTCTAACTCCTGAGGTTGAGCTTGAATTGGAGGCTCATGGGTTAAGGAAGATAACTCATCTGTCTGCGTTGAGGGTGAGGCCTTAGGGCTTATGGTTGAGTCGATGTCAGGCTCCTCTAGCTCCTCTAGTCCCATGTCTCCTGTTTTGGTTTGAATCAAAGAAGTTTGGGGGGTTGGGTCTGATGCTTGAGGATGACTCGGTGGTAAGGGAGAGTCGCTCGGATCTGGCTCGGCGGTGAGCTGAATGTTAGGGGCTTGTTGTTTAGGAGAGATTGGCCCCTCCTCAGAGATGGGGTCCAGCTGTTTGTCAACTGGCTCCTGGGGATGGCTTGCAAGTTGTTCTGACTCTAGCTCTTGGGATTGGAGGACAGGGTTGGCATCTACGGCAGAGTCTGACCTAGATTCTAGGTCAGATGTCTTTGGGGAGATGGAGGGTGAGGGACTGGGTAAGTTCCTGTTAGTCCCGGATTCTTTAGCTCTAATCTCAGGTGGGGAGTTGGATGGGGTAGGATCTTGGCTGGGGTCTTTGATGGGAGCTTTAGCTGTTGGCTCTAGAGTCTCTGTGGTCTCTTTGGCGGGTAGGGTAACGTTACGGGCCTGGACAACGGAAGGATGGGGGTTTGGAGTGTCCAGATCTTGGCTTGGCTCCTCTTTGGCTTGGAGGTTGGACAGGTTCTCTGTAGCTTGGGATGGCGTTTGGCGGTCGAGAGCAATTTCGGGGTCGGATGTGGGCTCGTCAGGGCGGGTTTGCAGGATGTTGGCTTCCGGCTCGGGGTCGGATTTCTCTGTGCTGGGGAGATTCGGGGACGTTGGGGATGAGTCGCTTTCAGTTTGAATTGAGTCGGGAGTTGAGCGAGGAGCGGCTCTGTCCGAGAGATCTGATGAATCTGATGAGTTAGTGTCAAGGGTTGATGAGGGTTGGCTGTCTGGGGAAATGATGTCTGGGGCGATGGTCTGAGGACTTGGGGAGGGTGAGGGGTCGGAGTCTAAGTCAGAGGAGATGGGTTCTGTTTCAGGACTGGGGTGGGGTGCTGGAGTCGAGGGATCTGACGAGCCAGCCGAGGGGAGTTGGCTCTCCTGGATGATAACGGAGTCGGATTGACTGTTGGATTGAGGTGGAGCTGAAGGCGGGGTTGGCTGTTTGGGCTGGTTGGATGGTGGCTCGGACGCTGTGGGCCGATCGCCCCCGGATTCGAGAGTGGTTGACGATGGCGGTTCGGACTCCTGTTGAGGGGACGCAGTTTGTAGTTGAACGGAATCCTGAACGGAATCCTTTGTCGTTACGTCAGGGAGGGAGCGATCGCCCGGATAGGTCTGAAGGGCAGGGGATGCTGGCTGACTGTCCTCAGAGATGGACTGGCTCGGGTCTTGGGACTCTGAGGGGTCGGGCTGGTTTTGTATCTGGGGTTGAAGGGTCTCGCTGGGACTGGTGGGGTCTGAGGTGGGGTCTGAGGTGCTGTTGGGGCTGGCTTGGACTAGCTCTGGGTTGGGGGAGTCTGAGGGCTTGGGTTGGTTTAATATGCCTTGACGGTCTGTTGTGGGTTGGACCGATTCCGTAGCAGCCGTTTGGGGAGCAGGAGTGTCTGAGGGGGGGGAGTCTGTGAGGAATGGCTGTTTTTGAATCCTTGGACTGGACTCAGGAGGCGGTGATCCCTGTGATTTAGTTTGGACTAGGGATTCTGGTCCTTGCGGCAAGGCGGGGGGTGTTGGCTGTGCTGAGTTAGAGGAGGAGGTCTTTGAGGCTGGCGGGATGGAAAAGAGGGGAACGGGAGCGACCGATGGGGACTCGGTGGATGGGGACTCGGTGTTAAGGGCCCTAGCACTCTCTTGAATGAGCGGGTTCACCAGGGAGGCTCGGGGAGGAACCATCGCCCGATCGCCCTGGAGGAGTTTTTGGGAGGTAATAGGCTCTAGGGGAGGGTCTGAGGGGCTAGGGGTTGGAGCATTAGCACCCGCCGGACGAGGGGAGTCTGAGGGGGAGACTCTCTCTGAAGCCGGGACGGGTGGACGGCTTGGGTTGGGGATGGCATCTGAAGGAATTCCCCCATTTCCTGCGGGCCTTCCTTGGGCGAAGTTAGGGAAGTTGTCGAACATCTCGCTCCAGTCCACTTCGCTGAGATCCAATCCGCTGAGATCCAAAAGTAATTGTTGCGACGTTTGACCCAACGATTGGGACTGACCTAAGGGTGTCCGATGTACGAGTCGGGAGGTAACCCCCAAGCCGGTCTGTTGTCCTAATGGTTTATGTTGTAACATCAGGCGTCAGGTTAGCTAAAATATCCGGCGTTATCCCGCTGATTCGGTAGGGACATGGAACCTCCTTGAAAGTCTTTGGAGACTTTTAAGCCCTCATAGGCCAGGCTTAGCTCTTCAATGGCGACTCCTTCGGCATCGGCTTGGAGTCCGGGGGCGACCCATTTCACGGGAATTGCGGCTTGGAGTTCCCAGGACTGCATGGTTTCTCCGGCTTGGTTAAAGACGAGAATTGTAACGTTACGGCGTTCGGGGCGTTGGGTTTCTAGGGTTTTTGAGATCCAGCTCCAAAAGGTTAGATCATTGGTGAGTCCCCGTTTTAAGGTCACTTCAGTGAACTGGGCTTGTCCGATTAACAGACGCTGCTGGTCATTGAGACCCCCCTCGGCATGAGGCTCCACGGGGATTTCTACCCCTAAACCGGAACATTCTGTAAAACAGGCTGTGATACTACTATCGATTTCAACGTAAAAGCGATTGGCGAGAACATAGTTGAGGGCATGATGGGTCAGACGTTCTTCTGCTGACCGCGGACTTCCGTTCACCCGAGACTGACTGCCATTTCCGTTGTACACCATGGTTTAACCTCCCCAGTAGCTGGGTTGTCGATCGCGTTGGTTCCGTAAGTCTTCTTCTAGAAGCTCATACACCTGATGGGTCAGTTTTCTCAACAGGATGGGGTTCTTTAAGATGGCTTGGATCTGTTGTTCCTGAAGCTTGCGTTTTTCAGGAGTTGAGATAGACATGGGCTGACGCTTAAATGTGTGGGGCTATCGAGTCGGTCAATGGGGCCAAGGTCGGTTCCAGCTTAACCTATTTTGGTTCGGTCTGCATTGACGGCTGGCTCTGGGTTGGTTCCCCTCCTTACTTATTGAAGTTGACATCGTTCTTGGGTCTCATCTCCATTGGGAAAACGACAAGGAGTCAAGCCAAAGCCTCTTAATAAACTTTGTCCTTCGTCGGTGCGTAAAAGGTTCACCAGTTCCTCAGCCAGCAACTCCTGACCGGGAGAAGGACGGACGATGATCGCATAACTGAGGGGATACTCTAGGCGGGTCAGTTTGTCTAGGTCGGGCCAGTAGCCTCCCTTTTGATCACAGAGTTCACTTTCTGAGGTAATGGCTTGCCCACGAAAGTTCACTAAGGGTTGTTGCCCCTCAATGGCGATACTGTAAATCTGACATTGTGTCTTCACAAAACTTAACGGCGCCACCCCGAGGGTGGGATCATCATTAGAAAATTGTTCCACGTATCCGCTCAGGTCTTGGGCTTCCCCTGGCTCGGATTTCCGGGTGAGCGGACAGTCCGCGTCGCTGCAAATCGAGGTTCGTAAGATGTTTTCCCAGGTGGGACGATTCTCGGGCCAGTTCAACCCCAGGGAATTTCCATTTCGTCTGAACCGGCTATTATTGATATCGTTGAGTACCTCAACTAACTCTGCCTTGGAGATCTGATCATCTAATATCCTAGATGTGCCACGCCGACCAAAAATCGCCAAGCCGTCATAACCGATGACTCCACCATCGCCAGACAAATTTTCTGAGCTGTTTGGGCTGACAACTGTGATTTCTAGGGCAGTGTCGTCTAGGTCGTCCATTTCAGCCGCTTCGGGAGAGGCGGTGTTGATCCAAATCCAATCTCTTTGCTCTGTCCGTTGTTCAAACTGTCTCTTGAATTCTTCATTCCCAAAGATGTGTTCTACGATATCTCCGTAGATGATGGTTGCTGGGCCGGGGGATGAACTGGCTTGGTTCCTCATGAGACAGGGATAGGGGGATGAGTTGCTAGAGTTGGGGAAGCAGGCCTGAAAGTTCGGTGGTGGTGTTGGCTCGGTGAGCTGTTCGGCGATTGAGAATCCTCTTGGTACTATGGGAATCACAAAGAGGACGAGGGTTAGCCCGGATAAGACCCAAAAGAGAAATTTCCAGCGGCTGGGTCGAGACTTGGAACGTCTCCGAGATCTGGGTGAGGATGTGGGTGGGGAGTCCTCGGTCTTGGTTGTCTGGCCTTGGGAGTTCTGAGGTTTCAACCAGTTGAGGGCGCGGCTTAGGAATTTATCGTTCTTTGGTGATGGCTGGTTGTCAGGGCCTTGGTTTTTGAAGATTGGCTCGTCCAGATTGAGGTTGTAAGTATCAAGGAATTGTTCTAATCGACGGTGAGCCTCTTGGTAACTTATCTGGTCTCCATTAAAACCTTCAAGATAGTCTGTTAAGAATTCTGGCTGTGTATAGGCTTTTTCGTCTAGCCCTCGATTGGCATGAAAGTTTCTAATAATCTCTACGATCAACCTGACACTTGCAACCGATTTTTCGTCCCCAGATTCTTTTTTGTGAGTTAAAGAACGCCAAAATATAATATGAATTTTGTTTTTTTTGTCAATCAAGAATGAGGATTCATTTAAAGGGTGGTATTGATGAGTGTGTTTTGTCTTATCTTTTTCCAAAAACTCTAAAGATTGCCAAATCTCATCGATTACTCTATAGGTTAAGGTGTTGATGTTATTTTGAAAACGGTGAACCAAGAGTGGCGAGAGACTGTTAACATCAAAGAGAGTTTCACTCAACTGATAGATGCAATAAAAATTTTTGGCTGAACTATTGTTGGAGGTGGATTTTGATGTTCCTCTCGCAAATTCGCAGTTAAATATTAATCTGTCTCCTCGTGTATTTTGAGTGTAATCTGCACTAAGATACTTCTCTTTTTTGTGAGCATTGAATATGTTTTTGTCGAGTTTTTGTGCCAAGATTGCCTGAGCTTGCTCCTGCTGAGATTTTCTGGCATTAGTCCCATATTTTCGCCCCTGAAAAATCTCTAAACTGTCTTTTTTGAAAATGGGTTCTTCCCTAATTTCATACTTTTTCTGATATGCTTTGTCAGATTTTGTGATGAGAGTTAAGGTTCTTTTTTTCTCTTTTTGTCCACCAGCTTTAGTTGTTAATCCTTCTTCGGATTGTTCTTGTCTATATTCTTCGTTAGAGCTAAACCAATTGGTGGCAAACCTAGTAACTAGTCGCCGCGAGAACGTCAAAGGATTTTCAGCAAAGTTCCCAGCTTCTCTGGCGAAAGATCTAGCGTTATAGAATTTGTCTCTTAGATCAGTTAAGCTTTTCTTCAATGAACGTTTCATGGTTATTGTTCTCCTGTATGATTGATTGAACCGGGACGAGATGATAAACGCTCCAAGAGCCGATCGCGCAGTTGGATCGCTTCAGTATAGTCGGGTCGTCGCTGTAGGGCTTCCTCCACTAAGAATAAGGCTTCCTCGATTTGGGCAGATGAGTCTCCAGCCGCTTGTTCTTGTAAACGGGCCCACCTGTACCAGGCCCTGGCTTGGCCCCGGCTAATCTCTGCCCGGAGAGATTCATGTTCCTCTGAGAGCCGTTGTTCGGCTTGCTCAAAAGCCTCTAGGGCCTCTGGATAATTGGTGTCGGCACTGAGGGCGATCGCATAGTTAAACCAAGCCTCAAAAGAGTTCGGCTTAAATCGTAGGGCGGTTTCCAGGCGAGCCACGGTTTGGGAGCAGCCATTTCCGTCGCGGCTACAGTTCTCGGTGTACCAAAGGGCGGCACTTTGATTGAGATCCAGGTTGAAACACATCCGCCGATGACGTTCTTGAAGGCGACGAGTGGCATTTGATCGCCCTGCGGGAGATTGCAGGATAAAGTCGCAGGTGGGGGTGATGTCAACGGGCAAACCGGACGAGGCAGATAGGGTGTTGGAGACGGGGCGGCCCCGATGTCGATTGGGGGGAATGTAGATGCTGTAGGTGTTTCGACTGATGTCATAGGCTCGCACCGCTGCTTGATAGCGTCTGAGTTGACTTAAAATCCGACCATAGTTAAACCAGGCTTTGGGATAGTTACAGGCGATGTCTAGGCTGTTTTTATCGTCTAGGGCTAAACCGGGAACTCTGACGCTACGTGGGTTGAGGGCGAGTCGGGCATAGAGTTCGGCATCTTCGTAGCGATAAACCGGGAACTCTGACGCTACGTGGGTTGAGGGCGAGTCGGGCATAGAGTTCGGCATCTTCGTAGCGGCCGAGATGCCAGAGGCTGACGGCTTTGTTGTTTAAGGCTCGTCGATAGGGGTCGATGTAGCGGGTAAAGACCGAGATGCCAGAGGCTGACGGCTTTGTTGTTTAAGGCTCGTCGATAGGGGTCGATGTAGCGGGTAAAGTCCCGTTGGACGATTGAGGTTAAGTCCCCCAGACAGTGGTCTAGGGGGTCTTCTGGGGTGCGGATTTCTTCGGGGCTGAGGGTGGGCCGGCGTACCGCTGATTCGGGGACGCTTGGGCCTTTGCTGTCGTCTGGGGGACTGTACACTCGTGTGGAGACGGGATAGTCATAGAGCGCGATCGCCCGCTCGACGGAGTCTAAGGCCGCTTCATAGTCGCCTTGGCCAATGAGGGCTGAACTGCGTTGAGTCCAGGTGAGAGCTAGGTCTTCAATGTCCCAGGCTAGGTCACCGTCAAGGGCTTGCTCACAGGAGTTTAGGGCGGCTTCGTGTTGACCGAGGTGGTTTAAGACGTGACAACGGTAGGCGAGGGCTTGGGAGGCTTCGGGGTTGAGGCTTAGGGTTTGCTCATAGGAGGTTAAGGCCCGTTCATAATGACCGAGTTGTTGCAGCAGTCGCCCTTGTTTGAGCCAGCTTTGGGGCTGTTCGGGATTGAGGGCGATCGCCCGTTCGTAGGCGTTGATGGCACTTTCAAAATAGCGGGCCATCTGACTAAAGTTGTCTTGCTTGTCTCCCCAGGCTTCGAGGACTTGCCCTTTATGCAACCAGCCTAGGGCCCCATTGGACTCTCCCCAGTTCCGATTGAGGGCGATCGCCTGTTCGCAACTCTCGAAGGCTTCACTATACTGCTCGTCGAGGCTTCTCGTTCGGGGATGCTCACCGCCGAGGAGCCGATGTAGTTGTTGGTATTGTCCTAATTCGGTCAAGATTTGACAGTGATACGCCCAGGCCCGGGACTGATCGGGCGTTAGGGTTAAGGCTCGCTCGTAGGACTGTTGGGCATCTTCGAGATCCCAGAGAATTGCTTCGAGTTGTTCTAAGGCGGCGTCATGGTCTGGGGTTCCTTGGGGGAGCCGTTCTCGTCCGGCGATGGAGAGTAAAAACCGTGAGCGGCTGTCTTGGCTGCGTTCGGCTAAGTCTAGGGCGCGATCGCGATGCACTTGTCCCCGAGTTATCCAGGCTTGGCTGGGGGAGCGATCGCCCCAATTGCCATCGGACTCTAGGGCGCGATCGCAGGCGGCTAAGGCTAATTCTTGACGGCCTTGATCTAACAGAATTTCGCATTGATACATCCAAATTAGGGAGTAATTTGGATCAACCTCTAAGACCTGGTTATAAGAGGCCAATGCTTCTGAATAATTCCCTAAATTGCGTAGAGCATTGCCACGACTGACCCAAACTGGTAGAGTCCGACGTCTGGGGCGAGAGCGAATTTCAATGGCTCTCTCGCAGGCATCTAAGGCTTCATTGTGGTCTCCAGCCTGTTCGAGTTCCTGACAGAGATCCGCCCAATAGTCATAACGTCGGATTCCGAAGTCATTGGGCCGGCGGTCTTGAGCGGCCAGGGGTCTGGCTGTGAGAGTCAGTCCAACGATCGCGGCGATCGCACTAACCCAGATGGGCGATCGTGTCATCTTATCTTGACCAAGTATCTTGACAAATAAAGACTGAAAACGCTTGAGGTTAAGATGTTGGCTAGGTTCAATGGTCTAAGACAAATCAAGCATACTTCAGTATAGTATCTGTATAGGGCCGTGAATCCAGATCCCGGCCAAAATTCTCATAAAACGTATCAAACCGTCTTGCGAGTGATGAAATCCCGAGTTTGGCTCCTTGCGTGGCTGATTGGGTTATGTTGGCTAGCCCCGCCAGCGGATGCCAGTCGTCTCCAGCAACTGCTCGAAGATCGCAACTGTCGTCGTTGCCGTCTGCGAGATGAAGATTTACGGAACGGATATTTACGGGGGGCTAATCTACAACGTAGCAATCTGCGAGAGAGCGATTTACGTGATGCAGACTTGCGTGACGCCAATCTCAGTCGGGCCGATTTGCGGGGGGCCGATTTGCGGCGGACGAATTTAGAGAATGCTGACTTACGAGAGGCCGATTTGCGTTATGCCAATTTACGGGAGACTCAGGTGAGTTTGTCCCTGCTCCCGAGGAAGTGGCGTCAGGTTTGGCAGATTCTCAATCAGCCGCAACGGGGGCGCGATTTGGCAGGCCTGGATTTATCGCAGGCTCATTTAGAGCGATCGCTCCTAGAAGGGGCCATCTTAACTGAAGCCAATTTACAAGAGTCGAATCTACGTCAGGCCCGCTTGCGACAAGGGCAGTTAGAAGAGGTCAATTTGCAGGCAGCCCGTTTAGAGATGGCGGATTTACGAGAGGTTCGTTTGTTGGGGGGGAATCTCCGAGAGGCGGATCTCAGTTGGGCTAACTTGACGGGGGCTGAACTTCAGGGCAGTGATTTCACTGAGGCTAATCTTCAGCGAGCTGACTTGAGGGGGGCTAATCTCGGCTGTTGGCAACGAGAGGAGGAGCAGCTGCAATGTACCCAGTTGCCGGGAGCCAATTTAAGTCAGGCTCAGTTACAGGTGACTCATTTACAAGGAGCTAATCTCCGACGGGCCACTCTGAGCCAGGCTAATCTACAGGGGAGCAATTTGCAGGAGAGCGATTTACGAGATATCGATCTGCGGGGGGTGGATTTAACGGATGCGGTTCTGGTGGGGGCGGATTTGCGGGATGCGGATTTGAGTTTAACGAAGTTACTCCGAGCCGATTTAACCGCCGCGAATCTCCGAGGGGCGGATTTGCGGGGGGTGAATTGGTCTGATTGGGGGGTACAGATTCGTGAGGCTAACTTAGAACGGGTGAATTTCTCTGGGGCGAATCTCTCCGGTGTGGATTTTCGAGGAAGTGATTTAACCCGGGCTAGCTTGGTTGAGGCCCAGCTGCTTGAGAGCAATTTTCAGGGGGTTGTCCTCAGCTCCGCCAATTTACGCCAGGCGAATCTCCGGGGGGCCGATTTACGCCAGGCGAATCTCCGGGGGGGCGATTTACGGGGAGCGGATTTAACGGGCAGTCGTTTAGAGGAGGCTGATTTGCAGGGGGCCGATTTGAGGCAGGCTGTGCTGGTGGGGGTTGACCTGACGGGGGCGAATTTAGCGGGCATTAACTGGGCCGAAGCGAATTTGCAGGGGGCCATCGGTGCCTTCGAGGACTTGGATGATACTCAGATTTGTGGTGGGGTTCGTCCCGATGGCCAGTCCACCTTGCCCTGTGATAGCCGCACTCGGGAGGAACCCTGGTGAGAGCGGCTCAGGAGGCGATTTGCTTGAGCTGATGGGTTTGTATTAGCCGTTCAAGATTTCACAATTTAGCTGATTGTCAAGTTTTAAGTTATAGTCCTGTAAATTTATTTATTGAAAGATTGAAATTATTAGGAAATTCATGTAAAATCTCAAGCAATTGTTGGAATTTGGCTCGGTTTGTCTAGGGTCGAACGAAAAAGACCAAACGAACAGGGCTGATGTCCCAGGGAGTCTCGGCATGACCCGCCCTGAGCTGGCATGGGGACTGTTTTGGTTAATGTTCATTTCAAGGTTAGATCATGGCTAAACCCGAATTTCCCTTTCCTGATCCCGATCCCCAAGATATTGCCTTCTATGAAGTCAAAGATGGAATGAGGGTTGATGATAATGTCTGGAATCGGGAACGCAATTGTCAGTTACAACGGCAAAAGCTTTATTATCAATCCCTCTGTGAGCCGGGGATTGTCTGTGGCTTGAGGGTGCGGGTGAATAATACCCTACTTCAAGATGAGGATGAGAAAAATAACCACATTTTTTGCTTAGAGGTTGAAGAGGGATTAGCCATTGATGCCGAAGGGAATTTTCTGATCTTAACTGATGAGGCACTACGCTGCTTTAAGGTGAATTTAAATGCTATTTTAAAGCAAAAACCCGAGGAAGCCAACCCAACTTATGTACGTGGCCTTTATATCAGTGGAACGCAGAGAAAACCGACCCAGTCTTTCCCTGATGATCGTGACACCCAATTGTTACCCAGGGTGTTAATTTACAATTGTAAAGTTGAATTAGGTGTTCCAGAAAAATCCCAAGGATTAGTTGAGCTTTGTCGCATTACAATTGATAAAAACAGTCTTAAAGACGGCTTGACTTCCTGCCCAAAGTCATTCTTTCTTCCAGGTAGAAATGAGTTAGATTTTCGTCGTCGCCGCTATTTTCAACCTCGCCCTATCAAGGTGTTTCAAGTCGGGTTGGTCAAAATGGGAGACCAAGATGTTTCTCTGGTGGAGAAGAGCTTTCGTGATTTGATGACTGCCGCTGATGCTCTTTATCCTAACCTAGTCATAAAACCGGTGTTTCACGTAATTGAAATTCCAGAACATCCAGCTAAAAATCAGGATAGAGGAGACCTAATAGATGCTCCCCAACTCTCTATCGTTAAAGACTGTGATTGCTTATTTTGGAAGATTGATCCAAAGACGCTTAAGACTCGGACGCAGAAAAACGACGATAACAAGGGTGAAGATACAAATCAAGATGGGGAGGCAAAGAACACTAACTCTAGTCTAGATCATAAGCCCAATCTTTCTAAATTTCAATTTCAACGACTGAAAGTCCATCTAAATGAGGGAGCATTCTTATGGATTGAAGACTGCTCCGACTCAAAGGCAGAGTTGGCAGTGTTTAAAACATTAGAGAGATTCGAGTCTCAGGATACAGATGAAGATAACGATGACGATACTAGCTCTTCGGGGGAATCTTCCAATCAGGCAGGTACTTGGCAACCTTTAGAACCTGTCCATCCGATTTATACAACTCCCTTTGCTTTTCAGATGTTGCCAGATCTTCCCGATGCCTCGAATGAAAATACAGACAAAAAATTAGTGACGTTTGAGCATTCATCTCGGATGTTACTGTGTCATGGAGAACTGTCTCTGGGTTGGTTATCGTCAGCCTACCAAGCCTCTCAGTGGGGACCTCAAACTAAACTCCCCAAGCTCAACTTAAGCCGTTCTGAAATTCGTGATGCTCAGGAGTTAGGAATTAATATTATTAACTTTATTTGGGATTTGCAGCAAGTTCGTGGATTTCAAATTGAGTCTAAAGAATCTGATGAACAAGATTCATGATGGCAACTATCAGACTAATCAGGACATATGAACAATGAACACAAATTCAAACACGACATTCGAAGGCTCTAAAAAACTTAACGTTAAATTTATTCAGGGTGAGTCTGGTCTGAATTTTAATCCCAAGGACGTCAATGGCCGGATTCCCTTTAGGATATGCGTTGAAAATCGTTCAGGAAGTTATTTAGCTTTCTCCGCCAGGGTTCAACTCAATGAAGGCTTCGAAAATAATCATAGTTGGTATCAAGTCAACCCCACAGTCTCTAAAATTTCCCATGAGTCTGAGACCTACTTTGAGATTGAAATTATTGATTATCCTATGCGAGGGGTTAGGGGGAAAGTCCCGATATCCATTGAAGTGTTTTCTGAGGAAGATGAGACGATTCGTGCTTCACTAAAAACAACAATTGATATTCAATCATTTGAATCCCTTGGCTTTGATATTTTGTCTCTCGATAATAAAATCAGGGTTGATGCCGGACAAACCTGTAAGATTCCGATTCGTCTTCATAATTATTTCCGTCGCAATGATATTGAGGTTAAGTTCCAGTTCAAAACATTTGGCAAGCCCCTTTCGGATTGGTTGTCCCAAGATAATCCTAATCAAAATAAAACGAGAGTATCTTGGATTATTAGTGACGAAGAGTCCCTAGAAAAAGAGTTGTTTGAAATTACTGTTCCCCCTATTAGCGACGAGAGTGCTCATACCAATTCTCGGTATCCCTTTGCTATAGAAATGACCTATAAGGATGCCGAGAAAGGGCAGTCCGAGTTCACACAGCAGGAATGGGGAACTCTAATTATTAAGCCAACAGGAGAGCTTAAGTTAAAGTGCCGTACACCCGTTCAGGAACTGCCCTCTCCCCAAGGGCACAACCCAGCGAAACGAAAGCACTCCGAGTCTGATGGGACAACGCAAGACTCTTCGGATAATAGAGTTTCTCAGGCTTCTGAGGGCGAGCCAGGGCAGATGCTGGACTCACAGACGGTGTTCTATGAAATGTCTGTTAAAAATGCCAGCAACTTGCCGCAAACGGTTCAGTTGAGGTTAGATTGGACTGATGAGCAATTAGAGGAAGCCCAAGAGCGCAAAGTTAAGTTGACGTTTATTCCTCAAGCTCAAAATCAGTCGGATGAGGGAAAAAGTGACGGGATGACGTCAGAGCCGATTGAACTCGCTCCTGGTGGTGAGGAAACTCTGTATCTGGGGTTGTGCTATGAGCAAAAGCTGAGGGCGGGAACTCTGAATTTTGATGTGGTGGCGGAGAATGTCAGCGAGGGCGAGAAACGTCCTTGGGAGACTAGCCGCCTCACTCTGACTTTGCAGGTTTCTGTGCCGAGTTTGAGTCTCTGGGGACCACTGTTTTTCCTGATGGTCTTCTTGTTCCTGTTGGCAGGTTCGCCATGGGTGCGTTATTGGTTACGGGGACAACATCAGTATCCCATGACAGCGGTGGCGTTGCAGGGAACGGGCCGCGTTTGGACAGGGGCGGGTGGGTGGCAAGATGGCGAAGGTGGAGAGGGTGGTCAGGTCTTCGGTTGGGATATTAATCGCATTCGGCCGATGAATCTAGTCAGGGGATGGGAGGGTACTCTCTTGACACCTCATCAACTTCCGAAGTCGTCACAGGTTCGCGTGATTCGCCCAGGTCTAAGTGAGAGTGCCTCTGGCTTCATGGCGGTGGGATTGAGTAATGGTGATATTTATACGTTTCCACGAAATCAGCCTGACAGCCTAACGCGGTTAACTCCAAAGCCATCGGAAGATAATTCTCCAACTGATAATTTGTTTGATTTGGCTTGGTATTCTGAAGATGTCTTGTTTAGCGCCCATGGGAGTGGAGAAATTCAACGCTGGGATGTGGATCAGCCGGGCAATTCTCGGGAATCTTATACGATCGATCCAGCTCAACCTATTTATTCCCTTGCCAATGTGCGGGGCCATGATGCTGATAGCCGGTGGCTACTGTTTGGCTCGGAACGCAATCAGTTTGGGATTTGGATGTGGCGGGATGATCCTCAGAAAGTGATTATGATGACGTTGCCGTCTCGTCAGGAGAGGACGGCATCCGAGTTTCTCCCGATTCATGGTCGGCAGGACTTTTTGAGTAGTTTTGCGGTGGCGCCGAATGATAATCGGTTACTGATGATTGGTGATACCACTGGCTCGGTCCGACTGCTGGATTTACATAAACTGCGGGAGTGCTTTCAACCGATCGCTGGACAATCTCGCGCGTCTCTACGTTACCCGGCTTTAGATCGCCGTTTTCAATCAGGACAAGAACAAAATACGCGATGGCATTGGCGTGAGTCTGATATCCCAGAACCGTTCTGCTCCAATGATTTAATCGCTTATGAGAATCGGGAGCAACATGGGGGCGCGGCGGTGCGATCGGTGGCGATCGCGAAACATGATGGTTGTCATTATGGCGCCAGTGTTGGCGATGATGGAACAGTGGCGTTATGGCTATTCCGAGATCAGGATGTAGAAACTGGATCTCTGGCTCCCAATCCCACTCGCCTCGGGTCAGTTTCTCGGACGGGGATTGGGAGTGTGGATATTGACATTGATGCCGATCGCAACCAAGTCTTGATTGCGGTGGCTTCGGACAATCGGCGTGTACAAATTTATCGACGAGGACTTCGAGATGATAGCAACTGCCAATAGTTTTTTAAGGGTTAGTGTCAAGGCTCCTAAGGAAGTTAGCCGAGGGAAATCCTTTCAGATTCAGGTTCGGGTTCAGAATCAAGGCAGCAATGATATCGATACAGTTAAGGTCTGGCTTGGGGCGAAACGCTCAAGTCCCGAGTCTGAGAAGTTATTGAAATATTGGGTCGGGGAGGGCCGACAAATTTCTACCACAGCTCAGATTGAGCGCAATAAGACAAAAGAGATTAACTTTGAGAATCTTGAAGTGCCTCCTGCTACACTTTCGCAAGGAGAACTATATGAGTATCAAGTTTTTGTTTCTTCTGTTGATGATTTAAAAACTCCCCCCATTTTTCGACCCGGTAAATTTCAGGTTATCACCTCGGCGGCGGAAGGAGACCGTCAATCGAATTTTGAAGTTTTAGAGTCGATGAGTCTGGAATATCCTCTAGAACTGGATGTCAATCCGCAAACCCGGCGGGCAGAGAATCGTGTGAAAATTAGAGTCGAAAATGTTTTGCAAGAGGTTGAAAACTTTACTCTAACTCTTGATTTCTATAATCGTGAATTCTATGAGATTGAATATCCAGAAGGGGGTAAGAGTTTAAGGCTTGTTTCTAAAGAATTTGGCTTTGTCTATTTGGTTTTGAAGCTGCCGAGAGGATATAGTTCCGATCTTCTTAATAGCCCCACGTTGAGACTATTCTCTCAGGTTGAACAACGTGAAGTTTGCAGCCAAATCCTTTATTTTAAGGTCAAGCCCTTTTATGGGGTTGAGGGTCAAACTGTCCCCCTTACCCTGACGTCGTCTCGACTGCGATTGCCACGACGAAATCAGGAATTGAATGGTGATCAGCAGCTAATTCAAACGGCTAAGGAGCAAATTCCTGCTTGGGATGTTTTTAAGCTGTTCCGCAAGCCTCAGGATTGGGGATGTTTTAATCTCTCCATCAAAAATTATGGCAATATGCGGCGATATTTCATCTTATGTGTGGATTTTGATCCAGAATTTAGTTGTGAGCATAGGGTTTATGAGAATGGGGTTGAGATTACTAATCAGATTATTGAGTTAAGTCCGGAAGATTCGAAGGAGTTACAGTTTTGGGTTAATCCTAAGGTTAAAATTCCTTTCGGATCGATTCGTCCCCGCTGGAAAGAACGAGAATATCAGTTATTTTTATGGTTAGAAAACTCTAAGGAAAAATCTCGTCTGGCCGCTCAAGACTATCTAAGTTCAGAGCCAGAGTCGGCGACGATTGTTTTAAAACCCACTCCCTCCGGCCTGTTGTTTCTATTGGTGGCCTTGCTGGTGCTGGGAGCAGGGGCCCTGGCGCTCTGGTTGGCCTGGAGGATGTGGAGATTATCGCCGCCGCCGAGGCTGGAATCGTTTGAGTTTTCTGAGGGGTCCCCCGATGGAGATGAGGGGGGGAGCGTTCTGGGAAATAATGCCCTGAATGGCAATGGAAATGGCCAAAATGGCCGCTTTTTAACCTGGAGGGTGGAGAATGCTGAGCAGCTACATGGGTTTCGCTTGCTCTCTCAGGATACTCTGGGACAGCAGGAACAGCAGCGTTTTCGCCTCCCCCAGTCCCCAGCTCAAGGGTCGGCTCAGGAACGGTTTGAGCCTATTGTCATGAATGGTCTAGTTTGTCAACCCCTGTTGAGGGAGGCTGGTGAGTCTCAGGCTCTTGACTGTCGCTATGATTTGCTGGGATTGGATGTGACGCGGGATTATAGCTTTCGCTTGGAGGTCTTCCCCAAGGCGGATGAAAGCTTGTTTGGGGTCCGCAAACGGGAGTCTCAGGAGCCGGTGGCGGTGGCGGAAACTCAGACGTTGACCTTTGATGCACCGGCGATTGAGGCGTTGCGGCTGGAGTATCAGTTCACCGAGACTGAGGACCGGGTGGGCCTGACTTGGGATTTGAGTTATGGGCAAGAGGTGGCTCTGGTGACGGTGACGATATTGGATGAGCAGGGACAAACCACGGTGTATCGCTATTCTCACGAGAATGGTAATTTTGGGGGGGAGGATGAGGGGACTCGTTTGGTCTGTGATGAGCGACGGGGCCAGATGGGGGATTCCTTTATTCGTCCTCATGCTGGGGCTGAGAATGGTGCGGCGGCTGAACCGTCTTGGCTGAGCTGTCGCTGGAGTCTGGAGTCGTTGCTGGATTCGGGGCTATATCGCTTTCAGGTGGCGGTGTTTACAGAGCAGAATTTGCGCGAGGCGGTGGATGAACGGGAAACTCAGGAAACGGTGAGTTTGAGTGACCCCAGATTGCGCAGTTTTCGGACCATGGACACAACCTATGAGGTGGGAGAGCCGGTGCGGGTGAGTTGGGCCATTGACCATCCGCAGCGGTTGGACCGTTTGGAGTTGACGCTCCAGGATGAGGAGGGGCAGCATTTAGGGGAGGTGCCGCTGGGGCTGTTTCCCCACACGCCTGAGGCGATGCTGCAAGATGAGAATTGTCGGACTGAGGAGATGGGAGGGGTATTACAGTTACTCTGTGAAGGGGTGGAGTTGGTGGAGTTACCCATTGGTCGCTATCTGTTTGAGGCGGGGCTGCTGCTGCGTAATGGGGGAGAGGAACCGATGCGCCGACAATCGCGGCGGGTGACGGTGGAACCGTTGCGGCTTGCGGCAGAGGGGGGACGGCCGGGACGGGATAGTTTGTTTGATGAAGACCGCTTTCAGTTGCGGATTAATGGCAAGTTGGTGGAGGAGTCGCCCCAGGTGTTTCGCTTTGCGCTGGCTGAGGGGGGAACGCCTCGGGAGTTGGAGATTGCTTGGCAGGTGCTGGCGGGGGGACGGGATGTGACGGTGGAGTTGTTGCCGATTCCGGGTGAGGATGTGGGCTTGAGTGGGGCATTTCGCTATCCGCTGCGAGACGCTACTCAGGATTTGCGGCTGATGTTGCGGGTGACGAATGAGTTGGGAGAGGAGGCTACCCGGGTGGCGGTGATTCAGACCTATCGCTCCCAGGGCCAGACGGGGAGGAGTGGGGAGACTCCGGGAGTCCGTCCGGGGAGAGAGACAGAGCGGGTTCGACCGTCGCAACCGTTACAGGTTCCGCCCCAGGTGGATTAGGAGAGGCTGGTGTCTTCCTCGTCGTCGAGGGGTTCGGTTTGTAGGGCTTCTTCCTCGTCGTCGAGGGGTTCGGTTTGTAGGGCTTCTTCCTCGTCGAGGGGTTCCATTTGTAGGGCTTCTTCCTCGTCGAGGGGTTCCATTTGTAGGGCCTCTTCCTCGTCGAGAATGGGGGCTGCGTCGGCGGGGTAGGGGAAGGGATTGACCTCTGTTTGGGGTTCGTCAGTGTCCCAGTGGAAGGGGTCTGTGGCTTTGTGTTTCAGTTGTTCCTGTTTTTTGGCTTTGGCCCAGGTTCGCCGTTGTAGGCTGCTGGCTTTGCGGGAGAGGCTGCGACGACGGCTCATAGGGAATCTCCTTAAAAATGCAAGTGGGGTTTAGTCGGATGGGGGATTGTCGATGCGATTCACCGCCTCCTCGGGGCTTTCATCTCCTTCGATGACCGATGTGATACCGGGGAGGTATTTGTCCATCATTTGTAGGTTTGTGTAAATGATGGGTTTGATGAGGGTGGGGGTGAGCTGGTCGCCTTCAACGTCAATGCTGGTTTTGTAGCGAATCTCGCCATCACTGAAGTCCATCTCAAAGTTTCCTAGAATTAGGGTGTAGTTGACACGGGTGAGAAATTCAGCTATGGCTAAACGTTTGTCTTCGGGGGCTTGCATCGGCGCACGGGAGTAGAAGATAAACTGGTTTTGGTCTTCTTTGGCTTGCGCGAGACAAGTCCATTCGCCATGTTCTCCTGAAAAGCCAAACTTAACCGCCGTAGCTCCTTTGATTTTCTCAAATGACCAGTCGTCATCTAAGAGAAATTGGATGATGGTTTCTAGGAGGCTTGGCTTGGGTTGGAAGAGTCCAGTCATGCCATTCATAAGGGGGGAGGGATTGCTTTGATTTGTCGGAGAACTGGCTTCTTGTAGAAAGCTCTCAAGGGCTGACCCTAGTTTATCACCCAAATCTTGGAAGAGATGGCTGACTTGGGATTGGGTGAAGTCTTGTAGGAACTGGGCAACACTTTGCTTGATGCGTTCGGGGTCTTGGCTTTCGGGTTCTAGGTCGCGGGGGTCTAGGTAATCCCAGAAAGTGCGATGGCGGATGGGGGTTCCGTTGTTGGGCTGTTGGATGGTTAGACAAAACCAACTGTCGGAGTTGAGGAGGGCTAGGGCGGGGGGGGTTGGGTCCAGATGACGCTGTTGGTCTAAATCTTGGAGATAGGATTGGAAGGATTCACGGTCGTTGAGGTCATCGGGGAGATGGGGGAGGAGGCTGGGTTTGAGTCTTAGGGTGAGGGTGACGTCACGGCTTGGGTTGGGTAGGTCGGGGAGGGGTTGCTGAATTTCTGGAGTCAGGTTGAAGTGATGCTGTTGGAGGATATTTTGGAACTCGGGATAGGGCAGGATGAGGGTGATTTGGAAGCTTGAGCCATTGGGGTCGATGGCTTGAATGCGGTTGAGTTGTTTTGAGAATATGTTGGGATATGTATCAGGCATTTTTATTTATTGAAAAATCATATGCTATCTCCTAGCTCCTGAATTTATCGATTGATTTCACTCATATTTTCTAGATCTTCAATACTTAAGTTCTTTATCGTTGCAAGAGGATAATTTTTAGACCCAATACTCACTAACTTACCATCAAAAGGAAGAGATTTCATGTTTTGGTAATGAGATTCTCCATCGGTTGGATTTTTCCAATTTCCCCCGTGGGCGTCATAATGTTGAGAATATGTTAAGGCCTCGATGTTGCCTGAATTTTGTGCATTTTCGATTTTAGCTTTTCGATCCTTATCAAACTTTGGATTGTTAACATTGGTTTTATGATGTCCCTCAAACGGATACGATTTCAGTTTACCATTCTCGTCTGTGAGAGGTTTACCTATATTTGTGTAATATTTTGGTGTTTTAGGCTTAAGTATTGCTTTTTTTTGTTTCCAAGTCCATAATTGTTTTGTTGGCTCTCCGCGTTTTATCCTCTCTTTCTCCCCTTTGTAAAAACCAGAAACCCCAGCTTTTCGAGCCTTGTCCAATTCTGGATCTCCACCTTTGTTTATTTTTTTGTATCGCCTTGAACTTGGAGACTTATCGAAATAAGAATTCTCACTATCGTCTAAGGCCCACTGCGGAGGCCCCTTGGCATTCGGATTCGCTTTAAGATCTTTCTGTCGCTTCCGTACACTCTGTCCTCCTTCGGGAATCCCTTTCGTTCCTGACTGCTGCATCCGTGATTGGTCAGTGATGACATTTGTAGGAGCCGGAAGCATCCGTGATTGGTCAGTGATGACATTTGTAGGAGCCGGGCGCATCCGTGATGGGTCAGTGATGGCATTTTTAGGAGCCGATCAGTGATGACATTTGTAGGAGCCGGGCGCATCCGTGATGGGTCAGTGATGGCATTTTTAGGAGCCGGAAGCATCCGTGATGGGTCAGTGATGACATTTGTAGGAGCCGGGCGCATCCGTGATGGGTCAGTGATGGCATTTTTAGGAGCCGATCAGTGATGACATTTGTAGGAGCCGGGCGCATCCGTGATGGGTCAGTGATGGCATTTTTAGGAGCCGGATTATTACTATTCTGTCTAATCTGGTCAGCATTCAAACTAGGTTTCGTTTGTCCTTCAGACAGCCGGTTGGGATTTTGTCCTCCATAGGGCTGGCTTCCATAGGGCTGCTCTCCATAAGAGGGGTTGGAAGTTTGTCTCGAAGAATTGCCAATCGAACCACTTCCTATAGTATTCCCTAACATCGGAGCACCGGAACGAGCCGATGCACTGAAGAAGCTCGTGACTACATCGGTTGAATTTATTTCCTCATCGTGTACCCAAGCTTGCGTAACCTCGGATTTTGCACCGGCCCCGCCATTGTATAGTAACTTACCTAAAGGAGCATCAATATGATTTCCTCCTTGGTTGACTACACTATTGGAAAGTGACATCAAAACACTTTGGGGGAGGGATAATTCCTGACCATTTTCGCGAGCTTTATCCAGATCAGATGCAATACCATTGACTGTATCAATAATAACTTCTCCAATCGTTTTGATGGAGTTCAGTACTTTCTTAAGTTTAGGTCCACCAACATTGTTAAGCACATCACTAAGCTTATCAAATAGCCTGATGGACTTTCTTCCAAAAGATCCTAATAAAGAGAAGGCCTTACGTATCTTTTTGCCAACCCAGCTTAACCACTTTTTAAGCTTAACTAAGATGGAGGTTTTAGCCTTCGCTAAGGCTAGAGTACCAGCACTGAAAATTGCGATAATGGCATGAACTGCAACATTGCCAGCAAACCACCCCACTGATTCACCAATTTGCCCCTCTGCCTCATCCTGTAACATGAAATCACAAAAAGCTTGAGCAAGTTGACCTCCAACTCCATGAATAGCACTCTCAACTGAAGACCATAAGTCTCCAAGTTTTTCCATTAATCCTGAGTAAGTTAGTCCTTCTGAATTTCCACTGCTAGAGAAAACTTCTTTTGCTCCTTCTAAGAAATTCTCTGTTACATCATTGACGGGCATCTCAAGTTCACCCTTCATTGCAAAAAGCTGTTTGGTTATATCTTCTCGCTGTTCTTGAGGAACTTCAGCCTCGGTAGATTCTGATTGAAGTTGATTGGATGATCGTACACCATTGGTATTAAGTCCAGCACTATTCTTGAAAGCTGGACTATCAGAGTTCTGATTTGATTTAGATGCTGGTTGCTGTGTGATCAAATCCTTGATCCAGCCTAATATAGATCCAGCTGCCTTTAGTCCATCCCAGATCAGAGTGAATGGACTCGTCAGTCCATCCCAGATCCCTCGGAGTAAACCTTTCATAAAACCAAGAACAAAATCAAAACTATTGCCACTAAGGATTTTGGCGATTTTGTTACTAACAGTTACCTTAACATCAATAGATTGACTACGAAGGGTTTCTAGGAAACCCATAACTCCGGACTGCATCAGTCCCCAAATAGGGCCAAAGTCAGCCATAGATGATAGGGTGGGAATCAGGGAAATTAGGGTGTCTAGTATGAAATTTATAATAGATTCCTTATGGCATTCGGGAAGAGCAAGCCAGGCCTGTCCTGTTAAGATTACTGGTATCATTCCTGGATTGACAATGGCTATCCCAATGGACGTTAAAACATCCATGAAAGGTTCAATCTTGCTCCTAACTTTTTCGGCGAATTCTATGATGGATTTAACTTTTTCGGGGATGGTTTCAAAAAACTCTACCAGACCTTTAATTGTCTCTGATAAATGTTCGAAAACAGATTGTACTACTCCAATTAGCGGCAATGGTACACCATTAACCGCAGCTAAGACATTCAAGACAGCTGAACCCATTGAAGCCGCTTGGTCACTAAAATTACTAACAAATGAAGATATACTGCTAGTAAAATTATCAAATAGAGAAAGCAGGCTGGGTAAAATTGTATGCCCCATCTCTTCATGAGAATCTTTAATTAAGTTGGGGTTGTCTTTGTTCTCCCACAGCCACCGAATCGGCTCAATCAACTGTGTCCCCAAATCGATTGCTTCACTGATTAAAGAGGCTGGATTTAAATAGGTAGATATAAATTCATTGATCGGATCAAATATTGGACTTATCTTCGCCTGCGCTTTAGCCCAAACTTCTGCGGCCTTCTCCTTAAGGAACTCTAATATGCCACCTTCACCGTCTCCATTAATTCCTAATTTGCTTAGAACCCATTGCCAAGCATCTCCTAAGACATCACGGACAGGCTGACCCCAATTCCATATTGTACTCGCAAAGTTTGTTAGTCCACCTAACACTCCTGAGGCGGTCTCAATAAAGCTATCAAAGACAGGTTCTATTAAAGCCTCTCTTGCCGTTCGAACGGAATCTTGAACCCCAGACACCTTCTCCTGAAGCATCTCAAGTGTGGGATTTTCAGTAATACTCTCGATAATCCCAGTAACTTGATTAAGCTTGCTTTCTAATGCACCACAGCTTTCTTCATCATCCTCTCCCAAAATTTCAAATTTTGAAAATGTGTTGCCAATACTCTCCTGGAATCCAGATATTGCGGTTTGGATATTCAAGTCGCCAAATTGGTTATCCAGCCACCCTTTGACACCACTTTCTAGTTCATCACGGATCATATCTCCAGGGCCATTTTGTATTAGCGCGGCTAAGTCCGGAGCAAAGCGTTCGACTACTTTAGGGAAAGCATCTTCGCCTAGATCTTGAATATTTTCTAGTAGATCATCACCCAAACCCTTTGCTTTTTCGAAACCCCCCTTACCAAAATCCTTTACGTTCCGAGTTGCTTCGCCTATATCAAAACCCTGAATTATATTTTGGTTATTAGGAGCAGCCTGGATTTTATGCTGGATTTTCAGATCAGAATTACTATTCTGGATTTTACCGATTGCCCCACCCTGCTGATGAGTATGAGTCAACTCATGGGCCAGCAATTCCTTCCCAGAACTGGACCCTGGGTTATACTGACCGGAATTAAAGTAAATATCCTGTCCGTGGGTAAAGGCTTTCGCCCCCACCTCCCGGTTCATCTTCACCGCTGCCTCATCGGTGTGAACCCGCACCCCTCCTAAGTCACTGCCAAAGCGCGACTCCATAAAGTTACGGGTTTCCTGGCCCAGGGGCTGACCCTTGCCGCCCTGGCTCTTGAGGCTCGTCTCTAATCCGGCACTGGCTTGATTGCTATTGGACTTGCCCGCCGCTTTGAGTTGAACTCCCTGGCTAATCTGCCCGGCCAGGGGTTGAGTTTGTAGGTGCGTCTCGTCCTCCTCGGCGCTCCCCAACTCCTGCCGTTGCAGGGATTCCGACTCTAAACTGGGGTCGGGCATCTTCATCACCTGAGCCGCTACGCTGTCGGCTTCTTGTTCGTAGCGATCGCCCGGTTGGCCAATACTCAGTTTAGCCTGAACCCCTAAGGTCTCCTCTAATCCTTCTTCTAAGCCCGCCTCGGGTTGCCGTTGTAAGCTCTCCTCCGCTTCACAACTGGCACATTTGGCTTGAATCTCGAAATCTTCATCCGACTCCTCTTCCTGCCGCTGAAGCTGGGGCTGTACGGGCATGGGAGAGTCCAGCAGACTAAAACCACCACTGGGAGCGTCCCCGTCACCGTCTGCACCAGCGGCTCCCTCGGACTGCCAGCCAAACGGGTCTGAGGAGGGCTGAAGTTGGCGATCGCTCTCCTCGGTTTTGGCCCAAGTTCTCGGTTGAACTGTGGCGGTAGATTTAGGAACGGTCCGGGACTGGTCTCCCATGAAGCTACCGGGATGGAGTGGGCGGACGGACGTTAGAAAACGGTTGTTTTAGAAACTTTGGCTAAGATTCTAACATCAACTTATTCTCAAGGCAAGGTGATTTAATGAATAGTTAACAATAAATAGCCGCTGCCTTGCAATAAACCCTTCAAATCAGACAAAACACGTTTCTCTGATGCCCCTAGGGAGGCTCGGTCTCCCAATTGCAGGCGGCAGAGCCGCCCAAAGTCCGTGTCACGGCTTCAGCCATGACACGAGAAGGAAACATTTGCCGGAAAAGGGCAACCACAAGGGATTGCCCCTACATCGTTTCTGTCCTATCTATTCCTGCTATTGCTATCGTTTCCAGGTTATCTTAGCCGTTTCGTCGTCCTAATTTATCTGACTCACATTCCCTAAAAACTTTAGAGTCCCTAGAGACAAGCTCCGGGCCAAACCACTATAATGGCCTAGCATACATTCACCAGAGTCCCATGAGTTTTCCGGCTGCTCGTATCAACGACCTAACAGCCAGCGGCGATATGATTTTACCGCCTGGCGTGAGTACCGTCTTGATTGGCGGTCGTCCAGCGGCCAGCGTCGGTGCGGCGGTCCAAGGGCCTCTCTTCAAAGGGCCACCAGGATTAATCAGTTCCGGGAGTGCCACGGTCTTGATTGGCGGTCGTCCAGCGGCCCGCGTCTCCTCAGGAGTCTCCGGCTCAACCCCCACCCTCACCGGTCTGGTTCCCGCCTCCACCATCGTCGTCTCCGGGGAGCCTAGAGTCCTCATCGGCGGTTAGTGCCCGCTCGTCTCGGCTGAATGAAGAGCTTATACTGACAAAAAGCGGGTTTATACTCATCAATCACATGCCGCACTAACTGTGCTAACTGTGCTAACTGTGCATCCTCGTCATCCAGCGCCTGATTAGCATCAGGTCGTAGAATCACCTCAAAATAATAGGGCTGAATCGCAGCAGCTCCCAATTCTGCTTCCTCTTCTCCAAACAGAGTTTCGCCTAAGATAAAGCCTTTACGGATTTGCTGGCGAATTTCAATCGCTTGGGAAGGTAAGCCGGTATAAAGCTCCAGACAGAGTTCTAATCCCCGTTTAGTTCCCCGCCAACGGTAGAGTTTCACCGCCTCAGAAATGAGGTTTCGATTGCGACGTTCATCGAGGCGGGGGTCGAGTTTCCAACCCACCCAATGAGCCAAAAAGGGTAAGAGAGCTTTAGGAGCCAGCTTAGGGTCCAGATAGGCCCAGAAGGTTTGATGAATGTCCCAACTGGGATGAAACGACTCTTCTAAGATGGCTAAAAATCGCCTCAAAAAATCCTGTTCCTGATAGACTCGGGGCAGAAAGTTAACATAACGACATTCAGGACGCAAGGCCACATTGAAACGAACCAACTGAACTAATTGGCTATTCCCGGCGTCCTCTGCTGCGGTTAACCCCCCCATGACCCAAACCTGAAGTTCCAGAGGATAGTTTAGGCTGAGGGGGGCTGACTCTACATCTCGATGGCAGAGGGCGCTAAAAAAGTCCTGAGGAATCTTGAAGACGAGATAGTGCAATTGGGCTTCATTTGCTGCGACGGCATCCGGAAGCTCCAGCTCATAAGACTCGTCAGACTCGTCCCCTGGGTCATCATAGAGATCGTCCTCAATTCGCCATCCCTTAAAACAGGATAACTCTCTTAACCCCCCATGAGGATCGACCAACTTAAGCCTCAGCGTTAACGGAGTCCCCCAACGATGGGACAGGCGAACCTCCATCCAACGCACCTCCCCCGGTTCCAAGAGCAACCACGGCTCGGGTTCCTGATGTTGAACCACCCCAGCGGAGTCTCGGGAGAAGTGCAGCGGAGGTTTAAAAGGCTGTTGTGGCGTGAGCTTCAGAGAAACAGTGGGCTGGACATCCTGAAATTGCGCAAAGGTCATGAGAATTAGCCGTTACGTGGACTGGAGCCGAGGGGGACGCTGAGCATCGTCATACTGATACTCCGTAAGTCCATTTTCAAAATAGACATCATGGTCAACATACCGCTCTTCCTGACGCGGAGATTGAGGGGTTCCCTCCGGGCGATTACTCCAGGAACAAACCATCTCATCCTGCGTCAGTTTTAAGTAATCTCCATCTCGATCTTGGAGCTGCCCAGTCGTGGGTCTCGATGGGTCTTGGGACGGAATAAACTTGAACAGTTCAATCTGGCCAATTGAGCTAACACCCGGTATTTTCTGACAACAATCGGCAATTTGAAAACGACGCACCCCCTGGCCAAAGCCCCAGCCCCGTCCCCGAATTCCGCCTGTGATGGGATTGAGGAAGCGATAGAGTTCTGCTTTGACGCGCTGCTGCAATTGCCTTTGTTCCCGGTTATTCTCATGTTGAGGTTCGATAAACAGACGGACTACCACCTTCACCCCCACATATCGGGGTGAGCGGATCTCAAGATAGGTTCCCAGGAGTTTGCATTTCTCCAGTCCCTTCTCTAGGCGCTCCTGTAAGTTGCTCTCCAGTTTGAAATTTTGGGGGTCAATCCCCTCCCGTCCCTCATGGGTCGGGGAAACCTCCGGGATAACCAGTAAAGTGACGACCCCAACTTGCTGAGTTTGTTGAGCATCCAGACAGCAGGCTCGGGCCACACCCGCAGTAGTCAGGGCAATATATTCAAAATCCTCCGCTGTCACCGCTCGTTCCCGAGAACGCAACCAAGAGGGAACCCGCATCACAGCATCTTCTAAAGACTCCGCATCTCGTCCCCCAATTGCCGCCCGATGGTTCACCACCTCTTTCACCCTCGGCTCAGCCTTCATCAATTTAGTCAAACTGCGGGCCTTGACATTACCCTGTTTTCCCCCACCCCAACGGTAGCGATACATATAAATCTCGTAGCCTTTGGGGGGAATTTTGCCATACTGGCGGGAATTGAGGCGTTCCGAAGCCGTTTGGGAGTCTTGGGGAGCGTCAGCAGACCTCGATTGCTGCACGCCATTGCCGTGAGTCAATTGGGACTGAATCTTGCCTTGGCTGCGGTCCCTGAGTTCTCCCGGTTCACGCACTATGGGGCCAAACTGAACGGTTCCTGTGAGGTTGTCAATAATATAATGAGCATCTTGAGCTGAGGAGTCGGCAAAATCCTTAACTTCCCGCCAAACTTGCGGCCCACGCTGTTTTTTCTGGTCATCGTTTTGAGCCTCGTTATTGTCGTTAGTCTGGTTGTTGTCCTCGTCGGACTGTAACGTGGCAACAAACTGTCCTGGAGGAGAGATGACCACAAATTCCTGTTTTTCTTCTTGATCTCGTTCGAGAACGGGGCAATTTTGCAAAACAAATCGTTGTCCGGGTTTCCCATCACTAACCCCCAGAAACTCCGGTTCCCTCGTCCAGGCACATTGACTGACGCGAACGGTTCCACCGATGGAACGAGCAGAAATCCCGGTAATTTGAGGGGATTCAAGATAAAGACCTCCCCTTTCAGGTTCTTGGTGGACACAGCGAAGCCAATAGCCGTAATACGTATCAAAGTTAACCGGGATGCAGGTGACTGGCAGATGTAAGATGACATCACCCCCTTGGACGCCAGCTTGAGCAAAGTTAAAGCCATCGGTTCGGTCATCAGCCTCACTCTTGAGAATGTTTTTCCAACACTTATCTTGCTGACTCCAGGCTTGCCACACCCGAGGGGGAGCTTCTAAACGACTCCCGGTTCCTCCCGCCTCTTCTCCCTGAAAGCGCAGAGCAACGACATTGCCTTCCAACCCCTGCATTCCCTGGCCGGAGGAAGAGGAACTCGGGCTGGAGTTGTCACTCACACCATTATCGGCTTCAGGTGGATTGGGGTTCGTGCTACTCAACAGGAAATATGCACAACTCCCATTTGAGTTAAGGTCTGAGAATAAGCTTAAGGGATTATTGGAACTCAACTCGTCAGGCCGGTGTCGCCATGGGGATAGGTTAAACCCGTCGTTTAGGTTTTGAGCTGTCGGCTGATTTGATTCAGAGTAGTCAGGGGGGAGGGTGAAAATATAACGAACTTCAGGATGACCAATGGTTAAATCATTATCGGTACTAAAAATGACGGCTTCTTCTGTCTCCGTGCGCTCGGTCGCCACTTCAGTCCCAGCATCTATCACCCGAATGTCGGGTTCTTCACGGGATAGGTAAAAGGTGACTTCGGTTTGGGCGGGGCGGGGGGCTTCCAGGCGAATCCCCAGCAGTTCCAGGAAGGCGATATAATTCTGCCGGGGAACTTGGTTGAACCGCCACAACATCTGGTCAGTTAACCAGGCAAACAGTTCAATGATGGTAATGCCGGGGTCGGTGGGATTATGATTGGTCCATTCGGGGCAATAGCGGGGAATTCGCAGTAAGCATTCCTGTAAGAGATCGTTAAAACTGCGATCATCTAGGTTGGCTTTGGGCAGATTGGGAAGAAAGTCAAAGTCCATCTTAAATCCGGTCGAGGCTCTGAAGTTAGCGAGGGGAAACGTCTAAATAAAAGGGATAAATCATATTTCGCACATCATAGTCATCTTTACTATTACGCAGGCGATATTGAATGGTTAATTCGACTTTTCCTTCAATGGGGTCGGCTTCGGCAATAATGCCGGTCACGGTAATTCGCGGTTCCCAGCGGCTTAAGGCTTCTTCAACCCGCAATCGCAGTTTGATTAGGGTATCCCGATTGAGGGGGGCAAAGACTAAGTCAGATAAGCGGGAGCCAAATTCAGGGCGATAGACCCGTTCTCCCACCTGAGTTCCTAGGATTAAACGAATGGACTCCTGGATGTTGGGATCTCCCTGACTCAGTTTAAGCTCACCCTGAACATTGAGGTCAACGGGAAAGGCGACTCCTGCTCCAATATAATCGTCGGGTTTCTCTGGCTTTACCATGAGTCTGTCTAGTTGTCAATACTTAGCACAAGCTGAATTGAGTCAGGTGAATGGGGAGTGAATCGGCTGGGGTTGAGTGGGTTTCGGGGATCAGGCGCCTCGGGAGTTTTGTTGACGAATTTGTGTGACCCAAAGGCGGCGATCGCGATGTTCTAGATCTAAAATTTCCTCCAACGACCAATGAAAATTTAGGGCGATTTGGGCTACCTCCTCCTGCAATTGAGCTAAGGGGTAGCCAATGACTCCCCCGAGTTGCTCAAGTCCACCTCAAAGGAGTTTTGACAATGGGGGCATTGAACATCGGCGTGAGCATGGCCTTTCTGGTTAATCTGATTATACAGTTGACAGAGATAGGCTAAATCGATAGTAAACAGATGTTCTAAATCTTCCGGTTTAAAGGAGGTGCGATCGCCCAATTGCAGCAGCGTCTGAGACAGACGCACCAAGGTTCCATAGGCGGGATTATCCCGAACCCGTTGATGCTTAGCCGCCAGCAGTTCATCGCGGGCCGTAGCCAAACGAATCTTACCCTGGCGGTGAACACTTCCCTGTTCATCCAGTAAACCTTTCGGCAACCTAAACTCAAATACAGTTTGACTCATGCGATCGCTCCTCCTCTGGCCTCAGCTCTCCTACGAGTGAGGCGTCAACTCTCCTGAACCTCATTAATCTGGCGATACAAGCTTTGTAAATAATTCAAATCACAGGCGTATAAATTCTCAATAATCGCCGGAGATACCTCATCTAACGCCCCCAAGCGTTTAATGGTACGTGCCAAAATAATAATCGTCGAGTAAGAGGCATTCGCCTTCACCCGAGGGTCACGCATGGGTGCAATTTCATCAATGGCTTTAGCCAAGCGCATAATCCCCTTACGATGGAGATTCCCATCAGCATCGATATAGCCCTTAGGCAGAGTAAATTCAAATTCAGTCTCGAACATTAACTTCGCTACCTTAGCACTCAGACAATCGACTCCTAGGTATATCTAGGGAACGCGCTTAAACTCATCAACCGCCAGTTCCAGTTCTTCAATCTCAATTTCTCCCCCATTAGAACTGAGGTCAGCAATCTGGTAGCGAGTCGGCCAAGCCCCTAAAAACTCAAACCGCGCTCGCACCTCTCCCGCCTGATCATAAATCGAGATTGAGCCATCCCGACGTTGCTTAGCCCAATTGCCCTGTTGCACAGCGGAAAACCACTGCCAGAGCGTATTGGATTGAGTCATCCCCCGTTTGAGAATGAGATTACTCGTTTGCAGACTCCCGGGAATTTTAGTGCGTTGAAGACGACCATACTGAGCCGGTTTACTTCCCCAGCGTTGAGGAGTCACCTCACAAATTTCCACGGCTTCCTGAGTCGTACTACCCCCTTGACAATCACTAAAGGTAGCATCGACCGTATCATCACCGCCGTCGAGTTTTAACTCCACATAAAAGCGAGATGATGTTAAGCGTTCCACAAACTGATTCGTCGCTGACCTGGGTCGAGAATTGACCATAACAGACCTCCAAACTGATAGAACAATAGCGAGAGTCCAACCAACCGCCTGCAACCGCCTGCAAACGCCTCAGAAGGGGCATCCCAGCCGAGGACATCGGGGAGCCATCTAGGAGAGATCCCCTCAGAACTGAGAGTCTGCGGTCTGATGGGGATCATTCCCGAAACGCGGCTGGGAATTAAGGCTTATTGAACGCGATTAATGCCCTCGTGGACAATCTCTAAGGTTTCATTAGCCATATTATTATCCCCTGCCGTGAACTGAGGCCCCTCGTATTTACAGGGGTAAGCATTCTTCACTTCCCATCGGGCTTGCATCTTACCTCCCTGGTCATAAGCACTGACCGAAGCCGCACGACGGTTGGCTGCCCAACTCGATGCGCCTCCATCATTACTATTACAGTCTTGATACCAACGATAGAGGTCTAAATCCGTCGTGGCAATGACCTTAACCGTCACATTAGTGAACTTCTCACTGGTGGGGGTAGCCTGACGCAATTTCACCCCTCCTTTAGTGGACCCCAGAACGCCGCCATCACCAGCAACGGGGGACTCAACCGATAAACCACTCACCTCTAAAATTTGCTTTTCAGCAATGCCATCCGCCTCAAAGTAAAACCGACAGCTTGTTAATAGTTCAGCCACAGCCTTAAGCTCCTAATGTTGAAAATGTTGAAATCAGGAAACAGTCAAACACCTTCTCTCAATAAAATAACCGGAATAGAACCGGGTCGCCAAGGGGAGCGAGGGTGCGGCTCAAGGGGCCCCGACTTGGGCCTAGCCCAGTCCCGCTCCCGCTGCTGCAACCCTATTGAGCCGTTGGGTCAAACTGACTCACCCGAAAGACCACAAATTCAGCCGGACGGACGGGAGCGACTCCCACATCAATAAAAAGCCGTCCCAGCATCATCGTCTCGGGAGTATTGAGTTCGCCATCACACTTGACATAAAACGCCTCATCGGGGGTGCTACCAAACAAGGCCCCATCCCGCCACAAGCGTTCTAAAAAGTTGCGAACCGTGCGGGTCACCCGGGCCCACAGGTCTTCATCATTGGGTTCAAACACGGCCCATTGAGTTTCCAGTTCAATCGACCGCTCAATGTAACTCATGAGGCGACGCACACTGATATAACGCCATTCAGTATTCCCGGGTTCGACCAAGGTGCGAGCGCCCCAAACTTGAATGCCCCGATTGGGGAAGCGACGAATACAATTGACCCCGATGGGGTTGAGGTATTCTTGCTCTCGGAAGTTCACATCATAGGCTAACCCAGTCACCCCTCGGGGTTGGACATTAGCCGGAGCCTTATGAATCCCGTGGGTTTCATCAGTTTGACACCAAATCCCCATCATATGTCCACAGGGAGGGACTTGAATAGAACGTCCATTATCACGGGGATTGGGGACTTGAATCCAGGGGTAGTAGAGGGCCGCAAACTGAGAGCGGCGGCCCCAAGATTGCATCCAATCCGCCACGTCTTGGGGGTCTTCTTTATCTGGTAAGGGGTCGAGGACTGCCATCCGATAAGCCGGATGCGGCGAGGAGTCTTCACAACCAGTAATCATAACCTCGATGATGCCACGAACCTGCTCCTCATCGAGATAACCCTCTTGATAGGCCAGCATCAAATCGGGGCAGGCCACCATCGAGACTTCCTCAATGGCAAACAGCCCACGGACTCCCGTTCGTTTCCGGGGTTCACCGTAGATGTAATTATGGAGTTTTTCTTGGTGATAGATGATAGCAGGGGAGCTAAACTCATAGCGACCATTGGCCGGCCGCCGGGCCAATGGTAGCCCCTCTTCGAGTAAGACCTCCACCTTAACGTAGGGGGACTCTTCGAGGGCTTGCTTGACGAACGTCCCTACCTCGGGTTCCTCCTGCATCGTCAGATGGCGATAGGTGTATTTCTCGTCATCAAACTGGCTCAGCCGCATCTGAGAACTCGATGAGGTCCCAGAGGTCTCTGAGTCATCCGCTCCCTCCCCGGAAGGGGGCTGAGGACGTTCTAGGGGTTTACCATCCCGTTCTAGAGTGATTTTGAAGTATTCCCCAGAGTCAAAAATCTCGTCTTGACCATTTTCCGAGGCGGGTGGGGGAGAATCCCGTTCAATCCTAACAAACAAAGTCCCTTGTTCTTGCTGACCGGGTTTGGGCTTAAAGCTTAAACTGGGACGATTTCCGGCGGTTTTAACCTCTAACTTAGGTTCTATGGCAGCTTCAGATGTTTCTGAGGCGTCTTGAGTCTTTTTGCTGGGCAGTTGAGTGCCAAGGCTGACCACCCAACAACGTCCTCCTCCGTTATCAAACCAGCCTTTGACCGCAAAGGGCAGGTAAGCGTTAAAGTCCGTGAAGCCATCGGAGTCCGGTTTGGCAAAACAATTGAGGTAGTCTGTCCAGCTTGTGATTAACTTCGGGGTGAAGTGCTCGGCTTTACCCCGAACATCTTCCGTAAAGCCAACAAAGCCGGCCACACTCATGTTCACCCCTTCAATGGGGCGACTACCACGACTGGTCTCTTCAACGTAGACACCAGGGGCAGAATAGTCGAGTCGTGCCACGATGTTTTCTCCTGTTCAACTGAGTGATTATTCTTTTGACAACGGCGACAGATTATGTCTAAGCTCAATTTAAGGGTGGCCGCCTTTTAGCCGGCTTTAAACTGATCCTTGGCAACAACGATCAACAGCCATGACGGTTAACGATAATCTGGCAATATTGTCACGAAACTTAATTTTTGTTAGGAAAGGGTAACGGCGAGTTCCCTCCGGGTTGAACGACCTTATATAGACAACTGAGATTATACTTTATAGCAATTCTGTTTGATGTGCCAAGTCTTTAGAAAATTATTACAATCGGTAGCAGTACAATCCCAGGAACCTCTAGTCTTTTGTAGTCTTTGTTACAATATCACCGAACAAAGCCACCCATATTGATCTCGAAGCTGAACCTGTCCTGGCAGCAGAGCCAGCTAGAGAGCTACATTTTTAGGTATTTTCAGATATTAGTTCCTTGAAAGCGTTTAAGCTAACTGATTATGAGTAATTATCTGGCGATCGCCACGGTTACCGCCGTTTTACAGCAAATTTTACAGGATGGCGTAGACAAAGACATTCCCGGGACACAGGTGACAACGGTTCGTCCTGATAAGAAACAGGGGGTAGAACTGGACAAACCCGGAATCAACATCTATCTGTACCAAGTCACCCCGAATCCAGCCTGGCGCAATGCCGATTTACGAACTCGCCGGCCCAAAGGGGATTTGAGTAAACAACGCCAAGCCGGACTGGACTTACATTATTTATTCAGCTTCTACGGGAATGAGAAGGAGTTGATTCCCCAGCGTCTGCTCGGAAGTGCGGTTCGGACGTTAGTAGATCGGCCAATTCTCGGGCCCGAGATTCTGGAACGTTTGACACGTCAGAGTCGTCGGCTCTCGTTAAGTCATAGTTACTTAACTGAGTCCAACCTGATTGAACAAGTCCAGAAAGTCAAAATCTTCCCCAGCAATATCACCACGGAAGATTTATCGCGGATTTGGTCGGTCTTTTTCCAAACCCCCTATTCTCTGTCTGTGGTGTACCAAGGCACTGTTGTCTTAATTGAAGGGGACGAACCGGGTAAGAAAGGATTACCCATCAGTGGTGCGCCCGAACCCAACTTATACTCAATTCCTCATCTGCCGAAAATTGAGAGCATTGAATTTATGGAGCCAGGGGGAACGCCCCAACCCTCGGAGAAACTAGCTAATCAGATTTTTGCCCAAGGGACTTTAATCATTCGGGGACAAAATTTGAAGGACGAGGATGGGGGCGATCGCACTCGCAGCTATCTGCAACTGGGCAATGCCCGTTTAACGCCCCAGTTTGTCACCACCAGCCAATTACAACTAGATTTTGAGGAGTTAGAAGAGCGAGAAAAAAGTTCCTTACGGGCAGGTATGGCCGGAGTAAAAGTGATTACCATCAATGAAGGGGACTCAAACAGCGTTCATGAACCTAAATTTCAATCCAACGCCTTTCCCATCATCCTGCGCCCGAGACTCATCAATGAGCTATGGGACAACCCTGAGAGTTTAAGCAAACAAGACGACGAAGAGGACGGTTTATATTTCGGAGAACTCAACATCAATCTGGATGTGAATGTGGAAACAACGCAACGTGTTTTCCTACTGCTCAACCAAATCAACGGGACTGAATCTTATGTCTTCCCACGGATTACTAACCAACCGTTGACCAATCAGCCCACCTTCAAATTAGAGCGAGTTAAACCAGGGGAATATCTGCTGAGAGTCCAAATTGATGATGCTGAAAGTCCTTTGTTTAAAGAGGACACCTCTCAAGCCGACCAACAAAACCAACCCTACAATCGACCAAAACTTGTTTTGTCCTAACGATTCAAACTGCGCTATCTCCCTCGACCAAAAATTATCTCATGACTATTTATGGCTATTAACCAATCCGAGTCTGTCAACGCTCTCATGGCCGAAGTGGCCACCATGCGTTCCCGACTAGAACAGTATACCCAACGTGACAACTCTTCGTCTGCCCACAGCGGAGACATCAAAGGAGCCTCATCACAAACCTCACCACAACTAGAACAGCTTAGCCAATCGCTGAACTTGAGTCAATTTGAACGTCAAGTGTTACTCTTATGTGTCAGTGCTGAATTAGAGTTTTCTGTCTTACGGCTTTGTGCGGAGGCTCAGAAAACGATGAAAAAATATTATCCCACCTTTACATTAGCGTTCGCTCTATTTCCTGACCTCCAATCCCAGCATTGGAGTGTCACCAAGCCGACGTCTCCTCTACGCAAGTTAGATTTGATTCGAGTGCAACCGGAATCCAGCTTGATGACCAATTCCCTGAGAGTGAGTGAATGGGTGATTCACTACCTTATTGGACAACCCTATTTATCTCAAGAGTTAGTGGGACTCATCAATGAGCTAGACCTTCAAGAAAATAGGGAGAATTTACCTCAATCCCAAGATGAGATTGCTAAGCAGTTAACGGACTTGTGGACCAGTGAATCTCATCCTCTTATTCAGCTTTGTGGTAATAAAGTGAGTAGTCGGGCGATCGCCTCTCACGTTTGTCATCAGCTAGGATACTCTCTCTATAATCTGTCCCCGGAATTTCTCCCCATTGCACCGGATGACTTAGAGCATACCTTAACCCTCTGGGAGCGGCAAGCCAAACTCACTCAAAGTGCCTTATTTTTAGATTATGATCTGGCGCTACTCGAACGAGATATCCCGAAAAAAAATGCGTTTATCTATTGGTTAGACCACATTGAATCCCCTTTAATTATTGCCACCTACAACCGGATTCCCGAACGATACCGTCCCATAATTACCTTCGACGTACCGGATTTATCCATCCAAGAGCAGAAACAGATTTGGGAAGTGCTGATTCAAAAAAACTGGCCAACCCTGGATGCTAAATCAATGGCGTCAGACATTGATCGTCTAGTCAACCAATTCAATTTAACGGTTCCCGCTATTGAAGCAGCCTGTCAAGGAACCGCCAGTCTCTTAAAAACCCAATCATCCCAATCCTCAAGTCTTCCCAAAAAATCAGAGGAATCAGAAGAATCGGAGGAATCGCACGTCATCCAATGTCTCTGGTCAAGCTGTCGCACCTTAGCGCGGCCTCAAATAGGAGAACTCGCCCAACCTCTAGACGCTGTTGCCACCTTTGATGACTTGATTTTACCGGACGAGTGCAAAAAAATTTTAAAGAATATTATTGGTCAAGTTGAACATAAAGCCAAAGTTTATCAAGACTGGGAGTTCAGTAAAAAAAGCCGTCGTGGCTTAGGGACTAGCGTCTTATTTTATGGTCCGAGTGGCACAGGTAAAACCATGGCGGCAGAAGTGTTAGCCAACAAACTGAAACTCGATTTATATCGAATTGATTTAAGTTCTGTGGTCAGCAAGTATATTGGCGAAACTGAGGAGAACTTGCGAAAAGTCTTCGATGCAGCAGAATTGAGTGGAGCCGTTTTACTCTTCGATGAAGCGGATGCTTTATTCGGCAAACGGTCTGACGTGAAAGACAGTCAAGATCGTCATGCCAACATTGAGGTAAGTTACTTACTCCAGCGAATGGAAGACTATCAAGGTTTAGCGATTTTGACAACGAATCTTAAAGATTCGTTAGATTCAGCCTTTATGCGCCGGTTGCGATTTATCATTGAGTTTCCCTTTCCCAATGCTCAACAGCGTCAGCAAATCTGGGAGAAGACATTTCCAAGCAAGTTAGGTGAATCCGTTCCATCAGAGAAAGATACCCGTAAGCTAGCGCGGTTAAACGTAGCTGGGGGAAATATCCGCAGTATTGCTCTCAATGCGGCTTTTCTCGCGGCTAGTGATCCTGAACAGCGTTTAAACATGGAACATTTATTCCGAGCCGCACAACTCGAAGCCCTGAAACTGGAACGACCCCTAACGGATTCTGAAATGCGAGGTTGGATACCGGAGAACTAATCATGGTTGAACGTTGTCCCAATCCCTCTCTAGTGGCGAGGGGGATGGTTCATTAGCTGTTTTCAGGAAGTAGAAAGTAATAAATCGCCCAGATTGTGACAACAAAAAGGGCGATCGCCGGAATATTGGTAAGCGTCCAATGACTCAGACGCAGAAACAGAAAGCCGAAGACGCTACAGATATAGAACAAACTCAAAGGCGCGTAGAGGGCTAAAATTTTGGCATCAGCGGCGGTTTCTCGTTTGGGTTTGCCCTGAAACAGTCGTTGATAGAACTTAAAGGAGCGGGTACGGAGGTTATTGATACCACTAGCGGCGACGGCGAGGTGATAACCGTCGAATTTAGCCAAGGGATTGAGATTGAGTGCGATGGTGAACAGGGCCGCCAGCATCAGTAGATAGCTTGCGATATCGAGGGAACTGCCGGGAACCGCTAGAATCCAAAGCCAGAGAGCAATGGCGGCGATAATGGTCTGGGTGAGGACTCCGGCAGCGACCACCTGAACTCGTTTCCAGCGGGAGAGACAGTAGGAGTCGCTGGTGTTGGTGTAGGCGGCGGGAAATAGGCACATAAACAGGAGTCCGATTTCGGGAACGACACCGCCGTAATGTTTGAGGGTAAAGGCGTGGCCGAGTTCGTGAATGGACACCACCAGCATCGCCAGGAGGACAAAGGGAACCAGAATAGCGGCGCGATGTTCGCTCCAGAGTTGAGTCCCAAGTTGTAGGATGGCGGGGGATTGGGCGATTCCGGCAACGAGAGAGGCACTGAGGAACGCCAGCAGCAGAAAGGAAACGGGTTTCGTCCAAATCCAGCGCAGTTTGTTGATATGGCGATCGAGCCAGCGATCGGGGTTAATCAGCGGAATTTTGAAGAAGAGCAGTTGTAGGGGGTTGAATTTCCCTTTAGGGGGTTTTTGCCGTTCCGTTCCCTCTAACATTCCGGTACTGCCGAGCATTTGCAGAAGTTGTTGCCATTTCTGCCGGGGGATGGGCCGTTGACTCGGGGGACCGTTTCCGACTTGAGCGGCGATCGCCTCTTGATCGCGGCGGGAGACTTGCAGATAGGTTCCGTCCTCGGGGTTGCGTAAAATCCAATAGCCATCAGGGTGATCAATCCATTGCACGCAGGATTTGAGGCGCGGACCGTTTCCTGGGGGGATTTGGTCGAGGGCGAGTATTCCTTTATGGATAAGTTTACAAACCAGTTGGCTAACTAATTGGCTATCGACGAGGGAAAATTCCGTTAGACAGCGTTGTTGAACGTTCTCGACGGTGTATTGTCCTTGGAAGTAGCGCAGTGCAAAGCCTTCCCATTCTGAGAAGACATGACGCTGTCCGGTTTGGGGGCAACGCAGGACAACCCGCGTATCCTGTTTGACCTTTGCCAGTTGCCAGTAGGGCCGCAAATCGGGACAAACCCAATCTGGGGCGATCTCTGGTGGGGGGGGAAGGTTTTTGCGGCTGGACGTGACCATATTGATTAAAGTCTGAACCCTGTCCTTAATCTGTCGGTCTATCAAGCCAGTTTTTACGGGAATTACGGGAAATTGTTACAAAACTTTATTTTTCTTCAGGAAAAGGGAGAGGCAATTTATCCGATTCTTGGCTACTTGAGACGATGCCATTGACATGGATTATTAATATATGATGGGGGAAGATAAATCATATAAACCTTGTCCGTGATCAAAATAGACAGGTTTGCCGATCATCCTGAATTTATTGAGTTTGGCAAGCCTGTTGAGCATCCATTTTTGGAAGACGTTAGCCCGATACTGAGTCAAGAGATGGTGAAAAAAGCTCCACAAGATATCTTTTTAATCAAGATTTCTGACTATGAGTTTATTCATGGTAGCTTCTGGGTTGAAAATCAGATTGGTGGACTGATTTACTTCGAGAAAAAACTAAAAGGTATGGCGGCAATATCAGGGCCAAACATGTCAGGAAACATGAAGTTTTCTCGCTTCACCGGGCATCCAATCGACAATAACTGAATAAAGCCTGAGACTAGGGGAGGGCGAACAGCCGTTCGCCCCTACAGCCATCTGTGGCACGAATGCATGAAAATTGGTATCATACCATTTTTCGAAATGCTTGCTATACATCTGACACCGAGGAGGGCGAACAGCCGTTCGCCCCTACAGACATCTATGGCACGACTTCTGAAAATTGGTATACACCGAGGAGGGCGAACAGCCGTTCGCCCCTACAGACATCTATGGCACGACTTCTGAAAATTGGTATTAGTTGGACTTAGCCTTCTTTACCACTTGGACGGATTGTCTGGATGAAGTTGGTCTTGTTGCCACCTGTGGGGATTTTGAAAAATATAATCTCGGAGGCGATCGCACTCTGATTCATTTCTAACAATATGTTCATAATAATTGCGTTGCCAAACCGGATTTCCAGGGGTTTGACGCAAGCCATTAATGCGATACGTGACAGCAGATTTAAAACCAGAAATCAGAGAAGATATCGATTTAGATTTCATCCGATCCCGTTGGGGCGAACGGCTGTTCGCCCTCATCCTGTTGGCTGTTCTACCGTCCGCCCCCACCCTATTGGCTGTTCCGCCCACAATTTCCACCAAACCATGAAAATGATTCGGCATCACTACCCAAGTATCCAATTGAATCTCATTGCGAATGTCGCTTGACCTTTTCCATTCTTCTGCAACAATCTCACCATAAGTTGTGAGTTCGATGCTGCCGTTGGAAATATTAGCAAACAAACATTGTCGCTGGTAGGCACAGATGGTAATAAAATACAGTCCGGGCTGAGCGTAATTATAGTGAGGAAGACGAATTGAGCGACGATGATGAATACGAGGGTCGTATGTCATAGCATTCGATAGATGTATCAATTCAGCGTTGTATCACAATTGTAGGGGCGAACGGCTGTTCGCCCTCACCCTGTTGGCCGTTCCGCCGATCACCCTCACCTGCATTGGGTATCCAAGTCTACAAGCGATATTGGCTGGATGGTTGATGGGGCGATCGCCATCTTGGGCATTTTGGTGAAGGGTTGATAATTGTCAGGGCGAACAGCTGTTCACTCTAAACTCGGATCAACGATCGCCCCTAAAAACAAGAGTTGTCCTGTCTCATTATCCCGGACAACAAAGACAAAAGGGCGATCGCCCACCACAGAAATAGCCGCCGATCGCGTTCCCCCAATCCCCGTCACTGCCGCCCCTTCAGTTCCCGCCTCCGTCACCTCCAGATAAAGTTGTTGGCGCATCACCGTCACCCAAAATGGGTCATCACTTAACCCAGAAAAGTCCGCACCCGCTTGAAAAACTTCCCCCAGTCCTAACGCCTCCAAACTCTCACGCAAATTCACCTCAGCCGTCACCTGAAATCGTGGTAGCCGCACGATCGCCCCCGCTTCATTCCACTCAAAGCGACGTAACCAATTTTGCCAATTCTCAGCCGTAAACTGACCCAAAAACGCCCCAAACGGTATATCTTCTCGGGGAACAAACACATACATCCCCAACCGTTCACTCTCCCCATAGGGCAACTCGATCGCCTGAAACATATCATTCCCATAACTCCTCACCAACGACAGACGTTGCTCCATCATCGGCACATAGACAGGGGAGCGATCCAGCCGGTGAAAGACCCCAAGTTCCGTATTTTCCTCAGGAAACGGACTCGTCCATTGTCCCGAAAAATAGAAGGCATTTAACAACACCGCCACCGTCGTCTCATCCAAATCGCGGCTAGATAACAGCTCCGCAATGCGCCCTTGCGTCTGTTGAGAAATCCACTCATGAATCGCCGCCAACACCCGGGGAGACTCACGGAAATCCACCGGCCGAATTTGGGCCTCATAGAACTGCTGACGAGACTCAATAAACTCAGGCCTTAACAGACTCTCCTGACGACTCCAAATCGAATTGGCGATCGCCAACTCCACCTCCCCCGACAGTCCCTGAAAACTCTCTAACAGCCCCTCATAAGCCCAATCCAACTCCCTAGTCCCAGATACCCCTAACATCTGATTCATATCCCGCTGAGTCTCCCCTTCGGCCCCGCCATGGAGTAACGCCAAGGCCATCGACAAACTTAACGGCGACAGGAGCACATTCTCCCCGCCCTGACGTTCCCACAACTGCTGAAACACCGCAAACCCCAACTCCGCCTGAGCCTCACTCAAGTCTCGTATAGAAATTGGCGTCGCCGCCGTCGCCGTTCTAGGTGTCGTGGCTTGGTCCACTCCCCGGAGAGTCGAGCGTGTCAAGGGAATCCCTGATCCCGCCAATACCCCCATTAGCAAGGGAAGTAAGGCGCCGAGAAGCCGTCCGTACATAGGCTGATGAATCATGATTGAGGAGAAATGGAGTCAGTTTAATGTCGTCCCGTTGCACCCACCCACATTTAATTCAGACCGCATCAAGGGGTTTCCGGGAATGCCCCTCCCCTTTACGGTAACCTGTCCTCGTCGAAAACAGCCAACATAAAAAACCCCTCAGTCAAAAACCGAAACCGACGGTTTTCCACTGAGGGGTAGAGTGAGGGGTCGAGATGTCTAGGGACTCTCAGATGGCGTAGTCCACACCATCGTCGAGATCACCTAACCAATAATGCCTGCTTCCCGAGCCGCCGCCTCATCATCAGGGTCAATCCCCAAACGAGTTAGATTGATGCGGTTTTTATTATCAATATCCCGCACCTTCACCACAACCTCATCGCCAACGGAGAGTTCATCCTCCACCTTGCCGATGCGATAGTCAGCCACTTGGGAAATATGAACCATTCCTTCCTTCCCAGGCGCAATTTCCACAAACGCCCCAATGGGGATAATCCGGGTGACCCGACCGAGGAAGACCTCGCCCGTTTGAATCTTGCGTGTCATCCCTTGGATAATCGCCCGGGCCCGCATGGCCTTCTCACCATCGAGACCGGAAATCGTCACCGTACCATCATTGTCGATGTCGATTTTACAGCCCGTTTCCTCAGTAATCCCTTTAATGGTTTTCCCACCGGGACCAATCACCAAGCCAATCAGGTCAGGATCAATCTTGAGGCTATAGAGACGAGGTGCAAACGGAGACAGTTCAGGATTCGGCTCACTGATGGCCTCAATCATCTTGTTGAGGATATGCAGCCGCGCCGGAAGGGCCTGTTTCACCGCATCGGCGACAATTTTCACCGGGAGTCCCGTGATTTTCATGTCCATCTGCAAGGCCGTAATCCCGGTATCGGTTCCGGCAACCTTGAAGTCCATATCCCCGAGGAAGTCTTCAATTCCTTGAATATCCGTGAGAATGCGAACCTCATCCCCTTCCTTAATCAAGCCCATCGCCGCACCGCTGACAGGCTTGCTGAGGGGAACCCCAGCGTGCATCAGGGAGAGGGTCGAGCCGCACACAGACCCCATCGAAGTGGACCCATTGGAGGACAAGACCTCAGACACCACCCGAATCACGTAGGGGAAGCTTTCTTTCGGGGGTAACACGGGAACTAAAGCCCGTTCTGCCAAGGCCCCGTGACCAATCTCCCGTCGGCCGGGCGATCGCATGGGCCGAGTTTCGCCCACGGAATAGGGTGGGAAATTGTAATGATGCAGATAGCGTTTCTGTTCCTGGGGATGCAGGTCATCGAGTTCCTGTGCATCACCGGGAGACCCCAAGGTGGCTAAGGATAGCACCTGAGTTAAGCCCCGGTTAAACAAGGCACTTCCGTGAACCCGACGGGGAACCACTCCCACCTGACAGGAAATTGGACGCACTTCATCCAGTTTGCGCCCATCCACCCGGACTTTATCTTCGACAATCTGGGCCCGCATCAACTGTTTGGTCACGCCCTTAAAGACCTTACCCAGAGACTTGGCATCTCCTGTCACCGCCAAACGTAGGGGGTCTTCTTCTGGGAGTTGCTCAATTTTCTCAGCAATTTCCCCTTTGACCTCATCGAGAGCCTCATCACGGCTGCTCTTGGTATGCTCGAAGTTGCTGAGAACCTTCTTAACCGGTTCCTCAGCGGCCTCACGGATGTAAATTTCTAACTTGTCATCCACAACCGGCGGTTCTTCTTCGACCAACTCGACGCCCAAGTCCTTCATCAAGGCTTCCTGGTGACGAATTAGCTCTAACGCCCCTTCGTAGCCAAAATCAATGGCTTCGATAATATCTTGTTCTGGGAGCTGATTGGCACCGGCTTCCACCATCACCACACCATTATGGGTCCCCGCCACCACAAGATCTAGGTCTCCGAGGCGAATTTCCTCAAAGGAGGGATTGAGGATGAAATCATCACCCACCAAGCCCACACGGACCGCAGCCATGGGACCCTTGAAGGGAATCTTCGCTAACATCGTGGCAATGGACGCCCCGGTCACAGCCAGGACATCTGGGGGAACCAACTCATCCATCGATAAGGTGGTAGCCACAATCTGAATATCGTCCCGTAACCACTGAGGGAACAAAGGACGCATGGGACGGTCAATTAGACGACAGGTTAGCGTCACTTTCTCGGGGGGACGACCCTCCCGACGCAAGAACCCACCGGGAATTTTACCCCCGGCATAGAGCCGTTCTTCGTAATCGACGAGTAGGGGCAAGAAGTCGATGCCTTCTCGACCGGTTGAACGGGTTGCTGTGACGAGAACCGAGGTATCGCCCAACTCGATGACGACGGAGCCTCCGGCTTGTGGAGCGAGGGTTCCAACCTTGAGTCTAATATCCCGTCCATCAAAGGATACTGACTTTTCCATTGCTTTCATGCAGCACTCTAATATTAGTTCTTCTTCTTCTTCTGGGGATTATCGTCGGTTTGGGAGAGCGTCAGCCCGAAAAACTCACGGGTCGGCCTCTGCCACCTCAGACTCACCCAATCATCTGTGATCATCGTGATACACGCCAAAACTTGACCAAGGCCAAGGGTTGAGCGTCCCAACTCTCATTCGGTTGCTAGTCCGAACTACGCCACGCCTTAGCGCCCAAATGCTGGGGTTAGCCGTCGAGATAACTCATGTCACCGGTTAAGGCAACTTGAGGCGATGATGATCAGGATTGCACTTGGAAAATCCATGTCGTTCCCAGTATACCGCAGGAATCTGGAAGTGCCAGGTTTCTTCACCTCGGGTTAAGGTCAGGGGAGGACTGAGTGGGGAGTTGGGTTTGGAACTCTGGGGGGGGCGATCGCGTCTCAGGTGGCTGGATAATAGAACCCTGTATCTTTCTTGTATGTTTAGGGTATTCGCTTCAGGAATACAACTTCAGTCATGAGTAACTTTGCGCCTCTACCCGGTTCAGCAACCGTCGTCATGGTTGTGGGGGGACAACCCATTACCATCGCCTTGGATGGTAACAATGCTCCCCTCACGGCGGGGAATTTCGCAGATTTAGTCTCCCGTCGCTTCTATGACGACATCAGCTTTCACCGGGTCGTTCCTGACTTTGTGGCGCAAGCTGGAGATCCCAACAGTCGCGATCCCAACTTTCCCACCAATCTCTTAGGCCGGGAAGGATTCACCGATCCTGCCACGGGTGCAACCCGCACCATCCCCCTGGAAATCAAACCCCAGGGGGCAACTGAACCGCTACTGGGCAGCCGCTTTCGTGATGCAGGAATTACGGTTCCACCGCTGTTACGCAACGATCGCGGCACCATCGCTATGGCCCGCAGCCAAGACCCCAACTCCGCCTCCTCGCAGTTTTACTTCAATCTGGTCAACTCCCGCTTCCTCGATGGGGATTATGCGGTGTTTGGCAATATCACCGACGGCCTATCGGTGATGGATAACATCGGGGTCGGCGATCGCATTGAGGCGGCCCGCTTCGTGGATGGCATCCTACCCTCGCGACAATCGGCGTTTATGGATGTCAACTCCCTAAACTTCTATTTCAACCGCCTCGAACGAGCCAGCCTCCCCCTAGGCTTCCAACTCCTCACCGATGGCGATGATTTCCTGGATATCACCGCTGAACTGAGTCAAGCCAACCCCTCCGGCTTTGTGGGCCTTGGCGGCGATGACACCATTCTCGGCTCTCCCATCGATGATGTCATTTATGGCAACCAGGGCAACGATACCCTCACCGGCGAAGCGGGCAATAACCTGATTCGTGGTGGTCAAGGGGATGATGTGATCATGGGGGGAACAGGGAACGATATCCTCCATGGCAACCTCGGCAACGACACCATCATGGCCGGTGGTGGAAATAACGTCCTACGGGGAGGACAAGGAGATGATGTCCTCATCGGCGGCCCTGGAAATGATGTGCTGATTGGCGATCGCGGCCAAGATACTCTGACTGGAGGCGCGGGGGCCGATAGCTTTGTCTTCCGGGGCGACACCAATATCGGTCGCGTCGATCCCAATCAGGCCGATGTGGTGACCGACTTTAACCCCGCCGAGGGCGATCGCATCGTCCTGGCCGCCGCCACCGATCCGGCCACCGTCCGCTTCATCCCTTCAGGGGCTGATGTGCTGATTCAACTCGATAACGACGATTTCCAAGGGCGCATCCTCAACAGCACCCCAGAAGCCGTCCAAGCCGCCTCTATGGTCGTCTCGCCGACGGATATGGCCCTGTTGATTGGCTAGCTTCCAACTCCGATTCAACTAGCACCTCAAGGCGATCGCGATCGCCAAAGTGAGGCAGGGGATAAAAAGACCTCAACGCCCTCGGTTGAGGTCCTTGGCCCCATTGCTCCTGAATCTGTTGCAGGAACTCATCCTGCTGACGACGAAACGGCAGGGTATAAGCATCCCCACCATTAAGCAGCGCAAACCAGACCAAGCCGCGATCGCGCGTCGGCACCGCCCCCACCAAGGCACTCACATTCCACAAGGTCCCCGTCTTCACCGTGGCCCCTTTTGGCATCTCTCGGTCCTCCATGGTTCCCCCATCCTGACCAAACACCGGAAACAGATCCGCCACCGTCAAGCCGCGCCGGGCCAAACGACGGTGAATTGCCCCCAACAGAGCCACCGAAGCTCGTGGGGAGACCCGATTCTCCTGACCCAACCCTGAGCCATTAATCAACTGAATTTCCGCCTCTGGTACTGCTGCCAACTGGGCCGCCCGTTGTGCCACCCTGGCCCCGCCCCCCAGTTCCTCCGCCAGGTGGTCAGCAATGACATTATTACTATGGACATTCATCACCTTCAACCAAGACAGCAACGGTAAGGAATGATGGCGCACCAGGAGAACCCGAGAAGGGAGGGGTTCCGTGACTCTCTCAACCCCACCATTCTCCCCATCTGTCTCCTCCGTCTCCGGCTCTCCCAACCGCCGAACCTCACCCCGAATCTCCAACTGCGGTCTCGGGGTTCCCGCCGCCATCCCCTCATGGGCCCGTTCAATGCGAGGCGTCCAGCGTCGCGAATCAAAACTGAGCCGAAACCCCTCCCCCACTCGCTCCGCCTCCTGACGGAAATTAAACCAGGGTTGATCCTCCAGAATCAGATCCCCCGCCACCCTCTCAATTCCCAACTCCTGTAGCGTCACCGCCAGGGCGATCGCCTCCTCCCACACCCACAACAGATCCCCTCCACCGGTAATGATTAAATGTCCCTCCAACACCCCATTCACAATCGGGCCTGTGGCACTAATCTCCGTCACCGTCTGTTGTTGCCAATCCCAGGTATCCAACGCCACCAGCGTTGTCGCCACCTTGGTAATGGAGGCGGCCGAACGGGGTAACGTGGCTTGATGAGACGCCAGTTCCTCGGCCCCCGCTTGTAGCCAAATTCCTTGTCGTTGCGGCGACATGCCCTGGGCCTCCAGAGAGGTCAAATAGCGGTCAATCAGGGCCTCCGCCTCAGCATTAGCCTCCAAAGACAACACTAGCGGCGGGGCCTCCAACAGAGGCACACTCACCTCAGACGGAGGGGGAAGAATACCGGTGGCTTCTAACCAGAGGGCTAACACCCCTGAACTCACTAAACTCAACATGAACATCACCGCGCGACCCATGGATCATAGCAGTCAGCCTAGGAAATCGCCGACGTACAAGATGACAACCACGACCCTAACCGGGTTTCCCTACCCCAAAGTCTAGGGGCGATCGCCCGAAGTGACATATTGGCCGTTTCACCAGGGGGTTAACCTAGGTTCGGTTTTCTTCTCCCCGAGTCTCTTGGTGGGGAGATGTCGTCTGGTAGAATTTGGAAGGCTTATACAACATTCGATCGATGGCATTGAACAGGGCAAGGATTGCAGTGGACGCGATGGGCGGCGACTATGCCCCGGATGAGATTGTAGCTGGGGCGTTGCGGGCGCAGGATGAATTGGGGGTAGAGGTGCTGCTTGTTGGTGATCCCGCCGCCATCGAAGCCTCGTTGCAACGGCACGATCGCAGCCCTGAGGACGTCCAGATTATCGCCTCTGAGGGTGCAGTAGAAATGCACGAGGAAGCGTTGACGGGAATTAAACGGAAACCCAACGCCTCGATTAATGTGGCGATGAGTCTGGTGAAACAAGGAGAAGCCGATGGCGTGGTCTCCGCTGGGCATTCTGGGGCCTCGATGGCTTCGGCATTATTGCGCTTAGGGCGCTTATCAGGAATTGACCGTCCGGCGATTGGGGCCGTGTTCCCCACCATGAATCCCGATCGGTCAGTGTTGATTCTGGATGTGGGGGCGATCGTGGATTGTCGGCCCAAGTTCTTGGAACAGTTTGCTCTGCTGGGGACAGCGTACAGTCAGTATGTTCTGGGGCGGGATGAACCCCGAGTTGGACTGCTGAATATCGGCGAAGAGGCCTGCAAGGGCAATGAACTCGCCCTACGCACCTATGAGTTATTACAAAACCATCCCCGGATTCCCTTTGTGGGCAATGCGGAAGGCCGCGATGTCTTGTCTGGGGATTTCGATGTGATTGTCTGCGATGGCTTTGTGGGCAATGTGCTGCTGAAGTTTGCTGAAGCGGTGGGAAATATCCTGCTGCAACTCTGTCAAGATGAGTTATTGCAAGGTCTTGACGAGCGGGATTTGGTCCATGTTATGCCCAATCTCAAGCGCCTCAAGCAACGGATTGATTATGTCGAACATGGCGGCGGCTTACTCTTAGGGGTGGCTGGGGTTTGTGTGATTGGCCATGGGAGTTCTCATGCCATGACCATTTTTAATGCGGTGCGTTTGGCTAAAGAAGCGGTGGATAATCGTGTGATTGAACGCATCCAGGAAAAACACCTGGTGGAACAGTAGCTCCCGGAACGCGGGTTGAGTTGGATTGAGTGATAGCGAGTAAAGACGGACGATCCTGGAAAATTTATGACAATCTTGGGACTTGAATTAACGGGCTGTGGCGGTGTGGCTCCCGATGCGGTCTTGGATAACGAAACGCTGATGCAGATGGTAGACACCTCCGACGAGTGGATTCGATCGCGCACCGGGATTCGCCAACGTCGTCTAGCCTCTCCATCTCAGTCCTTGGGGGAGTTAGCCGCTCAGGCCGGGACTCAGGCCCTGGAGATGGCTGGCTTGGCGGCCAACGAGTTGGATTTGCTGGTGTTGGCAACCTCCACCCCGGATGATCTCTTTGGTAGTGCCAGTTGGGTGCAACATCGCTTAAATGCCCCCCAAGCTGTGGCCTTTGATTTGACGGCAGCCTGTTCTGGGTTCCTGTTTGCGATGGTGACGGCGGCGCAGTTCCTCCGCACGGGGGTCTATCGCAATGTCCTGGTGATTGGGGCAGATGTCCTCTCTCGCTGGGTGGATTGGGGCGATCGCCGGACCTGTGTCTTGTTTGGCGACGGAGCCGGCGCGGTGGTGCTACAAGCCCGAGACTCGGGCGATCGCCTCCTCGGCTTTGAGATGCGCTCAGACGGCTCTCAGAACAACTGTCTCACCCTGGGCTATCAACCCCAAGCCCAGGCCCTAACCTCGGAGATTTCGGTCTCTCAAGGAGACTATGGAACCATCGCCATGAATGGCCCAGAAGTCTATAAGTTTGCCGTTAAGAAAGTCCCCGAAGCCGTCGAAAAAGCCCTCTTCCGCTCTGGCTTAACCACCCAAGATATTGATTGGTTACTCCTCCACCAAGCCAATCAACGGATTCTCGATGCCGTGGCCAAACGCCTGAAAATTCCCTCAGAAAAAGTATTGATAAATTTGGCAAATTATGGTAACACTTCGGCTGCATCCATTCCTTTAGCCTTAAACGAGGCCGTGCGATCGCAACAAATCCAGCCCGGAGACACCATTGCCGCCTCCGGATTCGGGGCTGGCCTAACCTGGGGGTCAGCGGTATTCCGTTGGGGACGCTTTGCGGCGTAACATTAAGTTACCGTTGATACCAAAACACAAATTATGAAAACCGCTTGGGTGTTTCCCGGACAAGGATCGCAGGCCATGGGAATGGGGGTTGACTTAGCCGCCATTCCTCAAGCTGCGGAGAGATTTCAACAGGCTGAGGCAATTTTAGGCTGGTCAGTGTTGCAAACCTGCGAAACCGGGGAAAATCTCTCAGAGACTCGCTACACTCAACCCTGTCTCTATACTGTCGAATGTGCCTTAGTGGATCTGTTGCGCGATCGCGGCGTCACCCAACCGGATCTCGTGGCGGGCCATAGTTTAGGGGAATATGTCGCCCTCTATGCCGCAGGAGTCTTGGACTTTGAAACCGGTCTAAAACTGGTGAAACGTCGCGGCGAACTGATGAGTCAAGCCAACGAAGGACAGATGACGGCTTTAATGAAGTTCGATCGCCCCCAACTCGAAGCAGCCATCGCCGAGACAGAAGGCGTTGTCCTGGCCAATGATAACAGCCCCCTCCAGGTGGTAATTTCCGGTACTGAGACGGCGATCGCCCAAGTCTTATCCCAAGTCAAAGTCCGCCGCAGCGTGCCCCTAGATGTCTCCGGGGCCTTCCACTCCCCCCTCATGGAACCCGCCGCCGCCGAGTTCCAAACTCTCCTCGAACCCATCGACTTCAAAGAGGCAACAGTTCCTGTGCTCTCCAACATCGATCCAACCCCAGAAACCGCCGCCGCTGCCCTAAAAACTCGCTTACAGCAGCAAATGACCGGTTCCGTGCGTTGGCGAGAAATTGTTTTGAGTTTACCCGACTTAGGCATTGAACAGGTCCTAGAAGTCGGCCCCGGCAAAGTCTTATCAGGCTTAATCGGACGCACCGTCAAAGAGTTAAACTGTCTCAATGTAGGAACCGTCGCCGAGTTAGACACCCTCGCCGAAACACTGGCGTAATCCCAGATGTAATCCCAATTTTTCAACGTCCTACCACAGAGTCGCGCAACACACCCCTAACCCCTCCTAGGAGTGGGTTATCCCCATTCCCAGTTCCCCTCTCCCCCCTACTGCCTACCGCCTATTGCCTTCCCCCCTGTTCCCTGTTCCCTGTTCCCTGTTCCCTCATGATTCAAGACCGCGAACCCGGCTACAACTTAGCCTTATATCACCTCTTCAAATGGTCAGTGGTGAGTCCACTGTTCTATAGCTACTTCCGAGGACGGGTCTATGGTGTAGAAAACGTCCCCAAATCGGGGCCCCTGGTGGTCACCAGCAATCATGCTAGTTATTTTGACCCCCCCATGATTTCCTGTGCCGTGGAGCGTCCGGTGGCCTATATGGCTAAGGAAGAACTGTTTAAAAATCCCATCTTTGCTAAAGCGATTCGCCTCTATGGGGCCTATCCCGTCAAACGCAAAGCCGCCGATCGCAGTGCCATTCGTTCAGCCTTAGAGTATTTAGAGAACGGCTGGGCGACGGGGGTCTTTCTCTCAGGAACTCGTACCCGTGATGGTCGCATTCCCAACCCGAAACCCGGTGCAGCCTTGATTGCTTCTAAAGCCCAAGTTCCGATTTTACCGGTCTGTCTTTGGGGAACCGAAGCCATTTTTCAAGGATCGTCCAAGCCGCGATCGGTTCCTGTGACGATTCGCATCGGAGAACCCGTTAACCCCCCGCAATCGGGCGATCGCGAGGGGTTAGATGCTGTAACTCAACAATGTGCGGAGGTGATTGAGTCACTTCATAATCTGGGTCGTTAAGGTCAATGTCCTTAGTTCATTGGTTTCAGGAGTTGTTCCCGACGAACGCGGGCCTCTCCGTAGCTAGGAATCCAAGCTACCCAGTAGCCTTCAACGTCCTCGCATAGGAGCAGGGCCTCGTCGGCACTATACTCAGTTATGGGGTCTCGTAGCTGGACCCACTGATCGGCTTCGGGGGTGAATCCGACCACGGATGTCATGGTTTCTGGAGAAACGCCAATATTCATGGTGATAAAACTTAGTTTATGTATCAAGCAATACAGAAATTGTAGAGTGTTTCATGAGAAACATGCCCAGCTCCGTATTAAAACTTAATGGGAGAGGCAGGAGGCAGTAGGGGGGAGAAGGCAGTAGGCAGTAGGCAGTAGGCAGTAGGGGGGAGAAGGGAAGGAGAATTGGGGGTATGACCCCTGATGGCTCTGCCCCTGACTTGGTTGGCTATAAAGACGGGGTACTTTAGAATCGGGCAGAACCTACCAAACTCTCATCACTATGACTCAGCATATTGAAGTTCTCCCGGATAAGACCGCTCTGGTGGATCGCAGTGTGGCTCTAATTGTGGAGAAAATCCAGACGGCGATCGCCCAGCGGGGAATTTGTACCATCGCCCTCTCCGGCGGCAGTACCCCCAAACCCATCTACCGGGCGATCGCCGGCCATGATTTACCCTGGGACAAACTCCATATCTTCTGGGGCGATGAACGCTACGTGAGTCCAGACCATCCTGACAGCAATCAACTCATGGCTCGGCGGACTTGGCTAGACCAGATTCCCTTGCCGCCGGGTAACATCCATCCCATGCCCACCGGCAGCCAAGATCCCGCAACCGATGCCGACCTCTATGACCAGCAGTTACGGCAGTTTTTCAATCTAGAGTCTGACCAGTTTCCCTGTTTCGATATTATGCTGTTGGGTATGGGGGATGATGGCCATACCGCCTCTCTCTTCCCTCACACGGAGGCCTTAGAAATCTGCGATCGCCGGGTCACCGTTGGAAACAAAGACGGAGAACCCCGTATCACGCTCACAGTCCCCGTTCTCAACCTCTCCCGTACCATTCTCTTCGCCATCGCCGGAGAGAATAAACAGGCGGCCCTGGCCCAGGTGTTGGGCCCCGAGGGAGACGAGCAAACCTACCCCTCCCGACTGATTCAGCCAGTGGAGGGCGACATTTACTGGCTACTCGATGCCGGGGCGGGAGCCAATGTAACGGCCATCTCTAGTTAGGGTGAGTCCGGTTAAGGTGAGTCCGGTTAAGGTGAGTCGGTAACTAATCGCGACAGCCCAACCCCCCCTCCTGTGCGTTTGTCCTCCTGAGCGTCCTGAGCCTGATGATTGTTTGTCCCCATTGTAATCATGTCAACCCCACGGGAACCCTGGAGTGTCAATCCTGTCATACTCCTTTGTCGGCTGATGTCGTGACCTCCCCGTCGGTTGACTCAGCTACAGTCTTACAAGCCCCCGTGGCAAAATTGTTGCATCAGCAAAGTCAGACCCAGATTGCTTTGCCCCTTGAATTTGCCCGTTTTCGCTTGGGGAAAGCCAATCCTCGCGTTCCCCCTGATTTGGATTTAGCGGGCTTTGCCAACGCTCAAATCGTCTCCCGTGTTCATGCTGAAATTCAACAGGAGGGGCAAACATATTATGTTGAAGATATGGGCAGTTCCAACGGGACGTATATTAACCATACGCTCCTCCCCCAGGGAAACCGTCACCGACTCCAAGCCGGCGATCGCATCGCTCTCGGAAAAGGAGACTTAATGACGTTTATCTTTCAGTTGACCGAACTGGGAAGTGATTAAAACGGGGATTACCTCCCCCCTGGTATGAGTTTTCGAGTCTGTTGTCCTGGTTGCCTCTCTACCTCACCGTTTTTCTGTCGCGTGATTACTCTAACTCTCCTCCACCCCCACCAGTCGATCCCGCTCAAACGCTGGACGTTTGAGGATGATACGGTTGTTCGTATTGGTCGTGCCCCAGATAACCATGTTGTGCTTTACAGTGCTGTCGTCTCTCGCTATCATCTGGAACTCCGTTGTGATGAGCAACGTCAGTGGTATCTCGTGAATCTCGGGACCAATGGAACCTATCTTGAGGATTCTCCCATTGAGGAAATCCCCGCCGCCGATGGCTCGATTGTCCGCTTGGCTCGGACGGGTCCCCAGATTCAACTCCATGTGAGTAAGCCGCCACCGGTGTCTCCAGCACAGAAGTTGCTCAAACACCTCCAAGACCGAGGAACCCCCGACGAAGATACCACAAGCGAGGACTCTCTGCCCCCAACCACACGGGTGGTACGGGAGTCATCCTCAGAAGTGTCCTCTGACTGAGTTCATCGCCGATAGTGGCGGATTACCCTGGGTACATTGTTTGGCTTGATGAGCTTCAGAATTTATGACCTTGTTATCTGGCTTTGTCTCTCGTTGCACCCTGATGGTTGTGTTAACAACGGGGGTCATTCTCTCCCCAGGGGGAAGGGTGCTATCCCATCCCGGTTCCATCCCCTCTCAACTGCGTTTGGCCCAAAATGAGTCAACCCCTGAGTTGGCTGAGGCGATTCTCGGACAATGGTTCTCTCCCTCGGCCCTCGGCGGGGAACCTCTAACGTTTATTTTCACCGAGGTGGGGGTTCTCCACTTCATTGTCACCCTGCCTAGAGGACGCACCGTCTCCCAAGAATTTGGCTATGAGGTTGGGGCCGGTTCTCCCAATGCCATTGATTTGATTCTTCCCAACGGCGATCGCGTGGCCACCATTGCCGAGATGACTGACTCGGGGACGTTGCAGTTTCAGATTGAGGGGACTGAACCCGGTTCACCCCGGCCAGATGCCTTTGATGAGAACGTGGCTGAGTTTGAACGAGTCTCGACGTCCACTAAACTCCCGGCCCGTCTTGTGGAAGCCAACGCCTTGGATGTTTTGATTGATATCAGCCGGGCCCAACGCACTCATTATCTGGAGTTCCGGGAGTTTGCTGATTCCATGGAACCTCTCAATGCTCAGCCGGTTCCCCTGGAGACGGATGACTATCGTATTGAGATTAATCGGGCCGATGGCAGCGGTAACCAGGTTCGCATCACGACCACGGCGAAACGGGAGGATTTACGGAGTTTTACCAGTGGGGTGTTTATGGTTCCCAATGAACGGGGTTTGGAGGTGTCTCTGGTGGGAATCTGTCGCAGCGATGAGCCGGATCTGACGGCCCCGGCCATGCCAACTCCCCCAGAAACGGCTGAGGGGACGGTGACTTGCGCTCCGGGGTCTCATTTAATGGAACGCTAGTTTTGATGATTGCCTTGCGTTGTGGGAGTTTGCGTCATTAAGGCGAGGGGAGTCGCTCACCACGAATCGCGTAATCCAACAGTTGCATGGGGTGATAGAGCGGAGTCTGTCGCCCCTGGAGTTGTAGATGTTTTTGGATTTGCAGGGAACAGCCGGGGTTGGCGGAGACGATAATGTCGGCCCCTGTTTGGCTGAGGTTTTCTACTTTGAGTTGCCCGAGTTCATCGGCCACCTGTGGTTGCAGCATATTGTAAACGCCGGCACTGCCACAACAGAGGGCGGCATCCTGGGATTCGCGTAGGGAGACGTGGGGGATTTGCCGCAACAGTTGCCGAGGTTGGGCACTAATTTTTTGCCCGTGAATTAGATGACAGGCATCTTGATAGGCGATCGCCAACTCACCATCGCGGAGAGGATGCAGGGGAGTGGTAACGCCCACATCGATTAAAAACTCATTCACATCCCGAACGCGACTGGCAAATTCTCGGGCTTTGTCCCGATAGTTGGGGTCATCTTGTAGGATATGTCCATACTCTTTGAGGGTATGACCACAGCCGGCGGCATTAATCACGATGTAGTCAATATCGCTGCCCTCGAAGCTATCAATCATCTGACGGGCGATCGCCTGGGCCTGAGATTCCTGTCCCTGGTGAGCGGGTAATGCCCCACAGCAGCCCTGAGTTTTGGGAATCACGAGTTCGCAGCCGTTCGCCGTCAAAACTCGCGCGGTAGCGGCATTCACCGGGTCAAAAAAGAGCCGCTGCACACAACCGAGAATCATGCCAACGCGGTAGCGTTTTTGCCCCTGAGCGGGAATGAGCGTGGGAAAATCACGTTGGAGGGATTTGTGATCAATCTCTGGGAGAATCGCCTCCATCGCTCCTAAGCGGGGAAACACTCGGTTTAACAGGCCGGTGGAACGAACCACCTGACGCAAACCGGATTTTTGATATACCAGGAGTGGGTAGAGAAGGGGCCGCAGGCGATTGGGATAGGGAAAGAGATTGAAAATCAGGGAACGCAGTAGGCGATCGCCCAAGGAACGGGGCACATTTCGCTCCACCTGAGGCCGAGTGGCGGCAATCAGTTTGTCATACTCAACGCCCGAGGGACAGGTGGTGACACAGGCCAGACAGCCTAGGCAGGAATCAAAATGTTGACTGGTGGCAGGTTGTAAGTCCGCTTCCCCTTTATTAATGGCATCCATCATGTAGATTCGTCCTCGGGGGGAGTCCATCTCTTTGCCGATGACGCGATAACTCGGACAGGTGGACAGACAAAAGCCACAGTGAACGCAGGTATCAATTAAGTCCTGTTGGGGGGGATGTTTGCTGTCAAATCCCGTTTCGTTGGCGGTGAGTTCCCCAATGTGGGGATTTTGTCCGAGGAAGTTGCTTTCTTTGGCGGGGATGGAGGTCATAGGGAAGAAGGCAAGAGGCAAGAGGCAAGAGGCAAGAGGCAAGAGGCAAGAGGCAAGAGGCAAAAGGCAGTAGGCAGTAGTGGGGAAGGGACAAAAGGGGGCAAACCTGGAGGCTTGCCCGGTTGGAGGTTAGGGGGTTTCGCTGGATTTTGGACTGTCGGAGGAGTCGAAGGGATCTGGGATTGAACTGGTGTCGGGTTCGGGTTCAGGTTCCGGGGAGGTGGCCTCGGGTTCGGGTTCGGGTTCAGGTTCCGGGGAGATGGCCTCAGGTTCGGGTTCGGGTTCGGGTTCAGGTTCCGGGGAGGTGGCCTCGGGTTCGGGTTCGGGTTCGTCTTCGTCGGGGTCGGTATCGGTGACGGTTTCGGCGTTTACTGTGGCTACGGGAGCGATCGCCGGAATGGGTTTGGGATCGCCTTGAATCCCCAGTTGTTGCTTGGCTTGGCTAATGACATAGCGACTGCCGGAAGACCCCACATCGACGAGGGATTTACTCAAATCTGCAAAGCGGTTTTCACTGTGTTGATTTTCTTGGTTTTGATACCAGACTTTTGTATTATAAGTAATTTGTCGAACATATTGTCCGGCCCAGAAAAAGATGAGAAACACCAAACAAAATATCATCCAGAGCAGGGTGAGAATTTCCTTTAATAGCTTCCCTGTCAGGGATAATGCCTTGGAATAGGTGTCTCGGGTCTCAGGAGTAAACAGGAGTTCGCTCACTAGAGAAAGTTGCTGTTTGAGTCGATTCATGAGTTGTTATCAAAAAAAATGGTTCTGGGAAGTTGACATTATAATATATCGGCTTTTTGACGCTTCTCCGCGATGGTTTTCGGGGATTAAAGCAGAAAGCGACCTGGACTCAGGCGAGTTTGAGGGTCAAACTGCTGTTTAATGCGTGCCATGGCGATTTTGGCATTGCCGAGATCTCCCCAAGGGTTGATTTGACCTTTGAGGGCTTGAGGGGCTTCTAAAATTGTGAGAAAGCCGCCGTTGGCCTGGCAATGGCGACGCAGTTGCCCCAGAATGCTGCTGGTGGCTTGATGACGGGGGAGGGTGAGATGTCCCAGGCCACTCCCAGCATAGAAACGGGCGATCGCCCTCTCGTTGCCAGGTTGCACCTGAAGCTGGGCCAAAATCTCCTCAAGACGGTCTAAGGTAGAGATCATGGCTGTTGGACGAACTCCCCATTTGAGCAATACCCGTTCCTGGGGGGTTCCCTGTTCTAGGGCCTGCTGCGATCGCCCCCAAAATTCCTGTTCCTCCTCAGCCTCAAATGAGGTAACCCCTAACCCGAGTCGTTGGGCCAACTCCCGCAGGCGATCGCTTTGTTGTTCCACACTTGGGCCAACATTCTGCACCCGAATCCCTAAGCCTAACTCCCCTTCAAGTTGTAGCCGATGCAGCAGGCCCAGGGAGAGCAAATCTAGGGCAGTGGGAACCACCGACGATCGCCGAATCGCCATCACGGCTTCCCCAATCCCTGAGGCCTCTCCCGTCATGACGAGGGTTTGTGAGGCTTCGGGAAGGGGGTAGAGACGGAAGGTTAACTGCGTGATCACCCCCAGGGTTCCATAGGAGGCAGTGAGGAGTTTCATTAAGTCATAGCCAGCCACATTTTTCACCACCCGTCCCCCGGCCTTAACCAGTTGTCCATCATGGCGAACAAAGGAGATCCCAATGAGGCGATCGCGAATGCTGTGATATCGCTGTCGCCAACTTCCCATATCTCCTGTGGCCACGATGCCGCCAATCGTGGCATCATCGGCATAGGTGGGGTCGATCGCCAAGAACTGCTGAGATTTCGCTAAAATTTCCTCAACGGCCCTCAATTTCGCCCCGGCTTCGACTGTCACCGTTAAATCCCCAACGGCGTGTTCCACAAGGCGATCGAGGTGACGGGTGGACATCACCCAGGGAGCGTTGTTCACGACTCCCCCCCAATGGAGTTTGGAACCCGATCCCATGGGAATTACCGCAATTCCCCAATCATGGGCGATCCGCATCGCCTCAGCCAAGGCCTCAACCGTCTGGGGATACAAGATGGCTTCGGGAGTCTCCCCGGTTGTGGCCGCCTTGAGGTGATGGCGTTCCGCCTCCGTTAAGTCTCCCCATTGGACAATTGTTCCTCCCGGCCACTGATCTGCAAGTTCTGCAACCTGTCCACCCATAATTTCCCTTTGTCCTAACCGACGTTGCACCGTTAATACCGTGTCTCTTACTAGAATATGGTACAAATCGACCACGTTCATTTCTACGTCGACCAGGCCCGAGTTTGGCGTGACTGGTTTGTTCATATCTTCGGGTTTCAGTCTCAGCCTGCACTGATCACCCCAGACTCTCAACTTGAGATCCTCAACACCGACCATCTCAAGCTCTGTCTGTCGGCTCCTGGCCGCCCCAATAGCCCCGTCGCCCAGTTTTTGCAAAAACACCCTCCGGGGGTGGCTGACATCGCTCTCAGGGTGCAAAATCTGGCGGAGATTTGCGCTCATCCTAAGGTGAGGGTCTTAATCCCGCCGCATCGTTCCTCGCAGGGAGAACTCACCGCCCAAATCGCCGCCTGGGGGTCTTTGCGACATACCCTAATTGAGAAACTTGAACTTGAGAAACTTGAGGGGCCATCTGAAGAACCGGTGAGGAAATCGGGAACTGGCGGCCCTGTGGGGGCGATCGATCATAGTGTTCTCAACGTGCCCTCAGGAAAACTGCAAGCGGCGGTAGAGTGGTATTGCGATGTCTTGGGCTTTGCCCCACAACAGCAATTTACCATTGCCACCGCGCGATCGTCGCTCCATTCCCAAGTCTTGGTTCACCCCGACAGCGGTGTTCAACTTCCCGTTAATGAACCCACCTCTCCCAACTCACAAATTCAGGAATTTCTGGATCACAATCGCGGGGCCGGGATTCAGCATATCGCCCTGAATACCCCAAATATTCTGCATTGGGTTCCCCGACTCCGACAGTTGGGGCTATCCTTTCTTAAGGTTCCTGGAACCTATTATGAGGGCCTGCGTCAGAAAACGGGGTTTTGTCTGAGGGAATCGGAATGGCGGCAACTGGTTGAGGCAGAAATTCTCGTAGATTGGAATGATGCCACCTATCCCGCCTTACTCCTGCAAACCTTCACTGAACCCATTTTTCAGCAACCTACCTTTTTCTTTGAACTCATCGAACGCCGTTCGGTTCAAGTTCAGGGACAGTCTATCACCGCCCAAGGCTTTGGGGAAGGGAACTTTCAAGCCCTCTTTGAAGCCGTCGAACAACAACAACTACAACGAAAGGGCGATCATTAATCATAATGATTCCCGATTCCCTGATTGGTGCGTTCCGGCACGCACCCCACCCCACCCCGACTGCCTACTGCCTACTGCCCCCTATTCCCTGTTCCCTGTTCCCTGTTCCCTTCTTTTGCCTCTTGCCTTTTGCCCCCATGTCTTCTCCTCTAGTTAGTCTCATTACCCCCTGCTACAACGATAAACGCTATATTCGTCAGGCCTTGGAGTCGGTTCAACAGTCCAAGTATGCCAACATTGAACATTTTGTTATCGATGATGGCTCAACCGATGGGACGGCTGACTATTTGGAGGAGTTGCGATCGCAGTTTTCCTTTTATCTTGTCAAGTCCGCCAAGCATGTCGGAGTTGCAGCCGCGCGGAATTTAGCCATTTCTCTATCAAAAGGCAAGTATATTTTACCGCTTGATTCTGATAATTATTTTGACCCAGGTTATATTGAAACTTTAGTCAATCAAGCAGAACAACTGCCAGAAAAATATTGCCCATTATATCCAACAATGGTGTTGTTTGGAGATGCCAGCAATACAATTCCAGCTCAACCCTGGTCTGTGGATAAGCTTTTCAAATCTCCATTTATTCATGTTAATTCCTTATTCACTCGCAAAGCGTTTGATGCGGCGGGAGGCTTTGACCCCAATCTAGGGTTATTTGAGGATTATGACCTGTTTATTGCCATGGCCTTAAAGGGATTTGTGGGATATCCTATGCCGGGCGTAAAGCTACATTATCGGATTCGGAAAGATGGACTGGTTGACCATTTTAATCAACGGGGTGGGGAGACGCAAACCCAGCGATGTCGCCGCTATATTTTTCGCAAGCGTCAGGCACAGTTAGAACGCCTCAAACTTGACAGCCATCCTCAAGTATCGATTCACTTACAGGGAATTAGCCGCAAACTTGTCCATGAAAGTCTGAGTACTCGCCTCTTACATCTGATTCCCCCCGATGCGAACCAGGTGGTGGAGATTGGCTGTCAGACAGGTGAGATGGGGGAGGCGTATAAACGAATTAACCCTCATGGAACCTATATTGGCATCGATGAGCAGCTAGAACAACTTAATAGCGCCAAATCTCGCCTTGATCAGGTGTTTCAGACGCCATTATCTCAGATTGCGAATTTGGCGATCGCCCCAGGTTCTATCGATTGTGTGGTCATTTCTAGAAACTTAGCTCAATTGGCGGAACCGGTTAAACTGTTGCAAACCATTCGCCTTTGGCTAAAACACCATGGACAGGTAATTTGTGCAGTTCCCAACCCTCACTATTGGCGGGCAATTTTAGGGTTACTGCAAGGCAAGCATCAGGATACATTAGATGTCGATGATGTGCAAAAAATCTTTACTGCTGCCAATTTGCAATTGTTTGAGATGGAGCGTTATGGGGATGTTACCGAGGAATCTAAAGCTTTTCAGGAGAAACTAAAACCTGTTTTAGATGCCTATCAAATTCCTTTGCCGAATTATGAAAAACGCAATCAAACAGAAGCCTATTTAGTGCGAGCTTGGAAAGGGGAGCAACTGCTGAAACGACTGTTTGTGCAGACGGTGATGATTTCTACCATGGCATCGGATCAGGTGCGGGTGTATCAACCCGATCGCTGTATTCGCACCATCCCAGGGGTTCGCACCGATGCCCAACTCTATAATGTGCGCCTGAATGCGGCGTTGTCGGGAGAAGAAAAGGTCTTTATTTGGCAGCGATCGCGCCTGACAAAAGCCGATGCAGTGAGTAAACAACGGCAATTAATTGAAGCGGGATATCTGATTGTCGTCGAGATGGATGATGATCCACGCTTTTGGCCCGAACATATCAAAGAAGATTTCATCACCTATCGCAGTTGTCACTGCATCCAAACCTCCACCGAACCCCTGGCGGAGTTTTTGCGTCAGTTCAACCCCTATGTCAAGGTGTTCCCCAATCAACTCCCGGAACTTCCCCCGGCGCGAGAGTATCGCCAGGATGGCCGCATGACGGTATTTTTTGGCGCCTTGAACCGAGAACGGGATTGGCAGCCGTTGGTTGATAGAATTAATCGAGTTCTTGAACCCTTGGGCGATCGCGTGCAAGTGCAGGTGGTTCACGACCAAAAGTTCTTTCAGGCCTTGGAGACTCCCCATAAGCAGTTTGAACCCACCTGTTCCTATCGCCGCTATCATGAATTGCTACGCGAGGCGGATTTGGCCCTGCTTCCCCTGAACTACACCGAGTTCAACTCCATGAAATCGGATCTTAAGTTTATCGAATGTGCGGGACAGGGGGTGACGGTGTTGGCCAGTCCGACGGTTTACGCCGCGTCGGTGCAGGAGGGACAAACTGGGGTAATATACGAAACCCTGGATCAGTTTGAAGAGAAGTTTCGCCGTCTGGTGACAGATACCTCCTGGCGGCGACAACTGGCCCAAAACGCCTATAACTGGGTTCGTGATCAGCGGCTATTATCGCTCCATTATCGAGAGCGAGTCGCCTGGTATTGGCAGATGCGATCGCGCCTCCCGGAACTGAACGAGGCCTTACGTCAACGGGTTCCTGACATTTTCCGCTAATGGCCCCCTCACCCCTCCCTTAACCGTGTACTTGAAGTCCCTGAATCTGCAAGCCTTCCGCAACTATACGGCGCAAACGGTGAACTTTACAGCGCCAAAAACGATTCTGGTGGGGAATAACGCTCAGGGAAAGTCGAATCTCTTGGAAAGTGTGGCCCTGCTGTCGACTCTGAAAAGCCAACGGGCCACCAGCGATCGCGAGTTGGTGCAAAACGACGCGGCTATGGGGCAAATTCGCGGTGGCCTCGAACGCATCACTGGGGAGATTGACTTAGAAATTCGGCTGCGGCGATCGGGCCGACGCACGGTGTTTGTCGATCGCCAAGCCTGTCGTCGTCAGGTGGATTTCCTGGGATTACTGAATGTCGTGGAGTTTTCCAGCCTGGATTTGGACTTAGTGCGCGGTTCCCCCGATGATCGCCGCCGCTGGCTGGATGGCCTGGTGATCCAACTCGAACCCCTCTACGCCCATTTGTTGAAGGACTATGGCCAGATTCTCCGTCATCGCAATGCCCTATTGAAACAGTATCGTGGCCGCTCCCAAGTTGGGGATGAGGCCATGCGTTCTGTCTTAGATTTCCAATTAGCGACGGCGGGGGCCCGCGTCATGCGACGACGTTGGCGAGCGATACAGCGAATTGCGCCTCTGGCCCAACTGTGGCATCGAGAGATTAGTGGCCAAACGGAGTGTTTATCCGTTGACTATGCTCCCCAGGTACAAGATATCCCCGATTTCAACGATGCCGAGGCGGTGCGTCAAGGATTTTTGCAGCAATTGCGCGATCGCCACCTCGCCGAACAGTACCAAGGAACCACCCTCACCGGCCCGCACCGAGACGAAGTGATGCTCTCAATCAATCAAACCCCGGCCCGACGCTATGGTTCCCAAGGCCAACAGCGGACTCTGGTGTTAGCCCTGAAACTCTCAGAATTACAACTAATTGAGGCGGTTGTCGGGGAACCGCCGGTGTTACTCCTCGATGATGTTTTAGCAGAGTTGGATCTGCAACGACAAAATCAACTCCTCGACACCATTGAGGATCGCTTCCAAACCCTCATCTCAACCACCCACCTGGGAGCCTTTGATGCTCAGTGGCTCAGGAGTTCTCAGGTGTTGCGGGTTTGTGGAGGGCAGATTGAAACCCCAGAGGCGGTTCAACCCTCCCTAGGTGCGTCATGAAGTCCCTAAGGGTCAGGTTTTCCTAAGCTTCTTAAATTTTTATGACGGAATTGACGCAGAATGCGTATAATCAGAAAAGGTTTTTTTGTATTCTGTAACGGTTTGCTACAAACCTTTAGCTCAGGGATACTATTAACCCCTAGAATGTCAAGAGTTATGAACGATGCCCCGGATACTCGTCATTGACGATGACCCCGCAATTTCCGAACTGGTTGCCATCAACCTAGAAATGGCCGGGTATGAAGTGAGCCAAGCTGAAGACGGTGTCAAAGCTCAGGCCTTGGCAATGCAATTAGTGCCTGATCTGATTGTTTTAGATTTGATGCTGCCGAAGGTCGATGGGTTTACCGTCTGTCAGCGGTTACGTCGTGACGATCGCACGGCCGATGTTCCCATTCTCATGCTCACTGCTTTGGGGCAAACCCAGGAGAAAGTTGAGGGGTTTAACGCGGGTGCTGATGACTACATGACGAAACCCTTTGAGATTGAGGAGATGTTGGCCCGAGTTCGGGCCCTGTTGCGACGCACTGATCGCATTCCTCAAGCGGCGAAACATACGGAAATCCTCAATTATGGTTCGTTGACGCTGGTTCCTGAGCGGTTTGAAGCGATTTGGTTCAATAAAACGGTCAAACTCACTCATCTGGAGTTTGAACTCCTCCATTGTCTGTTGCAACGTCACGGACAGACGGTCTCTCCGAGCGATATCCTCAAGGAAGTTTGGGGGTATGACCCTGACGATGATATCGAGACGATTCGGGTTCATATTCGCCATTTACGCACCAAATTGGAGCCAGACCCTCGCCATCCGAAGTATATTAAGACGGTCTATGGGGCTGGCTATTGTTTGGAGTTACCTGGAAATGAATATACCGGGGACGATTTGTCGGGCGTTTCCTCGGAATCGAAAGGTCAGTCAAAGGCCTCGTAGCAAGCAAGAGAGAGGACGCTGGCGATCGCCTCAGACTGGGGAGATAGGTTTTCGGCGACTAACTCTCCCCCAACCCAGGCTTCGGTTAACACCATTTGCTGACAATCGACAATGCCGAAGACTTCATCATTGCCAATGGTATAGCTGACGTTGGGACGACTCCAACAGCGATCGTTCGGGGGAAGATCGCCACATTGGAAGGCAATGCCGTTATAGTACACGTCCTCTCCTGTCGCTGCGATACCCATATAGTCTCCCCTGGGGGCGCGAGCTTGAGGGATGGGAGTGGGAACCGGAGTAGGAATGGGGGTAGCGGTGGGGGTTTGTGCCACCGGAACTGGGGTTTGTGTGGCGGGGGGTTGTGTGGCGGAAGCTTGTGCAGCGGGGGCTGGGGTAGCTGTTGACTCGGCGCGTACGATTAATAAGACGGTTTCGCGATCGCGGCATTCGGGGTTTCCTTGACAGGAAGCGGCTTGAATCGACTGGGGTTCGTAGAATAGACGCGCGGGTTGGCCGACTAAATCAGTATTTTCACAAATCTCGAACCCCGCGAGTTGCTTGCTAATGCTACCACTGGCCCCGAGTACTTCGACATAGCAGGCGCGATCGCCACTCTGTAAACTCTGAATCGTTCCTAACTCGACTTTGGCTTGTAATGGCGCTGGGGAGACGGTTGCACTGGGGTCTGTTACTGTTTCTGGACTGGGGGAGGAGGTGCTGTTTTCTCCGTCGGTTTGTGCTGTTTGAGGATTGCAGGCCGCCAGAGTTACACTGAGGGCGATCGCCGCCCAAACCAGATAAGGTTTAGCCATTGAGGATGATGCCTGAGAGGGCAAAGATGGGAATCCGACGATTATAGCCGAGTCAAGCGCGGCTGCTGGCAAAGCTGTTGACCCAACAGTCCAATGTAAGGAAAAAAAGTCCGGAAATTCATCCCTTTCACCTCTCGGACAACGCCTTGGAGGAGTTTGTTCATGATGACCTCGGCATGGGTAATGCTCCCAGACGAATTGGTTACCGTCTTCAACCTCAATACTTTTACAGTCAGACAGTCCTCAACAGCTTCTTCTACAAGGGGTCAGTTGGCAAAAATATGAGCAATTCCTGCAATTATTTGGCGATGAATTACCCAATTTGCGCCTAAAAATACCTAGAGGGTCAATTATAACTGGTGTCTCCGAGTCGCAATCATAAACTCATCAAGCGCAACCTGGCGCGACTCATCGAGGTATATCTCGAAGAAACGCGAATTCCTTTCTGGGGATTGGGGTCAACAACCTTTCGCTGAGAATCCAACAGCCGAGGGATTGAACCCGATGAGTGTTACTGTTTCCATGAGGAAAAACCCTATCCTGACCTGGCTCTAGAAACGAGGGATTGAACCCGATGAGTGTTACTGTTTCCATGAGGAAAAACCCTATCCTGACCTGGCTCTAGAAATTGTCATTACGTCAGGTGGAATTGATAGTCTGGCTATCTATGAAGGGTTAGGAGTTCCTGAAGTTTGGTATTGTCATTACGTCAGGTGGAATTGATAGTCTGGCTATCTATGAAGGGTTAGGAGTTCCTGAAGTTTGGTTTTGGCAACGGGGTCAATTAGAAATTTACGTCTTGAGCGAGTCTCGGTATCAGAACCGTGACAGAAGCGCCCAACTCCCTGATTTAACCGTCTCCCAATTGACCCAGCAGGTAACATCCTCGAATCCCCTAGAGGCAGTCTTAGCATTTCGCCAAGTTCTGCGGGGGAGAGATTCACGATGACGCCGTATACTCGCAAAACACATTGAGGCTAATCTTGAGAATATAGAGAACCACAATCGTTGAAATGGCCGGGTCAATGGGCAGGCCCGCTGCCGTCGTCAGAGAGACAATTAACCCAGTCAATAAGGGCGCACTGCCGGGATTCTTCGTATAAGTCTGAAATTGAGCCTGAAGCCCCTCATCGCCGCAGAGTTCTTCCCGCAACACCTTAATCAGGGTATCCCACAATTTGCGCCCTCGGCTGAACTCCGGCGGCCCCTGAGTTTGACTCCAGAGATCTTCGACGGTGGTTTCCACATTGCCATGATGGGTCTCTAAAGCAGACATGGCCCGTTGACCCGGTTCATAGTCCGCCAGTAGGCTGTGATAGGGTTGGCGATCGCGGACGGTGAGATAGACAGACATGGGCGTTCCAGACTCGCAAAGCATATCTCCAGTCTAATTCACAGACCCCAACGACTCCATAAACGCGGGATAGACAAAGGCAAAGTCCCTGACAGCGGGAATCCCCCCAATCCCAGCAGAACCGTAATTGTAGCCGTTTTCACGAAAATTCTTATAGAAGGTTTCATGATTAATAGGGATACGAGAACCTCGGGCGATCGGTTCTAGCCCGATTTCAGCAGACCCTGGCTAGAATAAAAACAAAATCCTTGACAACCCCTTCCCCGCTTCTCTCCCGGGTGAACCGCCTTCAATGACCCCCACCTGGCATTTGCCGAGGTGGGGGAGTGACCGGAGATAACCCGGTCGTAGCTGCGAATCGGCCATTGAGGTACATACGGCAACACGTCCGGTTGCTTCTCTAAATCGGATTATCTGTAAGGCCCTGGAATCTCAGGGAGTGGGGTTAACCCAGACACCCCGTATGTACTGGCTTAAGAGACCTGTAGTTTGGGAATTATCTTCCATGCAACGTATCCCCGTTCAAAACCCGGATGGGACTCCCGCCATGCCCACCAAGCGCCGTCGCGCGCAGCGGTGGGTAGAGCAGGGGCGAGCGACATGGGTAAAAACTAATCTGCGCCTTAAGGCCGTGCGCCTGAACGCCGAACCATCGGGTCGTAAGACTCAACCCATTGTGGTTGGAGTCGATCCCGGCAAACTCTATTCAGGGATTGCCGTTCAATCGTCTAAAGCGACCCTATTTCAGTCCCACCTAGAACTCCCCTACCCCAAGGTACGGGAGCGGATGGATAATCGCAGAATGCTTCGGCGTTCTCGCCGTAGTCGGCGGATTAATCGAGATTTACCCTTCCCATTACGGAATCATCGCCAAAAACGATTTAACAACCGTAGACAGAAGAAAGTCGCCCCCAGCATCCGAGCCAACCGAGACTTAGAGTTTCGGGTGGTTCAGACGTAGACAGAAGAAAGTCGCCCCCAGCATCCGAGCCAACCGAGACTTAGAGTTTCGGGTGGTTCAGGAGTTATCTCGACTCTTCCCCATTGCTGCCATTGGCTACGAGAAAGTCCGCGCTGACGTGGACCTAACCTCAGGTCGAAAAGGGGCAAAATCCGGTAAAGGTTTCTCACCGGTCATGGTGGGGCAAGCCTACGCCCTTGAGCAAATGGAGCAGATTGCTCCGGTTTATACTCGCTATGGGTGGCAGAGCGATGGCAATGGCACGGCTCAAGTTCGCTCGATTTTGGGATTAACGAAATCTCAGGATAAAGCCAGGCCAATCCCCCAAACCCATGCCGTCGATGGTATAGCTTTAGCTTGTGGGTACTTCGTTAAGTATCGCCCTTTCTACGGAAAACGGAGTCACGGTTGTCTGGTATTGGGCCAGGTTAAGCTCACATCTGCCCCATTTGTGGTGATTAAACGCCCACCCATCAGTCGTCGGCAACTGCACCTGATGGTTCCGAGGAAAAATGGAGTCCGTCGTAAGTATGGTGGAACGGTGACTCGGCATGGATTCCGAAAAGGGGATCTGGTGCGGGCTGAAATGGCCGGTCGCGTCTCGGTTGGCTATGTCAGTGGGGATACCGCCAGGCAGGTTTCTGTTTCTGGGTTGACCTGGAAGCGCATTGGCCAGTTTAGTGCTGGCAAAGTTACGTTACTCTATCGCGCCACGGGCATTTTAGTCAGTTGCCCGCAGAGATGGTCCGTCAGTGGGGTATTGAACCCTGGACCGACTGCGAACAAAGGAGGGGGTGGACGCCACGCTCCACCGGGTTTCCACAAGGAGTTTTTGATGAATACAGCCCCCGCCTTCCTCTCCATTCCCGACTATCTTCAAGGAGAACAACGCAGTTCCATCCGCCACGAATATCTCAACGGTGAGATTTTCGCTATGACGGGTGGAAGTGAGGAACATAATCGCATCGCCCTCAATATTGCTAGTCTTCTGAAATCTCATCTGCGAGGGAGTGGCTGCAAAACCTTCATCGCCGATATGAAAGTCCAGATTCAAAATGCGGTGAATCACTCAGATCTCTTCTACTACCCCGATGTGATGGTCACCTGCGACCCCCAAGACCAGCAGCGATACTATAAAACTCATCCTTGTTTAATTGTCGAGGTGCTGTCTCCTTCCACCGAAAAGCTAGACCGCCGGGAAAAACGCCTCAACTATCAAACCTTACCCAGTTTGCAAAACTATCTCCTCGTCCGCCAAGACCGAGCCGAGGTGGAACGGTATCACCCCGATGACTCAGGATTTTGGCGGCCACAACGCTTCACGGCGGGAGATAGGGTTCCCCTCAAGTCCGTGAATTTCGAGATGGCGGTGGCTGAGATTTATGATGAGGTGGTGCTAGAAGACCTGAGCTAAGTTGTTAAACTAAGGTCAGTTTAGACAAGCGAGCCTTATCACCATGTCTGCTTCCCTTTCTAATCCTGCGCAGACGCTCCCAGACCAAGTCTCAGACACCCTCTCCACGAATGAGACGGATGAGATTGTATTTCCCTCCAGTGACCTCCCCAGTGATGAACCCCCCTTGGAAAGTTCCCTGCATCTCCAACAGATTCTGCTGCTGATGTCTTGCCTGAACTGGCTTTGGAAAGACCGTCAGGACTACTTCTGTGCGGGAAACCTGACAATTTACTATAGTCCCCGTCAACTCAAATCTGAGTTGTTCCGAGGTCCTGATTTCTTTGTAGTGCGCGGAACCACAAATCAACCCCGCAAAAGTTGGGTGGTTTGGGAGGAAGAGGGAAAATATCCCAATCTGATTATCGAACTGCTCTCGGACAGCACCGCCAAGACCGACCGAGAACTCAAGAAGGAGATTTATCAGGATACCTTCAGAACTCCCGACTATTTCTGGTTCGACCCCCACAGCTTGGAGTTTCAAGGCTTCCATTTGCTCGATGGGGTTTATCATCCCTTAGAGGCCAATGCTCAGGGATGGTTATGGAGTCAGCAGTTGGGACTCTATTTGGGGATTCATGAGGAGCGTTTGCGCTTTTTTAGTCCTGAGGAGACGCTGATTCCTACGCCTGAGGAGGCGGCGGAGGCGGAACGTCAGACGAATGCTAAGCTCAGGGCTAAGCTGCAAGAACTCGGAGTTGATCCGGATTCACTTTGAGGCCAACCAGGCTCGGCCCCACTCCCTCCCGACGTCTGTTCCCGAATCGCCCCGACTGTCGTAGGATAGAGCCAGGATTCGTTACCATTAACCATGTTACTCCCCATGAGGAGTGTCGAGAGGGGCCAAATAATTACCCATGTACGCGATCGCCACTGAAACGAAACTCTACCCCACCTATATCCTGTCCGACGACTCGGCCCAGGCCCAACTAGAAATTGTCCCGGAACGCGGCGGACTCGTGACGCGCTGGCGAGTTGGCGATCACGACATCCTCTATTTCGATGCTGAACGCTTCGCGAACCCTCAACTGAGCGTCCGTGGCGGGATTCCCGTCCTCTTTCCCATTTGCGGCAATCTCCCCAACAACACCTATACCCATGAGGGAACCTCCTACAACCTCAAACAACATGGGTTTGCACGGGATTTGCCCTGGACGGTTGGTGAATCCAGTACGGACAAAAGCGCTAGTTTGACTCTGGAACTGGCCAGCAACGAGGAAACCCTCGCGGTTTATCCCTTTGAGTTCCATCTGTCCTTCACCTACCGGCTGCACGGACATACTCTAGAAATTATCCAACGCTACACCAACCCCAGTGAGGAGACAATTCTCCCCTTCTCCACGGGATTGCATCCCTACTTCCAGGTTCCCGATAAATCTCAATTGCGGTTTCATCTCCCCTCTAGCCAATATTGGGACCAACTCGATGGAACGCTGCATGACTTCCATAACCAGTTCAATTTTGAACGCAAGGAGATTGATGTAGCCTTCACCCAACTCCAGAGCCAGAGTGCGAGTGTCTATGATCGCAAGCAAGGATTCACCCTCAATCTCGAATATAGCACTCCCTTCTCGACCCTCGTCTTTTGGGCCATCCAAGGGAAAGACTACTACTGTCTCGAACCCTGGAGCGCACCGCGCAACGCCCTCAATACGGGCGATCGCCTGATTCATGTTCATCCCCGTTCCAGCCTAGAAATGCTCGTGCGCCTCGATCTTCATCTCGATTGAAAAAAATTTCTCGAACCCCTTGCACTTTTAGATGGCTGTGCTATAGTAGTTAAGGCGCGAAACGGACGCCCCATCAATTGGGTCGCTAACTCAACGGCAGAGTATTCGGCTTTTAACCGACTAGTTCTGGGTTCGAATCCCAGGCGACCCATTTTCCCCCCCCCCCCCATCCCCTTACCTCCTCCAACCTCTTTATGGGAGTGACGGTAAGGGGATAAATACGTCTGTGGGATCAGTTAAGCCCCGATCTACGGGATTGAGATCTTGCGTCTCATCCCCCTCGACTCCCCCCACGTTGGTTCCCACACCACCATTGAGGGGATCGGCGACGCCTTCGAGGGCGTCACTCAAGAAACTATCGGAAAACCCCCGCTCATCGATGCCTCGGCTCTCCTCCTCTGCAAACGAGGTCTGAGGGCGATCGCGCCGAGGACAGTTTCCCGGCTCATCCCCAGTCCGAGAACAACTACGCCTGGGACTTTGAGCCTGAACGGGGCTGGCCAAGACAAACACCAGTCCTAACCCAACCAGTCCCCTGAGTACCATAGATATGCGATGATCGAGCATCATTTCTCCTCAACATACAACAAGCCATTATTAATTATCCCCCATGGCTTCGCGAATCCGCATCCGACTATCTTGTAAATGGGCCCGAGTGTAAGTATCCAAATCGCGCTCTCGTCGTAACGCTGCCGTCAGGGACTCTTCCAACTGACCGAGATAATACCGCGCCAGAGTGCGGGAATCTTCTGTTCCGCGAATCTGTCCGCTGGCCATATCTAGAGATAACTGTAAATGTTGTCGTTGTAACCCCCGACGTAGACTAGAGATATTGGTGGCAACCCGTCGGCCCTCCAACACTTCAGACCAAACCCCACGATACACCCGCCCCAGCAAATCCGGGACTTGTAACGCCTCTCCTGGGGCGCTTCGCATCTCTAAATCTCGCAAACGACGCAACCGTTCTGGGGCCAACAGCGATCGCAGCACCCACCCTTGAAAGCTTAAAATCTGATCATGGAGGGGATAATCCACCCGTTGAAAATTAGGATAACTTCCCCAATGGAACCAACGGGACGGCGCTAAGCTATTTAATAATCTCGGAGAAAAGTCGAAGGCATCCTCGGCAAAGATATATTGCTCCAGAAGGGCTAAACTGCGCTCCTTTTGCTCCAATGACAAGGGTTCAAAGGGGGTTACCTCGGGGGACTGATGACGATTGAACGACTGCCCGCCAATATGTTTGAGCAAGACCCGACTTTGACGGAAATAGTAAAACAGAGCCACATTAAACTGAGTCCGCAGACGATCAGGCGGCTCTCCCGCTCCTGGAAACCGTTGCTCTAGGCGCTCAAATACCTCCCGTCCTAGCTGCATCTGGGATTCGGCATGATGAAGCATATCACTGCCGAGGTCAAACCAGTTAATCTCAGGATCTACTTCTGCCCAGAGATCTTCATCGGTTCCATACCTCAATTCTGGTTCCGTCGAGCGGCTGGCGATCGCCTCTAAGCGTCGTCGTTCTTCCTGAGGCGGGAGGTGATTAAAATTCCTGTAGCCATAGGTAATCGCCCATTCATCATAGGGGCCAAGCACCGTGGGAAAAAACTCCCCTTGAGGCTCCCCAGGAGCAGCAATGTTGGGCGGCATGTAGTCCATCACCGAACCGCTTAACCCCTCTCGACGGGTTAACTCCAGGTCATGGAGTTCCTCAGGACTGCGTAGGACACTCCCCTTAAAATTATGACGTAAGCCCAGGGTATGACCCACCTCATGGGCAACCAAATAGCGCAAATACTGATGGATATAGGTTTGCACCGTCTCGTCATCCCCAGAAAAATTATGTAACACAGATAAGGCCGTCAGTCCTTCCTGAAAGGCCTGAGTACAAGCGGCACAATTGCAACTCAAACGCGGACCATGATTGAAGGGGAAATTGGAGCGCGATCGCAACTCCTGTAACAATCTCTGGGCCTCTTGCTCAGCCCCCTCTACCCCAGCCGTTTCCGCTGCGATATTGTCCGTGATACAGCTTGGCTGGGAACAGCCGGGTAAGTCCACCAAAACCCGTTCAGCTTCTGGAGACCACCCTGAGCGAGACTGATCTAATAAACTATCGCTCTCCCGGGTTAACATGCGAATGACATCGGCATTAATTAAGATATCCGCATCAAGAATTTCCCCCGTCAAGGGATTCACCCGCGAGGGCCCCATCCCCGCTAACCCTGAGTTAAACGCTTGAATCCAGCGGACAGTATTGTAGCGAATATCGGCTGGGTCCCAAGTGGCATCATCGGGCATTTGTCGTACTTCAATGGCGTTTAGATATCCTGCCTCTTCAAAGGCTTGATTCCACATTAAAATCCCCTCACGAATGGTTTGCCGATACTCGTGAGGCACGGTATTTTCAATCCAAAAGACTAACGGCTCGACAGGGGGAGAGACTTCAGCGGTTGGGTCTTGTTTTTCTAAGTGCCAACGCTGAATATAACGCACGAAGGGGTCAGATTGACTGAAATCGGAGAGGTTTTGATAGGCAGTAATAAAATAGCCAATGCGGTTGTCTGCCGGGCGTGGACGATAATTAGGATTGTCTGGGAGAGGAGAGAGACTATAACGAACCCCTAACGATAAAGCACGACCATCCGGTAAGGTCGGCAGTATGATACGAGATAGGAAAGAGCCGGTTCCAGCAAATCCTAACATTGCTTCAATTTCGATATTTTCAGAAAAGTTTTTGACCTCAGAAAGATACGAGCGATTCGCTTGTGGACTGAAGGACAAAATGGACATGATTGAGGTCAGTTCTGGTAAATCTTGTGCCAATAAAAGGTCGCCGAAATCAATCAGGTAACTGCCACGATCGGGATGGGTCGCTTTAATTTCTAACGAGGCTAAAACTGAATCACTAAACCCCCGTTCCACTCCAGATTGTTGTGGGTCATTGCCTTGAGTACGAAAGTAAGTATTAGGAACGGTAATTAAAATTCTTTGATTCCGCTTCTGAAAAAGAATCGGGAAGTCTTCAAGGGGAAACCCTTCGAGAAAGAAACTCCCCGCCCCTTGAGACAAGGTCATCACTAACAAATGCAGGCGATCAAGCTGGTCGGGACGGATTTCTAAAAATAGCTCCCCCTTCTCGACGTTGTGATAGAGGGGGAACAAGCCTTCGAGGCGGGTCGTGTCGGCGACGAGATCGTCAAAGGAGGGTTCCTCGCTATCTTCCTCGGAGTTGGCCTCTGGGGTGGAGGCTTCGGGAGGGGCGTCGGGAACTGGTTTCGTCTCCCCCTGTTTGAGCGGCGTCTGAGGTTGGGAGGCGGATTTACCCCGGCGGCTTTCCTGAGCGAGGCCAGCGTGAGGTGCCGAGATAGACCCCGCTCCGAGGGCGATCGCCAACAACAGGGATAGACAAGCAACCTCGGAAGCGCGGGAGAAATGGGTCATCAATCTAGACATTAGGGCGATGCGTTAAACACGAAAGCTGAAGCGAGGGACAACTACCCCCCATTATGGCAGGACTAACTACGGTGTCCAGTTAATGGTGGGACTTTGAGCGAGTCGTTGGGAGACGGCTACCGCACCATAGCGGTTGAGGTGACTGGGATCGGAAAAGTAGCCATGTTGATCGCTCCAGAGTTGAGCAAAGTTGCGGAAGACAAACTCATACTGCTGCGAGGCATCTAACAGCGACTGGACAAAGACCTCTTCATACTCGAGACGCACCGGATCTAAATAATCATCCGTCAGGGGTAAATTGACGAAGATGAGATTGAGATCTTGTAATTGGCTAAACTCCAAGATTGAGCGCAGGGCGATCGCCTGTACCCCCGGTAACTGAAAATTGGCATAGTCGGCATCATAGGCCCCTGAGACTCGCGAGTGATTTTGATAATACTCTTGGAGATTAAACCGTTGAGGAAAGGCTAAAAAGCCATTGTCATGGAGTAGGGGTTGATTCGCTGGGAAACGAGCGGTCTCTGGGATGAGGAAAGGCTAAAAAGCCATTGTCATGGAGTAGGGGTTGATTCGCTGGGAAACGAGCGGTCTCTGGGGTAATTGGGGGTTCAGGACGGGGGCGATCGCCGAGTACCTCACTCACCCAGTCCTTCAGCTCATCCCGCTGGGGATAGAGGTTCAGGACGGGGGCGATCGCCGAGTACCTCACTCACCCAGTCCTTCAGCTCATCCCGCTGGGGATAGGCCGCTGAATAATGGGCCACCCATTCTCGCAGTTGCTCATCGAGGGCCTGATAGCGATCGCTCACCCGTTCAAACAGCGATCGCTCCGCCACCTGAGGCTCAGTATCCAAAGACGACTCAATCGGACGGAAGCCCCGTTGAATCTGTTGATAGCCGGGCGATCGCACCAGCGCCTCATAGGTCAGATCCTCGCGACCACTATTAAACGCCCGGGCCCCATCAGCCCAAATAATCGTCTCAGGTAAGCGATCGGGAGGGATAATCTCCCGTAACAAAAGATTCACCACCTGAGCCGTGGCCCCATTGACCCCTAAATTAAACACCCGTAGAGGGGGGTAGCCTTCTTGCTGTAACTGCTCCTGCAACACCGTCGGATGAATCCCGCGCAGGGCCCGAGAACTGCCCACCACCAAAATATCGGGAACACCTCCCTCCTCCACATACTCACGATATAACGCCAGTTGCCGGTCCATCTGCTCACTATTGAAGCTAGCGAACTCAATCTCCGGCTCGCGAATCAGGCGAACTTCCCCAGTCCGGGCCGCCACCACCTGCGGCTGGCCAGCCGGAGCCGTAAAGCCCGAGGGATCGAATGTATCCTCAGGTAAGGACTCAGTCTCCGACAATTCCGGCAGATGGATATCATACTCAAACTCGAAATCCTCGTCGGGGGGTTCAATCTCCAACGAGGGAGGGGGGGCGATCGCCCTCTGGCGACGTTGTAGCCCTTCACTGGCCAGCCAATCCACCTGAACCGTCAGCACCAGTCCCAACAGCCCCCAGACTACCAGCGTCGGTACCGCCACCTGGGCCCGTTGTGGCAAGTCCGTTGTCGTCGATTGGGGGAGTGATGCCCGAGGACGGAAGAGACTGGTGCGACATAGCCAGTCTGAGAGGGTTAAGGAGGGACTGCGCTCTCCCTCCGTTGGACGTTCTCCCTCCTCTGGGGGGTCCAATGCCGGGTCATTGCCCAAATCTAGCGGGGTGCCATCGAGAGGCTGAAACTCAGGAACCTCCGGCGTTTGCTCCGGTGTAGGGGCAAAGTCCACCCCATAATGCCAACGGGGCTTCCGCTGACCACTGCGGCGACCATAGATGCGGACGCCCGAGAGATTACTCAGCTCCAACTGGCTCAAAAACTTAACAATCTTCGGGGAAATTTCGGTCTGGGCCGGGCATGTTAGTCCCTCACTCATCACATGGAGTAACACTCCCTTGCGGCGGATTTGGATGCGAATCCCTCCCGTCGCCAGTTTTTCAGAGAGAGAAGGATTCAGCAGACGTTCCAAGATAAACGTCAACGCCGACAGACTCCCACCCCGGGCCAGTTCCAGGGCCGAGGGCACCAGATCCGGCCGTTGGCGAGCTGGTAAATCTTCCCAAGCGACCCAAACCGGAGTTTTTGGCTGAGGAAAACTGGCCTCATAGGGAATATCCACCGCATAGATGGTGGCTCCGAGAATACCTCTTGGGGCCAACGACTGGAGAACCGCCGAGAGTTTTTCCATGACCACCTCGCGGCTCGGGAAGGTCTCAAGGGTCAATTGACCGTAATTGAGGGGACTACAGACCAGATGCAGGGTCGAGTCCTTGAGAACCGCCGATAGTTGTAGCTCGAAGGGGCGCAGGACGCGATTGAGGCGTAACGTAATCGCGGCCACATCTCCCCAACGGGCCCAGGCCTCAATGGTGCGATCGCTCGGGGTCAAATCCACCCGTAACGTCCATTCCGGTCGCGACTCCCCACTCACCTGTCCCAGGAGAACCGCATCCCGGAAACCTCGTAAGTTGAGATCCCGTAATCGGCGAGCGATAGGTTGAGCCAACAGAGCGGCATCCGGCGCATAGGCGGACTCACAAGAAATCCAGAGACGACGGCCACCACTTTGGCGTTCAATCCGCTTTACGGAAATCCAAACATCGGTGGAGATATCTTGTAGGGCCCGCTCAACGGTTTCAATGATTGTTTTCTTATCCCGTTTCTTGCCCCTAGCCTGAGGCGTGGGTTCTCCGGCGGCCTCTGAGTCGGGGCGGGCCGTAGCGGTTTGAGTAGAAGCCTGGGGTGCGTCCACCGTAAAACGAACCGTCCAATCGGGAGTCTCGAACGGTGGCGTATCTCCAGACCGAGCCTCCATCGAGCGACCATAGAGACAGACACGCTCAATCGGGGGAGCATCGTCTGGTAGGGGACAATCCTGATGAATCGCTTGGGATAAGCGTGCCATGACCCGAGGGGCATCGGGGCAATGCTCTCCCCAACACCAGACCCGTAAATCCCGATCGCGGACTGCCACCGCGATCGAGACACCCGGAATTCCCAGTGCCTCGTTGGCCCAGGAAGTTAGGTCAATGGTCGTCCCCGCGTGGGGGGCCTTGTCTGTGTTCAGTACCACCAATCACGTCCTAACTTGACTGCTGTGTGATCGTTCAACCTCCGGGTTCCGTCCAATTTTAACGTACCCTAGAGCCAAGAGAACCCACCGATGAAGCCAGTACCCACCCAACCGATCAAGAGATTGAGTTTTGGCTCTACTTACAGTACGAAAGAGAAAGATCATCGACTGATCACATTTTGGCACATTGACCGACGCAATTTTTAAGAGGGCTAGTCTCATGGAATCCTATAATAACTCAGGTCATCGCCCAGGGAACACGGCCTCGGGGCCAACCCTGACCCACATTTTGGTCGGAGTGGCAACGGCTCCGGTTCTGGCAGGGCTTTGGGGTGCTCAGGCGCTCTTTAAGTCCACCATTGCCCTTGGAGAAGCGAGTGAGGAGTTATTTCGAGGCGATCGCCTCCCTGTTCTCAATGTCCCCAGTGACGAGTCTGAGCCGAACAACGCTCCATCCACCTAATGTCTGTCACGCAGACTACAACAAAAACTAAGGATTTGTTGACAAAATAAATTGTTTTCTGCCAACAAGTCCCAAGTTTGCCCGCTCTGCTAACTTCATCAGCCTCTAAGACGTTCGGTTACACCATCCTGGCCGGCGCGATCCGCTTGGGGCGTCAGTGTGACTAGCAGCGGGCGAACACCAGGAAACCTGCCCCAACATTGGCAAGCCGCCTAATCCGAATATCATAATGAGTCCAACACTTGAGAGAACCGATCGCCCATTCAACGTCTCTTCCACTTCAGACGTTCGGCTGCGTCACCGTCTCAAAGTCGTCGAGGATTTGTGGGAGTCCGTACTGCGTCAGGAGTGCGGTCAACAAATGGTTGACCTCCTACATGAACTCAACCCCATGCAAGCCGAAGGCGGACAAGCGCCGAATCTCAAAGATTCTCCTGTTGTTCGCAAAATCGAACAACTTGACCTCAACGATGCCATTCGCGCGGCCCGAGGTTTTGCCTTATATTTCCAGCTCATCAACATCGTTGAACAACATTACGAACAACGAGATCAGCAAAAAGCCAACGTCAGTAACAATTTAACCTTTACGGAGGAATCCATCTCACGGGTAGAATCCCCCATTGAAGAGTTTTCGGAGCTGGCCAATAGCCCGGTGCAAACCCCGGAACGGGGGACATTTGGCTCCCTGTTTCCGCAACTGCGACAACTGAATGTTCCCCCCAATCTGATCCAAAAACTCCTCGATCAACTCGATATTCGTCTGGTCTTCACCGCGCACCCCACCGAGATTGTGCGGCGGACTATTCGCGGCAAACAGCGTCGGATTGCCCGGGTGTTGCGCCAACTTGATCGGGTCGAAGATGGCTTACATTCGATGGGGCGCACCTCGTCTCTCGAAGCTGAAGCCCTCCAAGAACAACTGATGGAAGAAATTCGCCTCTGGTGGCGTACCGACGAGTTACATCAGTTTAAGCCCACGGTTCTCGATGAGGTGGAATATACCCTGCACTACTTCACCGAGGTCCTCTTTGATACCTTGCCGCAACTGTACCAGCGGTTGCAACGGACTCTCAAGGTCTCATTTCCCCACATTGACCCGCCGAGTTATAACTTCTGTAAGTTTGGCTCCTGGGTGGGGTCTGATCGCGATGGCAACCCCTCGGTGACCCCTCGTGTGACCTGGCAAACCGCCTGTTATCAACGGAATTTGGTCTTAGAGAAGTATATCCATGCCATTGATAGTCTCAGTGAATCCCTGAGTCTGTCCCTGCATTGGAGTGACGTGCTTCCTGAACTACTCGAATCCGTAGAACAGGATCGGCTGCAAATGAGCGAGGTGTATGATCGCCTGGCCATTCGCTACCGCCAAGAACCCTACCGCTTAAAACTAGCCTATGTGCAGAAACGGCTGGAGAATACCCGCGATCGCAACCTGAGTCTCTATCACGCTGAAGACTGGCGACAGGAAATTCGCGAGGTGAACAGTATCCCGGTCTACCGCTCCGGTTCGGAATTTCTGGCGGAACTGCAACTGATTCAACGCAATCTCTTTGAAACGGGCTTGCAATGTAGCGAACTCGACACTCTCATCTGTCAGGTGGAAATCTATGGCTTTAACCTGGCTCATTTGGATATTCGCCAAGAATCCTCCCGCCATGAAGAGGCCCTCAATGAGCTAACGGAATACCTACAAATTCTGCCCAAACCCTACAGCGACCTCACGGAAGCCGAACGGGTGGAATGGTTAACCCTGGAACTGCAAACCCGCCGGCCACTGGTTCCCACGGAGTTGCCCTTCTCTCCCATTACCAAGGAGACCATCGAAACCTTCCGCATTGTGCGACTGCTGCAACAAGAGTTTGGCACAGAACTCTGTCAGACCTACATCATCAGCATGAGTCGCCAGGCCAGCGACCTCCTCGAAGTGTTGCTGCTGGCTAAAGAGGCGGGCCTCTATGACCCGGCGACAGGAACCGGAACCCTGCAAGTGGTCCCTCTGTTTGAAACCGTGGAAGACCTGAAACGGGCCCCCTCGGTGATGAAAGACCTGTTTGAGTTACCCCTCTATCAAGTGCTGCTGACGGGGGGCTATGGCCGCGAAGATAGCTCGGATACCCCCCTAAGTCCCTCCCTGCAAGAGGTGATGCTGGGCTATTCCGACAGTAACAAGGACTCCGGCTTCCTCAGCAGTAACTGGGAAATCCATAAGGCTCAAAAAGCCCTGCAAGCGGTCAGCGATCCCTATGGGGTGAAACTGCGCATCTTCCATGGACGGGGCGGTTCCGTCGGTCGCGGCGGAGGTCCGGCCTATGAAGCTATCTTGGCGCAGCCGGGACGCACCATTGATGGCCGCATTAAAATCACCGAGCAAGGGGAAGTGCTGGCCTCAAAATATTCCTTGCCCGAGTTAGCCCTCTATCACCTCGAAACCGTGACCTCAGCGGTGATTCAATCGAGCCTGTTAGGGTCAGGATTTGATGATATCGAACCCTGGAACGAGACCATGGAGGAGTTGGCCCACAAATCCCGTCAGCATTATCGCTCCCTTGTGTATGAGGAACCGGATTTTATTGACTTCTTCATGCAGGTGACCCCGATTGAGGAGATCAGTCAACTGCAAATTTCCTCCCGGCCCTCCCGCCGTCGCCAAGGGAAAAAAGATATCGGCAGTTTACGGGCGATTCCTTGGGTCTTCAGTTGGACTCAAAGCCGCTTTTTACTCCCGGCCTGGTATGGGGTGGGAACGGCTTTGAATGAGTTTTTACGGGAGAAACCCGAAGAACACCTGAAACTGTTGCGCTATTTCTACATGAAATGGCCCTTTTTCAAGATGGCCATCTCTAAAGTGGAGATGACCTTGGCCAAGGTGGATTTACAAATCGCCGAGCATTATGTGCGCGAGTTGAGCCATCCTGAGGATCGTGAACGCTTTGCGGTGATTCTCAATCGCATCACCGAGGAATACCATCAGTCTCGGGAGTTGATTCTCCAGATTACGGGCCATACCTATCTCTTGGATGGTGATCCCGGTTTACGCCGCTCGGTGCAGTTGCGCAACTCCACCATTATTCCTCTGGGCTTGTTGCAGGTGTCCTTACTCAAACGGCTCCGTCAACATGGCAAGAGTGCCACCCCAGGGGTCATTCACTCTCGCTACAGTAAAGGCGAGTTACTGCGTGGGGCCTTGTTGACCCTCAATGGGATTGCGGCGGGGATGCGCAATACCGGTTAACCTCGGGACAAGGTGTAGGTCGGCCTTGGGCCATCCGTCTTGGGCCGCCAGTCGGCGTTGAGTTCTCAATCTCAGCCCGACTCCACCGCAAAAGCGTTTAAGATGGGTAACTAGGCCTGTTTATTCTTTTAATACCAACGTCATGTTTGTTCTGGCAGCGATCGCAGTTATCGCCATTCTTATCGCCGTTCACGAGCTAGGTCATTTCCTCGCGGCTCGCTGGCAAGGCATCCATGTCAACCGCTTTTCGATTGGGTTTGGGCCGATTTTGCTCAAATACCAAGGGCCAGAAACGGAGTATGCTATCCGGGCCTTCCCCCTGGGAGGGTTTGTTGGCTTCCCGGATGATGATCCCGACAGCACTATCCCCGACGATGACCCAGACTTACTCCGCAATCGCCCGGTTCTCGATCGGGCGATCGTCATCAGTGCTGGGGTCATCGCCAATCTGATTTTTGCCTATTTAGTCCTGGTCTTCCAAGTAGGTTCAACGGGGATTCCCACCGGCTTTAATGCGGAACCGGGGGTGGTTGTGCCTCAGGTGATGTCCGTTGAGAGTCCCGCCGCTCGGGCTGGCTTACAAGACCTGGATATTATTCTGGCGGTGGATGGAACCCCTCTGGAGCCGGGGGAACCGGGGATCTTTGATCTCAAACAAACCATCGAAGACAATCCCGAGACGCCGATTCCGCTGACGGTTCAGCGCGATGAGAGCCAACTCTCCCTGACGGTGACCCCAGAACGGGGCAGTGATGGCAAGGGACGTATTGGGGTGCAACTGGCCCCCAATGGAGAACGGCTCTATCGTGAGGTGGATAATCCCTTGGAAGTCGTGGGGATTGCCGCTGGCCAGTTTCAGGTGATTTTTGTCAATACGGTCAAAGGTTTTTATCAACTCATTACCAATTTCCAAAGTACGGCCGGACAGATTGCTGGCCCGGTGGGGATTGTGGCTCAGGGCGCGGATTTTGCGGCCCGGGATGCGATGAATCTCTTGTTTTTTGCGGCAGTGATTAGTGTCAACTTAGCCATTATCAATATTCTGCCGCTGCCGGCCCTGGATGGGGGCCAATTGGCATTTCTCCTAGTCGAAGGGTTGCGCGGGAAACCGGTGCCGGTGCATATTCAGGATGGGGTCATGCAGTCTGGGCTATTGCTGCTGCTGGGGTTGGGCATTTTCCTGATTGTCCGAGATACCAGCCAGTTAGATTGGGTTCAACAATTGGGCCGCTGAGGCTAAGCTGCATCTATCGTTATGGCTGGGAAAAGGTCTGGGAAATCTCCATTGAAACAACCATCCAAGCAACCATCGAAGCAGCAACGGGCGTCAGAGGTGTTGAAGCGTTTGACACAGTTATATCCTGATGCCACCTGTAGCCTCACCTATGAGAGTCCGGTGCAGTTGTTGGTGGCGACGATTCTCTCGGCCCAATGTACCGATGAACGAGTGAATAAGGTGACCCCGGCCTTGTTTGCTCGTTATCCTGATGTGGCGGCGTTCGCTGGGGCAAACTTAGAGGAGTTGGAGGGGTTAATTCGCTCAACGGGCTTTTATCGCAATAAGGCTAAGAATATTCGTGGGGCCTGTCAGATGATCATGGAACGGTTTGAGGGCCAGGTTCCTCAAACCATGGAGGCGTTAACGCAACTGCCGGGGGTGGCTCGTAAAACGGCTAATGTAGTGTTGGCCCATTGCTTTGGCATTAATGCTGGGGTGACGGTGGATACTCATGTGAAACGGTTGAGTCGCCGTTTGGGACTGACGGCGCAGGAGAATCCGGTTAAGGTGGAGCGGGAGTTGATGCCGTTGTTACCCCAGGCGGATTGGGAAAATTGGTCGATTCGTCTGATTTATCATGGGCGAGCGGTATGTAAGGCCCGTAACCCCAATTGTGGCGGCTGTGTGTTGGCAGATCTCTGTCCAACGGCGGCGGAGGTATAGCAATCGAAGATTGCCTGATTGAGACTCTGAGTTGCTAGAAAATCCCCTACCTGTTGCCTGTTGCCTGTTGCCTTCTCCTCCCTACTGCCTACTGCCTACTGCTGCCTTCTTGTCCCCTATTTTTTGTCCTAATTCAGACCAACTTTTGCTACAGGGATAGTTCAGGTCATGCGATCGATGGTTCGATATTGGATGGCTTCGGCAATGTGGGTGGCTTGGATCTGCTCCTCTTGGGCTAAGTCGGCGATGGTTCGGGCTACTTTGAGGATGCGATCGGTGCCTCGGGCGGAGAGGCCGAGTTGACGAATGGCGGCTTCGAGGAGTCCCTGACTGGCGTCGTCGAGGTGACACCAACGGCGCAGATGGTGGCTTTGCATTTCGGCGTTGCAGCGAATTGGCTCGTCTTGAAAGCGTTGTGAGGCTTGTTGTCGCCCGATTTTGACGCGCGATCGCACGGATTGGGAGGCTTCACCTAGGCCCTGTTGTAAAATTTCTTGGGGCTTGAGACGGTTGACGACTACTTGCAAGTCAATGCGATCCATAAGGGGGCCCGAGAGTTTGGCCCAATATTGTTCTCGCTGGCGGGGGGAACAGGTGCAAGGTTGAATCGGATCACCGTAATAGCCACAGGGGCAGGGATTGGTACTGGCAACAAGGGTAAAACGGGCGGGAAATTCGACGGATTGACGGGTTCGGGAAATGGTGACTCGTCCATCTTCGAGGGGTTGACGCAGAAATTCTAGGACATCGCGCTTAAATTCGGTTAATTCGTCCAGGAACAGGACACCCCGATGGGCCAGGGAAATTTCACCGGGTTTGGGATAACTGCCCCCACCGACAAGGGAGGGGCCACTGGCGGAATGGTGAGGACTGCGGAAGGGCCGTTGACTCACCAGTTGACCGCGATCGCGCAATAATCCGGCGACGGAATGAATCTGGGTGACATCTAGGGCTTCGGGCAGGGTGAGGGGGGGGAGAATCCCCGGTAACCGCCGTGCCAGCATGGTTTTACCACTGCCTGGGGGGCCCACAAAAATGAGATTATGACCCCCAGCGGCGGCAATTTCCAAGGCCCGACGGGCATGGGCTTGTCCTTTGACATCTTTGAGATCTAAGCCGATGTCAGCTTGATGGGCCAGGGCTTGGTCTAAATCGACGACGGTACGGGCAAACTGTTCGGGTTGATCGAGAAATTGGCTCACCTCTCGGACGCTGCTGAGGCCATACACCGAGAGTCCTTCGATGACGGCGGCTTCTTGGGCATTGGCTTGGGGAACCACTAAGCCGCTCATACCCATTTCGGCGGCGGCGGCGGCAATGGGCAATACACCACTGACGGGCCGTAAACTGCCGTCGAGGGAGACTTCTCCTAGGAAGAGGTAATCTCCTAAGAGTTGTGGGTTGATTTGGTCTGAGGCGGCGAGAATCCCCAAGCTAATGGGTAAATCGAAACTTGGCCCTTCTTTCCGTAAGTCGGCTGGGGTTAAGTTGACGACAATGCGACGCATGGGAAAGCTGAAGCCGGAATTTTTCAGGGCCGCCTTGACTCGTTCTCGTGATTCTTGGACGGCTGTATCCGGTAATCCCACAACGACGGTGGCGGGAAGTCCTCCAGAAACATCAATTTCAACTCCCACTCTGACGGCGTTGATGCCATAAAGCGATGCACTCCATACTCGGGCTAACACGATTGAGGCCCTCTTCTGTCGGTTTGGACGGGTTAATTATTCCGGGTTTGCAGGGACGATGATGTGATTTGGGTCACACTTAGGACTTCGTTTAACGGCTATTCAGTAAAATTATTGAGGTGGTTACGTGATATCAGGGAGTAGTTTTTACGGGCATTACCTTAGTCAAAAATACCACTGGCTTGAGATTGGATATAATGTCTCAGGTAAACATGTTCAAGACCTACTGCTTTAAGAGAATTTTATCAAAGTAATCAGGCTAATTATGGGAGAAAAAGCAGCAGTATTTTAGAATAAAGTGGAATATTGTCTTTGAATTTGCGATTGACTTAGGTGTGATACGCTTATCAACAGGATAATGAGGGCTTGTGATTTCTTGAGAGGTTTTACTGATTTTAACGTTGGTTTTCAGTATAAACACTGGAGAAACCCTCAGATCTATCCGTGGTTTTATTGAGCTAAACTGGTGTAAATTAACACTACGACCCAAACACGACTCGCACGGGTGTACTGTTAGACCCGCGTTATGATCATGTATCAGATAAATCGACTGAATCAACCCATGAGGAGACGACTCCGTTCTGTGACACTCGCTGTGGCGATCGCACTACTTGCAGGGGCAGAGGGGGCGATCGCCAGTAAGTTTTTTGAAGCTGGGGGACTGAGGGGGATTCCCCAAATTCCTGGCTCGGCTGGCTTTAGCCAAAACAACTATCAACTTGAAGAACTTGAGGATCTCTGTTCTAATGCGGACCCTCTTACTGCTCTAGACGCCTGTTCGGAGGCAATTCAGCGGCAAAATTGCCATCAAAAGGAGATCCTCGATCCGCAATTATTCCCCAGATGTGCCATTCTCTTTGATAATCTCGGGGCCGTTTTAGAACAAACGGGCCGCTATGATGATGCACTCCTGGCCCTCAACTACGCCGCTGAACTCCAACCGAGCGATGCCAATATCTGGTATAACCTCGGCATCGTCTATGTCCACCTGCAACGGTACGAACAGGCTCTAGAGGCCTTTGACAAGGCCAGTGATCTGGACCCGAGTGATACCCAAGCTCAAAAGCAGGCGGACTTACTGCGTCAATTGCTCGATCCGAGTTTATACTGAGTCGGTGTTAAGGGCGGGTCTCCCCTAGCCGCCACTGCGTTTGGCTGGATACCCGGCTTCCTGTAATAGGACCACAACCCGTTCAACGACATCCCCCTGAATTTCTAGGGTATTCTCTTTAACAGACCCACCTGCACCACATTGACGTTTTAGGGATTTGAGTAAGGCTTTCAGGGTCTCGGGGCGACTTTGAAAGCCGCTGACGATGGTTACCGTTTTTCCTTTGCGTCCTTTGCGGGTGGGTTGAACTCGTAAGTGTTGCTCCTGGGGGGGGAGTTCTGGAGTAGGGCGGGCGATCGCATTCTCGTTATTATCGCCAAATTCGGAGTAAACCAGACGGTTCTTCATGGTAGGAGGGAGAGGTGAGGGGTGGACCAGGGGGATTTGGGGATAGGGTAACGAAGGGCAGCCGTCACTGTCAATAGGACTCCTAGAGGAGAGAACTGGGATCTCGGGAAAAACGATTCAGTTCCTGTTGTAAGTTTTCTACCGACATTTGTAGTTGGGCCAGGGTATCATTAGTTTGCTGGAGGGTATGACGTAGATAGTCTGAGGTTTCCTCACTAGAGCTACCCAACTGAGCGATTTCATCCCGTATTTTTTGCGCACTGAGAACTTGTTCCCGGATTCCTTGAGTGATGAGGCTAATGCGAGGGGTAATGGCTTGAACATGAGCGTCGGTAAAGGTGTTCATTTCCTCAACCCCATTGGCAACGGCGGCTTGCATATCTTGAACAATGGGGTTAATTGCTTGGGCAGTGGTTCGAGTTTGACTGGCTAGGGCGTTAATTTCTTTGGCGATAATGTTAAAGCCTTGACCTTCTTGATGTTGTTCAGAACTAATGGCTTGAATGGAGGCGTTAATAGCCAAAAATTTGGTTTGTTTGGCAATGTTATCAATGGTGCTAGTGATGCGAGTGATACGACCGGCTTGTTCGGCGATCGCACCTAATTTTGTTGATAAGGATGAGCAAGAGAGTCGCAGTTTCTCGAAGTCTGCCTCAATCTCCCCCACTGTTTTGACCAACTCCTGCGATCGCCCAGAAATGGCTTGCACCGTATGAATCACCTCAGTGGTAGATTGTAACTGTTTACCCATCATGGCTTCGAGTTCTTCACCCGAGCGTGTAATGGCAACTGTAAAGCGAGTTGAATCTAAGACCTCGTTGACTAAGTTTTTGATAAACCCGAGACTTTTTTGTAAATCTGCAAACAAAGACCGCGCCTGGCGTTGGTAAATCTGAATATACTCGATAGCAATGCCAATCAGAGGTACCAAGTAGGCTAAAATCTTCAGGAAATGAGCAATATTAAAGGCGTTATCAAATAACGCCGTTGAGCCAAACGTCATATAAGCTTGCGTGGCTGCATTGGGGATCGCACTGATGATTAACGCATAGGAAAAAGGACTAGGATTACAGTTGTAAAATTTAGGATAAACCCAAATCCCAGCTCCTATGAACAAAAGCATGGGGACAAAGTCCCAGGGTCGAGTGAGTAGGGCATCAGGATAGGTGGTTTGAGGGAGAATTTCTTGAGTAGATGTAAAGTAAATCAGACCATAAGCCAACAAACCGCACGCACCACTAATAATTAAGATAAAACCCAGATTTTGCTTCGGGTTGATATGTTTATAATTGCCATACCGACCAATCAGTAAACTCACCCCAATAATCATAATTAAGGCGTGAAATAGACGGCAAATGGCCCAGGTGAAAGGAATTAAGTTATTGGTTGGTGCGACAATTTCCAAAAGATGATTAGCCGCTAGAGTGTGAAACCCATCCATCATGCCAGCAAAAAACAGGGCCACTCCCAACACGGGTGTAATGGGATCACCACGTAAGCTGTAGTCCATTAAACTCAATAGGACAATGAGAACAGCGGTACAAACGGCACTCCATTCCAGAAGGGTATGGACAAAACTCCCTTCTAAGCTATTATGCATTGCTTCAAACAATTCCATCTGGCTCAGGTTTCCAGCCTGATCAGGGGTTAGAATTTCGCCAAAGGTTGAAAAGTCTAAACCGAGGAGATTTAGAAAAAATGGTAGAATACAAATGGCAACTACGCCCCAGGTAACAGTGGGGGGAATTCGATTTTCCGATAAATTGGAAACTTCAGACGAAATCACTTTCTTGCCAGAATCCATTAATTTTACCATGGGAAATTTTGGAGGAATGAGAAGTTATTATCTTAGATTCGCCTCAAGTCAGTTCCCGAATTACCCTGGGGGCTATCCTTTCTCAATTCTATAAACATATTGCTGAAACCTGGGACTGAACACAACTGCTATGTCCTCCAGGTTAATTCAGGATGGTCAAATTGTCGAACAGTTTGGGTGGTTTGTTATGCTTTTATTATAATTCTTGATTTGACGAAGAACTCGGTGTTGATAAAACCTCAAAGACCCACAGGTCTTCTTCTCCACCTTCAAAATGAAAACGCTCTTGCAGCCGGTCTCCGGGAGTTTGGCATTCTTCACCAACACAGAGAATATAGTTTAAAGGACGAGTGGTGGCTAACATTGCCTCTTCAAGGGTGTCAAATCGCTGGCCCGGGAAATCGCGACGACTGGGGTCATCCATACAGATGGATTGAAACTCAACCTGGGGAAGATGCAGGAGGTAGTAGTGTAGGCGAGTCGAACCCTCGGTGAAAAAGCCAACCCGACTTCCCTCGGGGAAAAACTCCGCCAGCACTTTGAGTCGCTCATCGCCATGAAATCGTTCAGCAGGGTACAGGCGATCGCGCCCCCAATCACTGCGAACCCAGTCACTAGCTTGTAGGTTCCAACGATTGGGATTATAAGTTGTCAAGATTCTAGCATCCCAGTCATATAACGAAATATACCAAAGATTTAAAATTGAGATTCCAGTAATTAGTAAGAATACTGAACTTTCCTGACGTCGCGAACGAGTGTTTCTGGACAAACACTGGGCCACACAAGCACCGGATGCGGCAAATAAGGGACTTAGCATTCTCATTTTGTACTGAGACCAAGTCGACGTGAGACAAAATATCAGTAAAAATGAGAGTAATGTTCCTGCCAATCGCTTGCTAAACTTCGGCGGTGTCCACAAACTGATCAGGATAGAGGGAAGAATGAGGAGAAGTCCTAATATCCCAAATCCCGCAAAGGCTTGGTGAGGGATTAAAACAAAACTAAAGCTTTCTCCTGCTTGCAATCCAGCATTGCCAAAGAGTGGATAAAGGATTTGATGGTATGCCTGTTTAATATGAGCAAAAATAGAAACATCAAAGATGCTATTTACTAAGTCTGGAGGAATGGGAGTTGAATCAATAAACTCTAAGGAAAAGCGCACTAAGTTTGCCAGTCCTCCTTGCAAGCCATCTTGATTTTTATGGAAGTCTACAAATCCGCGAGGGCCAGACCATGTCCCCCAAACTCGGTGATTATGAATAAATAACCACAGTTGGGACATTACCAGGAGAGGGACTATGCTAGCTAGCCAAAACAGGCGATTCTTACGAATTTCTTGAACCCAGATTCTCAACCCATAGGTTTTGATTAAGGGGATGCCATAGAGAACAAAAAGGGGGAGGGCGATGGCTAAGAATGTCGTTTTGGCAGCCACACCAAAGAGGAGGCCGATGATGAGTAAAAAAAGATTGGCTGAGGTAGGAGATGTAAAGAGGCGATCTAAAACTAGCAGGCAAAAAATTGTGGCTGAAACGGTAAAGATATTATTTTTGGCAATCCAGCCCTGAAATATGAGTTGAGGAAGGCTGGCAATGGCGAGGGTAACCGCGATCGCAAGCCTTTCTGAGACATACTTACGAGCAAGGGCATAATTTCCCAGGAGTATCGATAGATACGCGATAAAATTGAAGATACCTCCGCCCCAATCCGTATGCCAGCGCAAAAACAGATGCGCTAGAATGTCGCTACCAACAGGAAAAATAGCCCGATTAACTTGGCAGACTCGATCTAAAAATAGACTCGCTTCCTCTTGAAAAATTAAAACCCTGGTAAATCCATAGGTCACCACATCATGGGAAACTTGAGGAATTAGGATGGCTTTGAGTCCTAAGTAGATAATGGGAATTCCAGCAAAAATAGATAAAACAAAATATTTTCTGCAAACTCTGGTTGTGGCAAGACTGATGACCTTTAGGATGTGTGTTTTTTGGTGTATCAGATAACAACTAAAAATAATTAAAAGTGATTCCCAAAAAAAAGACATCTTGGGGATGCCTAACAAAAATGAAATCTGAAAAGAGAAGGATAGACCAATCAAGGCTAAATTGAGTCCAATCGCTAGAGATTCAGACAAGCGACGATTGGGATGAAAAACGACCAAGAAACCGCCAAGACAAATGACGATAATTTCTAAGAAAGAAATACCAGCTTTTACCATTAAGAACGTTTATCCAAAAGTAACTTCGTGAAATATATCGGTTTTGGACTGATTTTTAGAAGTAACCAATCACAAAATTTGATAAGCTGGCCAACCCTGTTCTAGCATCTGTTGATGTTGAGCGACGATCTCTTGAGCCTCGGGCTGTTCGGCAATATTGACCGTCTCACCTGGATCTTCAACATGGTCATATAACATACGGGCCCAAACATACCCATCATCATTTTTCCACTCGGTATATCGATAGCGATCGCTCTTGACCGAATGCCCTCCAGCGTAATAGCTAAAGGCTGCCTCTTTCCAGGGTAAGTTAGGATTCTCTAACAAAGAGACAAAACTACTGCCCTCTAAATGCTCCGGTTTCTCTAACCCGCATAAATCACAGAGGGAGGGATAAATATCTACAAACTCCACCAATGCATCTGTGCGCTGTCCCGCAGGAATCCCCGGCCCTCGAATAATCATGGGAGCGTGTAATGAGGTTTCAAAGTTAGCATGTTTACACCACAAGCCATGTTCCCCGAGTTGCCAACCATGATCCCCCCAAAGAATCACAATTGTATTGTCGGCTAAGTCCAGGCGATCGAGGGCATCGAGAATCTGCCCCACGAGCGCATCAGCATAACTGGTGGCGGCGTAATAGCCATGAATCAAATTCAGGGCCATCTCATCCGATAGGGGACCCTCGGCTGGAATCCCATAGTAATTGCGAAGTTCTCCCCAATTATGCAACGCCGCATCTGGCGCACCAGCAGGACGAAAGGGGTTATCGACAAGGCTAAGATTTTCCCGTTGATAGAGATTCCAATAGGCAGTTGGGGAGTTAAATGGCAGATGAGGGCGAAAGAGTCCAGTGGCAATAAAGAAGGGTGCGTGACCGTCTTGGAGACGTTCAAAGGTGCGAACAGTGCGATCAGCGATTTGCCCATCGGTGTAGATATTATCTACGACATTCGCCATTTCAAAAGGAGGGCCATAGGTTCCTCCATGGGCCTCAACAATAGCGCGGTTTTCTGGCGTGATATAGGATTCTAGTCCCCACATTCCCCGAGGCCGCCAAGGTTCTTCGAGCCAACTATCTTCATCATCTTGAATGACATGATAGATTTTGCCGTAGGAGATTGTTCGATAGCCTTTGTCTTTGAACCAGCGGGGCAAACTAGGTTCGTTAGGCATATCCTCGTCTTTACGCGCTTGATAGTCACTGCCAAAGCGGGTTGGGGTGGCCCGGGCTCCGGAAAGTGTACTGGCCCGAGATGCCCCGCAGATGGGAACCTGGCAATAGGCTCGTTCAAAGAGAGTGCCTTCGGCGGCCAGGCGATCGATGTTCGGGGAGATCATCTCGCTACGTCCATAGCAGTTCAGTTGGGGACGTAGATCATCGATGAGTAAGACAAGGATATTGGGGTAGTTATGGCGGCCAATTTGAGGTGAGGTCTCCGGGATATTCAGGCGATCGCAACTAGACAGAAGTTTTCCCCCAACTCCGACAGCGGTTGCTGTCATGAGTCCATTCATGAGACGACGACGGGTGATCATGGACATCGGTTTACCTCCTCAATTCCCTTCTAGAATCCGAGATTGGACGACTCAATGCTATCCCTAAAGGGTAATCTAAATCCATAAAGATATCTAATCTTACCCTGAAATCATGAAATGAACGGCTTGCCAATCAACTTAATACTGGTATCGTATCACTGAGACGACAAAACCTCAAAAATAATGGTTGCTTCTTGATTACGCTCAAACCGGAAACGTTCCCTTAACTGGGGCCCAGGGGTCTGACATACCTCTCCAACGCAGAGAACATAGTCTAGGGGAGATGATGTCTTGGATATTGCCTCGTCCAGGGTTGCAAATTTTTGCACAGGATAGGCTCGCTGCTGGACATCATCCATACAAATGTCTTTAAATTTAACTTGAGGAATATGGATGAAATAGTAATGTAAACGAGTTTCATTTTGCGTCAACAAGCCGACTCGACTTCCTTCTGGAAAAAAATCGGCTAAAGTTTGTAGTCGTTCATCTCCATAAAACTTGTTGGGGGAATAGAGGCGATCGCGCCCCCAGTCACTTTGAATCCAGTAGCTGTCCTGAATGTTCCATCTCCAAGGATAATAGCTATTCAAGACTCTTAAATCTTGCTCATATAATGAGACATAAAAAAGGAGCGAAATTGAAACAAGAGATGTGCCTAAAAGCAAAAATCTGTCTCGCCTGCCATGAGTGACCAGTCGAGACAATAGATTAGAGATACAGGGTCCCGAACAGGCGAAGAAAACAACCAACATTCTGATTTTATACAGTGACCAAGCAGAGGATAGGCAGAAAATCAGTAAAAAGGAGAGTAACGTTAATGCTACATTCCGGGTGAATGCTGGCCGAGTTCGCACACTTGCCAAAATAGAAGGGATGACAATTAGCAAGCCTAATGGACCAAAACCGCCGTGAGTCTGATGAACTCGCCAAATCATAGAAAAGGGACGTTGACTCTGTAATGCTGCTTCACCAAATACAGGGTAAAAAATAGAGTCATAGATGGAGTGTAAGAGTGCTACCGGGGAGACATTTGTGATTTGCTCAACAAAAATATTGGTTATATTAAGAAAATCGATAAACTGAAATCCGAAACGAACTAAGTTCGCAAGTCCACCTAAAAGACCGTCTTGATTTTTGTGGAAATCAACAAATTCAGGAGGTCCTGACCAATTTCCCCAAACAATATGATTATGAATAAACAGCCAGAATTGAGATAGGACAACTAAAGGAATTAAGCCAACTAACCACCAATACCAAGATTGCCGGATTTGATGAACCCAAATTCGTAATCCATACTTCCTGATAACAGATATACCGAAAAAAACGCTAAAGGGCAGGGCAAATGCCAAAAAAGTGGTTTTAGCCGACACTCCAAACGTTAAGCCCAGAAGCACTAAAAATAAATTGCGAGATGTTGGTTTATCTAGAATTCTTGTGACTGCCAGCAAGCAAAACATAGCGGCAGATGCTGTGAAAATGTTGTTCTTGGCAATCCAAGATTGCAAAAACAACTGAGGCAAACTGGCAATCACCAAGCAAACCGCAAGGGAACCCCGTTCTGATAGATATTTTCGAGATAAACAATAGTTTCCTAAAATAATTGAAATGTAAGATAAAAATGAGAAAAAGCCAACTCCTATGTCAGTGTGAAATCGCAAGAAAAGATGCGGCAATATATCAGCCCCTACTGGAAAAATTGCAGTGTGCATTTTGCATACTGAATCTAGGAATACCGTGCTTTGAGACTGAAATAAAAAGACTCTGGGCAAGTGGTAGGCTAAAACATCTAGAGATTCTTGAGGCGCAAAAAATGACTTGATTCCAGCGTAGGCTATAGGAATAAAAGATAGGCTAACAACAGCCGTATTTCTTGCGAAAAATAGAGAAAAAGACCGTAAGAGTTGCTTGAGGATATCTGTTTGTTTTAGAGTTGCGATAATAATTCCAACTGCTATGAGAATTTCTACGGCAATTGATATCTCAGGAAGTTTGATTAAAAAAGCAGCTTGAAAAATAAATGAAACTGCTATTAAGGCTAAGCCAATTCCTAAGCTTAGGGACTCTGAAAGTCGTCGCCCTGGATGATGCAGGATTAGGAATCCTCCCCAACAAAATAGCAACAGTTCTAGGAAAGAGACGAAACTATAGACCATTTCAATCACTCCGAAATTACTTTAAATTGGAGGGCTTGCAGACCTAAGCGTCGTCTGACGCTCAGGTCCGGGGACTTAGGGAAGGTTACTCGGGGGTGTTTTGTAAATCGGGACGCTCTTCATCGACGATCGCCCCCTCAACCGGACAAACTTGCAGACAAATTCCGCAATCGATACAAGTTGAAAAGTCAATCCAGTACCAGGCTGTCCCCTTTTTATTCTTACCCGGCCCGTCATGGATACAGGCCACAGGACAAGCTTCAACGCAATCGGCCACCCCTTCACAGGTGTTTGTAACAATCGTATGGGACATCAGGTTCTCCTTAGGTTCTCCTTTATTCGGCGGCGTGAACAAGCCGACACTGACACGTAGTAGATATGTAGACAGCACCGCTGTTCTCATTAAATCCGCTTCCCATTGTGACCCATCCTGAGTCTTCGCGCCCCCATCAGGGCTAACTGTTTGCGTGTGATTTGGCCGTCCGAAGACCCTAACGGGCGGAGCCTAGACCCTTGAGCTTGGTATCGTAAGGGGTAGTCACGCCTCAACTATAACCGCCATGGCTCAAACTGCGATCGTTCTCCTCTCCGGGGGCTTAGACTCCTCTACCGTACTGTATCAAGCCCAAGCTGACGGCTATCGCTGTCACGCCATCTCCTTTGACTACCAACAGCGTCATCGCCGGGAACTTCAAGCTGCACAGGATATTGCCCAGGCCGCTGGAGTCGTCAATCATCAGGTGGTGCAATTTGACCTCAGCCAATGGGGAGGGTCGGCCCTGACGGATGCCAGTTTAGATGTACCTGGCGATCGCACCCTTGCGGAGATGACCCAAGATATCCCCATCACCTACGTTCCCGCCCGTAACACCATCTTCCTCAGCTTTGCCCTGGCCCTGGCCGAAGTCCAACAGGCCCAACGCATCTACATCGGCGTCAACGCCCTGGACTATTCCGGCTACCCCGATTGTCGCCCCGACTATATTCAGGCCATAGAAGAAGCGTTCCGTCTAGGAACCAAACAAGGACGAGAGGGCAACCCCGTCAGTATTGAAACGCCCCTCATTCACCTGAAAAAAACTGAAATTATCCAACTGGGGAACCAATTAGGGGTTCCCTGGGAAAAAACCTGGTCCTGCTATGCCGGTGAAGCAGTGGCCTGTGGCGTCTGTGACTCTTGTAAACTGCGGCTGGCAGCTTTTGAAGCCCTCAACCTCACCGATCCCATTCCCTACGCCCGCTAAACTCCCCAATCACCTCTAATCACCTCCAAGGGGGCGATCGCTTTCTCAAAGTTTCTTTACAATTAAAGGAGAGCGCCAACATCAACACCGCCCATCTCACTCAGGAGGATGTCATCTCGTGGTCGAACAAACTCGACAGAACTGGGACTTCCGACGATTCCTCGATACCCTAGGTTTTTTCGGAGAAATCCCCTTCATCGGCAGTTTCACCTGGCTGCAAAAATTACTCGGTATGAAAGACGACGCCATCTTAGATAGCCCCAACAGCCCCGGAGTTGTTCTCGTCGCTGGTGCCACCGGAGGCGTGGGCAAACGAGTGGTGCAACGACTGCATCAGCAAGGGATTGCCGTGCGGGGCCTCGTCCGCAACGCCCAACGGGGGCGAGAACTCCTTGGGGATGAGGTGGATCTCGTCGAAGCCGATATAACCCTGCCTGAAACCCTAACCCCGAAAGTCTTTGAGAACGTCCGTGCCGTCATTTGCTGCACCGGAACCCGCGTGCAACCCGTCGAAGGCGATACCCCCAGCCGCGAGAAATACTATCAAGGGGTGAAATTCTATCTCCCCGAAGTCGCCGAGACTCCAGAATACATTGAGTATCAGGGGGTGAAAAACCTCGTCAACGCCGCAAAACCCTATCTAAAACAGCGGCAAAACGAAAAAATGATATTTGACTTCAGACAGCCTCTGCCCAACTTCAGCAGCCTCTGGGGAGCCGTTGATGATGTGGTGATGGGCGGTGTCAGCGAAAGTGGCATTCGTCAGATTTCTGGCGCGGCCCTGTTTGAGGGCAACGTCTCGACGGCTAACTCGGGGGGTTTTGCCTCCGTGCGGACTCGTCCCCTAGACCGACCCTTGGACTTATCGGCTTATGAGGGCATTGAGTTACGAATCAGGGGGGATGGCAACCGCTATAAATTTATCCTACGGGGCGACGATCGCTGGGATGGCATCAGTTACTGTTACTCCTTCGATACGGTCTATAACATCTGGATGACGGTGCGGGTTCCCTTTGCCAAGTTAATTCCCAACTTCCGCACCAAAACCATTGACACCGGGGAACCCTTCCCGGCTGGAACAGTGACCGCGTTCCAACTGATGTTGAGCAAATTTGAGTATGACGGCGCACTCAACCCCACGTTTTCAGCTGGGCCGTTCCGCTTGGAACTTGAATCCATGAAAGCTTACGGAGGCCCGCCGTTACCGCAATTTGTCATGATTAGTTCAGCGGGGGTCACTCGTCCAGGGAAACCGGGCCTAAACCTAGAGGACGAACCCCCAGCGGTGCGGATGAATGACCAACTCGGCGGCATCCTCACCTGGAAACTGGCTGGAGAAGACAGTGTGCGCGAGAGTGGGGTTCCCTATACGATTGTTCGTCCCTGCGCCTTAACGGAAGATGCCGGTGGTAAGCTCTTAGAGCGCGATCGCGGCGACACCATTAAAGGCCAATGTTCCCGCAACGACATCGCCCAACTTTGTATCGATCTCCTCAACGAACCGGAAGATACAAATACGACGTTTGAGGTGAGGGAGAGAGAAGAAGGCAATAGGCAGTAGGGGGAGAAGGGAACAGGGAACAGGGAACAGGGAACAGGGGAGAAGAAGGCAGCAGGCAGCAGGCAGTAGGGGGAGAAGGCAAGAGGCAAGACATTCTACTCTCTCCCTCTCCCTCTCTTCCTCCGTGTCCTCTGTGACTCTGTGGTTCCCTGTTCCCCCTATTGCCTGTTCCCCCTATTGCCTATTGCCTATTGCCTCTTCCCTCTTGCCCTCCCCGTGTTATCCTAGTGAGGTTGTCAAAATTTCGCACATCTGGCGTTTCGGGTGTTTCTGATGGGATGAGAGTTCCTCAGAGATCAAACGCTGGGTGGAGGAAAAACCCGAAAATACGGAGATTTCAAGTTTTATGGCAGTTATTACACTGGCTCAACTCCTCGAATGTGGAGTTCACTTTGGACACCAGACGCGTCGCTGGAACCCTCGGATGTCTCAGTACATCTTTACCGATCGCAACGGGGTCCACATCATCGACCTGGTGCAGACGGCGCAACTGCTCGAAGATGCGTATGACTACCTGCGTTCAGCGGCTGAAGCGGGCAAGAAATTCCTGTTTGTGGGAACCAAACGCCAAGCGGCTGCCATCATCGCTCAAGAAGCCGATCGCTGCGGGGCGTACTACGTCAACCAACGTTGGTTGGGGGGAATGCTCACCAACTGGACGACCATTAAAACCCGTGTCGAACGCCTCAAGGAACTGGAGAACCTCGAAGAATCTGGGAACTTAGATTTGCGTCCCAAAAAAGAAGGGGCCATGTTGCGCCGGGAACTCTTTAAACTGCGCAAGTACCTCGGGGGGATTAAGGGAATGCGCAAAGTTCCCGATATCGTCATCTTGGTTGACCAACGCCGCGAATACACCGCCGTTCAGGAATGCCACAAGCTTGATCTGCCCATCGTCTCCCTGTTGGATACCAACTGTGATCCGGATGCGGTCGATGTTCCCATTCCCGCTAACGACGATGCCATCCGATCGATTAAGCTAATATTGGGCAAACTGGCCGACGCGATTTATGAAGGTCGTCACGGTGAACTCGATTCTCTGTCTGAAGATGATTATGACGATTACAGCGTCGATGATTTTGAGGACGAAGATTTAGACTCCGATGACGTCTCTGATGACATTTCCGAGGAGTTCTCAGACTCTGACTCGGATGAGACCGAGCAAGAAACTGAGAAAGAGGCTGAGAAAGAAGCTGAGCCAGTGGCTCAAGCGGCTCAAACAGCCCAGTCTGAGGAAGAATAAGCAGCTTCCCTTGTACGTGTAGCACAAACGACAGAAACAGAAGCAATCATGGCGCAAATTTCAGCAAAAGACGTTAAGGAACTGCGCGATAAGACGGGCGCAGGGATGATGGACTGCAAAAAGGCTCTCAAGGAGAGTGGCGGCGATTCCGAGAAAGCCATTGAGTGGCTTCGTCAAAAAGGGATGGCTTCTGCGAGCAAAAAAGAGGGCCGTGTTGCAGCCGAAGGGCTAGTCGGAAGCTACATCCACACCGGTGGACGCGTGGGCGTTCTGATTGAAGTCAACTGTGAGACGGACTTCGTGGCTCGTCGTGAGGAGTTCCAAGACCTCGTCCGTAACATTGCTATGCAAGTCGCGGCTTGCCCCAATGTGGAATATGTCCGGGTTGAGGATATCCCCGCAGAAATTGCGGAGAAGGAGAAATCCATCGAAATGGGCCGCGAGGACTTAGCTGGGAAGCCGGAAAACATCCGCGAGAAAATCGTGGAAGGTCGGATTGGCAAACGGCTTAAGGAATTGGCTCTGTTGGAACAACCCTATATCCGGGACACCAACATCACCGTTGATGAACTGGTGAAACAAATGGTGGCACAGTTGGGTGAAAACATCCGTGTGCGTCGGTTTGTGCGCTTTGTTCTCGGTGAAGGCATCGAGAAGGAAGAAAGCGATTTCGCTGCTGAAGTAGCGGCTCAAGCTAATGTGGGCAAAAACTAAGCCAATTTAGCGAACGTTTGAGGGTTCAGGAGACGTCAGGTGCTTCTGAACCCTCTTGTTTGGGGAGACTGCTGACGATTACGGGGGATATGATGAGATGACTGGATCAACGGAGCGACTCTATCAAACGCTGGAGCGTCTGAGCGGTGAGTTATCGCAACTGTCAGATCAGTTTGAGGACACCTACCGCGAATATATTACTGCTCTGGCTAATGCGGTACGTCATCAACTGATCTTGGCAACCTATCACCTCTGTACTCAGGGCTATCCAGAGGCATTTTTGGCCCTCTCATTTTCCCAGCGGCAGGCGTTGCAACTCAAGATTCGCCAACTGGCTAAACAGGCAGAACCCTCAATGTTACAAGGGTTCTATCGCGCTACGGTGGAGGTCATACAGGAAGCTCGTTCAGTGACGGAGTCCCCTAAACCGACGTCTGAACCGGCGACGGACCAGCCAGATGAGGATGACGAGTCTGAGGAGTTGGAATCTCTGAGTCAGAGTGATCAGGCGGCGTTAGAAGCGTTCGCGGAAGAGTTTGAGTTACCGGATGATTTGTTTACTCGTGTGGGAATTGCTGGGTTAACGTCGGAGGGGGGAGATGAGGAGGAAGTGCCTTTTCTAGAGACGGACTCTCCTGAGTCGAAGGCCCAGGATTGGCTTGATTTAGAGGATGCGGAGAGTTTACCGTCTCTGTCAGATTATGATCCGATGAGTCCTGAGTTGATTGCCAGTTGGCAACGGACGGTGGAACAGAAGATTGTACGGGTGCTGTCGCAGTTATCACAGCAGGTAAACCGTTTGTTGCAAAGTCGGGGGATTTTGCCGGCAACGATTCCCCCGAAGTTAGTACAGGCGGCGACTCAGGTGGATGCGACGGCGGATACGGCCAGCAATGTGCCCAATTTGTTGAAGTTGTTGGTGGAAACGGAGGCGGGGGATGAGTCCCGATCGCAGGTGGCCCAGTTGTTAGCGGTTCGCCTCCGTCTGTCGGATATTGAGTTTGCGGACCCGACGCTGAAAACCTGGCGCGATCGCCTCCGCAAGTTATCGTCGCAATTGGTAACGGTGGGACGCACCTATCAGCAAAAACAGCGACAACGGGCCGTGATTGAGGCAGAATCGGCCTGGCGATCGAGTTGGTTTGAGGAGGACGATTAGCCTCGATTTACCCGTCTCGGGTTAGGCGTCTTGGGGGAGGGGTCGCGTGATATCAATGGTAATGCGGCCGCCAAAGTCGGGAATGGGGGCGGCGGGTTTGCTGAGGCGGACTCGCACTTGCTGAACTTTGTCTAGGTTTAACATCGAGTCGGCGATCGCCCCGGCCAGTCGTTCAACTAGGGCAAATTTTTCCTGTTTAATAATCTCTTTGACTTGGGCGATCGCCTGTCGATAGTCCAAGGTGTCGTCAATGACATCACTTTGACTGGCGTCCTGCAAATTGAGCCATAGGGTTAAGTCCACCTCAAACCATTGCCCTAAGACTTGTTCCTCGGGGAGAAATCCCGTATAGCCATAACAGCGAATTTGTGAGAGTTCAATAGAATCCATACCGCGTTTTTAGGTAATAATCTAGCCTCAAGAGGCCCTATTCAGTTGCCGGGACTCGCGTGGGTTCTTCCACGGATGGACTCGCGGTACTGATGGCTTGAAGCAACAAATAATTTAACACAGTTCGCACGGAAATAATCGCCGCTAAACGGGCAATATCATCCCAACGACTGGAAATCATTGTTTTGAGAATGGTTGCCCCAATCAAAAAACTCAAAGCAAGGGAAAACGAGTAGCCCATCACTAGCCGCCCACGCTGAAATGCCTCGGTAGTTTGTGGTTTAAATAGGGCATCTTTGAGATAAATCACTAAGGCACGACCGACCCCAATAGCAATAACAAATAAAGCTAAGAGTTGACAAAATCCCGTCAAAATGCCATTCAAAGAAATGACCAGTCCTGATAGTTCTGCTTCTAACCCATCTAATAGCATTTTGTACGTTCCTAAACCGTTAAACAATAAGGCGAGAGACTTAGTTAAATCGAGCGCTTGTCCTGGCCTGCTATGATTTTTTGCCGGTCAGCCAATAGGATTTCATCTCACCCCGTCCCTTCAAGGCAACCATCCCCCGTCCCCGAAAATTATACCGTTGTTTCAGTCGCTCATAGGTCGCTTCAGTGACCTGAATTTTCCCCGGTTCCCCATGAGACTCCATGCGCGAGGCAACATTGACCGTATCTCCCCATAAATCATAAATAAACTTGTGGGTTCCGATGACTCCAGCAACGACCGTTCCACTATTGATGCCAACTCGAATTTGAAATTCCTCGGGATGTTGCCGTTGGACTCGCTCAACAGCCTGCAACATGGCTAAGGCCATATCGGCGATCGCCTCAGCATGATCCGGACGGGGAATCGGTAAGCCTCCAGCCACCATATAAGCATCGCCAATGGTTTTGATTTTTTCAAGTCCAAGTTGTGCGGCGATCGCATCAAACTCTGAAAAAATCTGATTGAGAAGATTCACCATCTCAACAGGAGACAAGCGCAAGGATAAAGGCGTAAATCCCACAATGTCCGCAAACAAAATAGTGACATCATCAAACAACTCCGCGATCGCCCCCTCCTCCACCTTCAACCGAGCGGCGATGGACTCCGGTAACACGTTCAACAACAGACGTTCCACCGTTTCCCGTTCCTGACTCAAGGCGGCGGCATTTTTCTCTAAATCCTCCAACATCCCATTAATCGAAATGCCCAAATCACTCAGTTCATCATCGCCAGGGGTCGAAACCCGTAAGGTTAAATCATTACTCTTGCCAATTTCAGACACTGCCTTACTCAAGCGGGCCAAACGCCGCAACACCAAACGCTCCAAAAGAACCACCGTCAAGACCCCAAAGACCCCTCCCACCAGAAGCAGAGACCCCAGTAAATAGCGTAACGCCCGCTGTCCCTCTCGATAGACATCCCGAGGCATGGTCACTTCAAGCAAAAGCTGAGGCCTGCCATAAATATCCCTCACCCACTGATATCCTGCCATGTCCCGTCGGTTAAACGGATGAACAGCCGGCTCATCAGGGGTCTCCTCCAGGCGGGCGGCCATGGCCTGTAAATGGCTGGACTCCTCTAAGTCCGAGAGGCGGTGGAACTGAACCTGTAACTCGAGTTCTTCTGTTAACTCTTGCACTTGGGCTCGATCCCAAGGTCGCAACATGATAATCGTCCCCGGCATTGTCCCCTCACCATCAGACGTTAGGATGGGGCGGGACGACACCAACAGTGTCTCCTCGGGGAGAACCCAGAATCCTGCCGTCAGACTATCCCGACTCTCATGAGCCAACAGGGGATGCTCTAAGGTTAATCGTTCGAACCAACTGGCCGGGAGACTTTCCCGGACTTCGCTGTTGAACTCAAACTGCCCCCCCGACTTGACCTCCCCCTCACGGTCTATCAATAGTAGGCCCCTGAGTTGGAGGTTTCCCAAGACCGTATCGGTGATATTCCCCTGCACAAAGTCCTCATTATCCCCGGTCATGAAATCATGCAGGGAATCCCAGTTCGACCAGTCTGCCGTCACGAGATCGAGTTGAGCCACTTTTTGCATTAACGCATTCTCCACCCGTCGGATATCTCGGGTCGCATTTTTGGTTTCCAACTCCCAAAAACTGCGTAGTAGAATCACCGATAGACTGCCTGATAAAATTGCAATTAGCCCCAATAAACTACAGCTTATTACCAGCAGGCTTTTTTGATACAGTTTCATGTCTTATAGGCATAAGGAGCAACCTCGCTCAGCTTAGTTGCAGAAGTTACACGACTTGACAGCTTGATTGAAGTTATTGGTTAGCCCACTATCAACTCACAAGCGTTAGCCCGCCAGCAAAACTAATAGCTCAACTCCAAACTCATGTTCAAACAGTTCCTTTTTGTAGTTGATGCTCCAGCGTTCTAAATCGCATGGATCTCCCGTTTCTTTAGGATATAACAGCAGTTTAACCTGTTTAGAATCGGGGCGATTTTCACAACGTACCTTGCGAATCGTACCAAGTTGACGGCGATCGAGGGCGATCGCCAACCGCATCAAGCCACTCAATTGCCGAACTAAGAGGCGATCCTCACTCGACAAATTGGCATAGGGTTCATGTTTTTTCTTAGGCGCACTCTTGCGGTGATAGCGAGCTAAATTAGCAATTAACTCAACCTCCAACTCCGTAAACCCAAGCAACTCCCCATGACGAATCAAATAATAGGAATGCTTGTGATGGGCCGAATGACTTACATAAAGCCCACAATTGTGGAGTAACGTCGCCACCCACAATAACTCTCGTTCCGTCTCACCCCACTCATGGAGGACCCCCTGAGTTTGGTCAAACAAACTCACCGCAAACTCCGCCGTCCGTTCTGCATAGGGCAAATCCACATGATACTTCTGAGCAATCTTGCGGGTACTCCGTTCTCGTACCGAACTTTGATAGCAGAGTTTATCCTCAATCAAACCCCGATTGAGCATCCAATCCACAATCATCCCTTCTCGTAGGGCCCGCTCACAGATAATCAGTTCATCGACTCCCAACAGAGACATGGCCTCATGGAGAATCACCGCCCCAGCGACGATAATCTCAGCGCGACGCTCCACCATTCCAGGAATTTTGAGACGCTCGTCATAACTGCTCTTGCGGAGTTTTTTGAGCAGTTTATGGAGATGCTTAAAGCTCAATACATAGCCATTGAGGGGATTCGGAACCCCTCCCAAACTATCGATCGCATCCATCGTCGCGAGGGCCTCAATGGTTCCCGAAGTGCCCACCATACGCAAGGTTTCCCCCGGCTTAACCTTCGCCAACACCTCCTCAACAGGGCGTTCTAGCATCCCCTGCACATAGGCTTCGAGGGCAGTGTAGTCCTTATCATCAATGGGATCACTATGGACATACTGGCCCGATAGACGCACCGCCCCGACTTTGGTGCTGCTGAGGCTGCGGGGTTCCTGGCCATTGCCGAGAATCAACTCCGTCGACCCCCCACCAATATCAATCATCACATGAGGCTGACGGGCTAATTCCATCCCCGACAGCACCCCCAGATAAATCCGTCGCGCCTCCTCGGGGCCGGAAATGAGATTAATCGATAAATTCAATTCGTCTCGTACCCGTTGGATAAATTCCTGGCCATTGGGCGCTTCTCGGGTGGCGCTCGTGGCCACGGCTACAATTTCATCAGCAGCGAGACTGTGGGCAATTTTTTGATAGCGTCGTAGAGTTTCAACGGAGCACTGAATAATCTCAGGTTTGAGATTTCCAGTTTCAAGATCACAGTCCCCGAGGCGGACAGTTTCCTTTTCGCGCGTAATAATAGTAAAGGCGGGCAGTTCCGGCTGAACCTGAACCACGACCATGTGAATGGAGTTGGTCCCAATATCAATGGCGGCCAGAACATAGTTGGAGCGAACGGACACCCCAATGGGACGAGCCTGCATCCGGATAGCATTGCTCGGGGGGGTTGTGTCTGTCATGACGAAATCCTCAAACGTAAGCAGTTCTCCCGGGTGTTATCGAGGCCACGTCCTACAACACAGAAGTGATGATACCGTGGTTGGGGGGAGTCCCCCGTCTTGACGGGTCGAAAACTTAGGAGTACAACAAGTGCAACTTGCCTTGATGATATCTCGTCTTGTCCCATTCGTCGTTGGGCAGGTTTGCGATTTTTTACCTTGCGTCCTCTTCTTGTGCATCTTCAGGCTCAAACGTGTTTGACAGCGATGAACTGACCGTTACTCAAATCCAAGGCCCCGATGATCTCTTTGATGTGCGGGGACAGTTGTTGCGTAAAACCAATCCCCTACGCAGCAAAATTTTAATTTTTTCCACGATTTATCGCCAGTTCGATTTCAGCGATCGCGACTGGATGGCCCTGAGAACTCAGGAACTGGATGCACTGCTGCGTCATCTGTTTGATGCCTGTCCAACTCTCGATGAACTCGATAGCCGTCTGCATCGAACCGCACGGGATTTAGAGGGAACTGAGGAAAATCTCAAAGCAGCAGATTTGTTGGTACGTTGTTTTACCCGCTTTTATGTCCAGGATCTCCCGAGTCGGCCGGATCAGAGGTCCCAGGATTTATCCCCAGATTTAGAGCCGACGGCCGATCCGGTGACCCTTGGAAGTCATATTACCGAAAGTCCTCTCCTCAATGTAGACGCAAATGTAGACGCAGGTCCCCAGGAGGAGGACGAGGATAGCGATAGTAGTCTCTTTTTCGATATGACGTTTAATGGGAGAGCGGCGATCGCCCCCGCTAGTCATCCTGAGCCGGAGGCTTTAGCACCATCTCCCCCCACCCCTGCACCCGGCTCATCTCCCCGGTTATCCGATCGCCTCTTGCAGCATCTGGCGACTACCGATGAGGTTCAGGATCTGATCCGTCGCTCTAGTAAAGACCTCACCGAGGCGATCGCCCAGAGCATTACCGACTTAGAGATGAACCTCGAAGCCACCTGCGCTCACGTCTCCCCCGAAGAACAACTACGCATCAAACATGAAGCCGTCACCAGCCTCCTCAACGATGTGCGCCTCAATCTAAACCGCATTGGTGGGGTTCTCGATCATCCCTCCTCCTCCCTCCAAGACTCCACTGTGGACCCCGTTGTGGATGAGTTACAGCGACAAGCTAGTCAGGGAACCCCTCGGGCGATCGCCCGCTGGCTGATTCAGCGTCATCGCGCCTTAGGAATTAACCTGCTAGCCACGCAAAAAGGTCGCTGTCTCCATGTTGTCTTAGATTTAGCCTCCCTCAATCCCAACACCGACAACGATCCGCACCATCTTGCCGGTCAGATGTACGAGAGTATCCTAGAATTGAAACTAAGCAGCGCTGATCGCCTGAAAGTCCATGGTCGTGAGCCAGGACAGAAACGTCCGAGTTGGACGAGATCGTTTCTACTGTAACTGCACTGTCGCCTCAAGCTTAGTCAAACCCCTATGGACGCTCGGGAAGTTTTAGAACGTTACATTTCCGGAGATATTGATTTTAAGAGCGTCACTCTCTGCAACGCCAAACTCGCTGGGGCTGAACTGATCGGGATTCGCTTGAGTGGGGCCAATCTCCAGGGGGCCGATTTACTCTTCGCCTATCTCACTCGCAGTCAACTCGATGGGGCCAATCTCAGTAAAACCAAACTCGGCGGGGCGAATCTCAAACAAGCCAATTTACAAAAGACTCATCTACGAGATGCCGATCTCCATGGGGCGATTCTGCAACGGGCCGATTTGCGAGGCGCTGATTTGAGTCTGGCTATCCTCATTGATGCCAATTTAATGGGAGCGGATTTACGCAGTTGTAACCTCAGTGGGGCCGATTTACGGGGGGCTTCCTTACGGGGGGCGAATTTACGCTATGAACGGCGCATTTATGAGCCGGTCAATTTGCGAGGGGCGAATTTATCCTATTGTGACTTACGAGATATTGATTTAAGTTATGCGGACTTAACCCGTGCTAACCTAACTGGGGCCAAGTTAACCCAAACTCATTTACGGGGAACGATTTTCACCCAGGCCAAGTTGAAATGGGCTAATCTACGCCGCGCCACCATGATTGATACGGATTTAACTGAGGCAGATCTACGGGGGGCTGACCTTTCCGATGCCATTATCGCCAGTGCCAGGATGCGGCAAGCGCGGCTACAAAAGGCAACGCTTTATATGGCAAATTTGGCGCGATCGAATATGACTCAAGCGGATTTACGAGGAGCGGATTTACGAGAGGCTAATCTTTTAGAAACCAATTTAACCAAAGCCGATTTAACCGATGCCGATTTAACCAATGCCAATTTGTTCGATGCGGATTTAACCCTAGCTCGCACCAAAGGCGCTAATTTTACAGGGGTTAAAATCAACGACGATTAGAATTATTTGTAATCATAAATAAGCTAGGGTGTGTTCCGGTTCAGATCCATTTTTCTCTTTCAGGAGAAGGCTAAAAACAACTGGAACGCACCGCATCGTCGGAGGCTTGCAGATTAGCCCATGCCTCGGGTAGGATAATTCTTCTCAAGAAGAAACCCCAGCATCTGCTGAAGCTCTTTTAAATTGGGGCGACCAAAGGGAGCATTGTTAATCGCCGCATAATACAGCGTTCCATCGGGACGAACCAAAAACAATCCTGGTTCCCCAAACTGCTGAGGCTCATAATCAAACGCCTGATCAGAGACATAGAGTCCCCAGTCCCGCATGGACTCCACCGATTGACCATAGCCAAGGGTGAGGTTGTTTAATCCCCAATCAGTTTTCGCTTGATGGGCTTTTTCTTCTGGGTCTCCACTGACGGCGATCGCCCCGATTCCTAACGCTGCAAACTTGTCTAAAAGTGTCTCTAAATCTGCCAAATAAGCTTGACAAATGGGGCAATGGAGTCCCCGATAAAAGACAACCATCGTAAAGTTTTGCGGCTGTTGGTCTTGCAACCGCCAGGTATCTCCTCCAACGGTTGGAACTGTCAACTCAGGAGTTGACACACCGGGCATTAGCTTTGGAGACGGATGATAGGTTACGCTCATGAAAATATCTCGTTAAGTGCAAGATGGTCTGTCATAGATACGTCAAGCCCTGAGATCTGGATGTCTTCACCACCTCAGCCGACTATGCTCACTCAACCCTCAGAACCCACCTGGAAAACCGTCATCCGCCTGTTGCGTTGGGATAAACCCGCCGGCCGCTTAATTCTCATGATTCCCGCCCTCTGGGCCGTCGTCCTCGCCGCCGAAGGAACCCCACCCGTACCCCTCATTGGTGTAATTATCTTAGGAACCCTGGCCACCAGTGCCGCCGGTTGTGTTGCCAATGACCTCTGGGATCGCAACATCGATAATCAAGTCGAACGCACCCAATCCCGTCCCCTAGCCTCCCGGGCCTTGTCCATTAAAACCGGAATTGTGGTGGGGTTGGTCGCCCTCCTCTGTGCGGCGGGCCTGGCCTCCTATCTCAATCGCTTCTCCTTTGCCCTATGCGTGGCAGCAGTTCCAGTAATTTTGCTCTATCCCGCCGCCAAACGGGTCTTTCCCGTCCCCCAATTGGTTTTATCCCTAGCTTGGGGCTTTGCCGTCTTGATTAGTTGGAGTGCCGTTGACGGGGGGTTAGCTGCCTCAACCTGGTGGTTATGGGCAGCAACGGTATGGTGGACCTTGGGTTTTGATACGATTTACGCCCTCTCCGATCGCGAGGATGACCTGAAAATCGGCATTAACTCCAGTGCGATTTTCTTTGGAGAGGCGGTTGTGGGGGCGATCGCCCTCTGTTTTATCGCTACGGTGGTCTGTTTGGGGGTTGTGGGCATTCAACTGGGCTTAGGGAGCGAATTTTGGCTGGTGTTAGTCCTGGCCACGGGGGGCTGGACTTGGCAAGTGGCCCGACTTCAGGAAGAAACCTTACCCCGTCCGGCCTTTGGCGATTTGTTTGCCCAAAATGTCTGGTTGGGGTTTGCGGTGTTACTGGGGATGCTGTTGGGACTGTAGGGGATGAATTGCCGGGAACTTCTCTCCTACACTGAGAGGACAGCAGCTTGTGATGAATCTTGACTTTATGAAAACCCGTCAACTCGGTAACAGTGATTTACAGGTCTCAGAAATCTGTCTGGGAACCATGACCTACGGGCAGCAAAATAGTATCGAGGAGGCCCATGCACAACTCGACTATGCGATCGCCCAAGGGGTCAACTTCATCGACACCGCCGAAATGTACCCCGTCCCCGGCCGGGGCGAAACTCAAGGCCGAACCAGTGAATATATTGGTCAATGGCTGTCCAAACAGCAACGGGACAAACTCATCATCGCCACCAAAGTCACCGGCGGCGGTTCCCGGATGGAGTGGATTCGCGGCAAAGATCGCAACGTCGATCGCCCCAACATCGAACAAGCGGTCAATGACAGCCTCAAACGGCTACAAACCGACTACATCGACCTCTACCAAATCCACTGGCCCGATCGCTATGTCCCCCTCTTTGGCGGCGGAACCTTCAACCCAGAACAGGATCGGCCCACCGTCCCCATCGCCGAACAGTTAGAGGTATTTAAGGACTTGGTGGATGCGGGCAAAATTCGCTATGTGGGATTGAGTAATGAAACCGCCTGGGGTGTGAATCAGTTTTGTCATCTCGCCGAGACGTTGAACCTTCCCCGAGTGGTGTCGGTTCAGAACGCCTATAGCCTCCTCAATCGCGAGTTTGACCTGACTTTGGCTGAAACCAGTTATCGGGAAAATGTCCCTCTGTTGGCCTATAGTCCTCTGGCTTTCGGTTTCTTAACGGGGAAACATCAAAGCGGCATCGATCCCAACTCCCGAGTCGGACAATTTCCCGGATTTGGGGCACGCTATGGTAAACCCAATGTGCAAGCGGCATTAACGGCCTATTTAGAGTTGGCCAAGCAATGGGGATTGTCGCCGGCCCAGATGGCCTTGGCCTTTGTGCGATCGCGCTGGTTTGTGGCCAGTACCATTATCGGGGCCACGACATTAGATCAGTTAAAAGAAGATATCGGCAGTGTGGCGGTGGAGTTAACCCCAGAAATGTTAGCCGCCATTGACGAAATTCATGCCAAATATCCCAATCCGGCCCCTTAATTGGGAACACCGGAGAACCCACCCCGCCCTCCGGGCACCCCTCCCAAGAGGGGAAAGACGTAGGGGCGACCACAAGGGTTCGACCTGGTAGGGTGCGTCCCGGCTTGCAACGAGTTTGAACTTTGACAGATCACCTTTCAACTTGCCGGAACGCACCATTCGGGAACTGCCACCTTCCCTCATAATAGGGGACGACCTTCACCACCGCCCACCGTGACCCAACGATCGCTCGCCCTGGATAGTCTGCGAGGATTGGCCGTTCTCGCCATGGTCTTCTCAGGAATCATCCCCTTCGGCGGGGCCCTGCCAGCTTGGATGTATCACGCCCAGGTTCCCCCCCCAGATCATGTCTTTAACCCCGAAGTTCCGGGACTCACTTGGGTCGATCTCGTCTTTCCCGCCTTCCTCTTCGCTATGGGGGCCGCCATCCCCTTGGCCCAACGGCGGCGCATTCAACAGGGTTGGCCCGGCTGGAAAATTGCCCTCTCAACCCTCTGGCGAGGACTTTCTCTAATTGCCTTTGCCGTGTTTTTACAGCATTGTCGCCCCAATATCCTCGACCCCGATTTAGGGGTTTGGCGGTGGTGGATTTCCCTGCTAGGATTTCTCATTCTTGGACTAGCCTTTGGCCAGTTTCCTCGCCAGATTCCCATCTCAGTTCAACGGGGTTTAAATCTCTTGGGATGGCTGTTAGGAATTGCGCTATTATCTCAGTTAACTTATGCCGATGGCAGTGGCTTTTCCAATAGCCGCAATGATATTATTTTAGTGGTTTTAGGCAATGTCGCCATAGCTGCAACCGCCGTTTGGTGGCTGACTCGGGATCAGCTTCTGGGCCGTTTGGGGGCGATCGCCCTCGTCTTTGCCCTACAACTCTCCCTCGATGAATCCGGCTGGGTGCGATCGCATCTCGACATCTCCCCCCTTCCCCATCTCCTCAACTTCGCCTATCTCAAATATTTGCTGGTGGTTCTCCCCGCCACCCTCATCGGCGATGGACTCTGGCAGATGCTGCAACGGCGAGAGTCCCCTGAATTGACCCCAGGTTGGACGGCCCGACGCTATGGGGCGATCGCCCTGTTGGGACTGACTTGGACCCTCACCCTGCTGATTGGACTCCAGGGACGCTGGCTGGGTCAAACCGTGGTCATAGCTGTGATTTTGACAATTTTTACCTGGTGGCTCAAACACAAGCCCTACAGCCCTCAAGAACGGCTGCTGAGTCAATGGATGACCTGGGGAACCTATTGGATTGGTCTGGGGTTAGCCTTAGACCCAGTTCAGGGAGGGATTAAGAAAGATCCCGCCACCTGGAGTTATCTGTTTACCACCACGGGAATCTCCATTTGGCTATTGATCAGTTTACGGGTTGTGGTCGATATCTTTCGCGGCGATCGTCGTTTACCGGGGTTAATTCCCCCACTCATCGACACCGGCCGTAATCCCCTGGTTGGCTATGTGGCGTATCTCAACCTGATTTTGCCCATTCTCACCTTAACCGGCGTGCGCACTCTCATCAACGCCGTCACCGCCTCCCCCCTGCGGGGAACCCTGCGGGCCATCTTGATGACGATACTCGTGGTGGGAGTGGTTTGGGGATTGAAGCAACTGCGTTGGCGTTGGCGGCTGTGAGGCGGTATCAAGGCTACTAATGGAGCCGTTTGTTCTGGCCCTAACGACGGTAAAGAGCGCCAAATCGAGAAGTTATCCACCAAACTCTGGATGACCTCCATAAAATGAGAGTATAATCAACTAAAGGTGCTTGATAAAAAGTCTTTAGGGGAAGCTACTGCTATTACAGCTTAAGACGTAGCAGTGCTCCCTAAGCTTATTAGGTAGTGAAAGTAATGTAGGAATGTAAGGTTGCTTATTTAAGGTCGTGGGTAATAAGTTTGGACTTAGACATAATCTATAATACCTCATAGCCAAACCCTAGAACTCTTCTTGGACTGTACATAAGTTATATTTATAAATTAAGACCTGGAGGGAGCTTTAAATATTGATTTATTATATACTTTCTTGGGCCCTCTCGATAAGTGTTTCGATCCCTTCCAGTAAAGGTTGTTTTTCAATACTCCGCCTTGCTAATTCTTGGAGTATTAAAGAATTAAGTTTTACCTTGACTGTATTAAAATCTAAATGTTTATAACAAGGAGTGACAGAGTAGGAACTAATACAGGGAGCAAGATATTGTTTCCACTCTGTGGGATAACTCTTATGCTTATCTTTTGAAATTTCACCAAATACAAAAGCAGCAGTACCGGCAAAAACATCAGCTATTTGTATTCCAGGGAATTTTTTTGAGTCTGCCAGTTTAGGTATCTCAATAAGATTGAAACTAATCGGATGCTACTTTCCAGCCACTTCTATGAATTCTTTATCTTCTTTGTTAACCATTTCCTCGAAAAGTTCTAATTGTTCTTTCAAAGGCTTAGAGCTATCACAAAATACCTTTAGTTGATAGGACTCTTGTCCCCACTCCCCTAAAAGCGAAAAGAGTGAAGAGGAGCTAAGATCTAAAACCCATTTGCCTACATTTGTGCCTTTTATTGAGTCTAGCTACAAGTTAATTATCTCTCGTTGGTGAATACAAAATTCTTTTATCTCATTTAATCCTAGGGGTATTTTGGGTGAGGAGAGAGAATCAAAGAAATTATTATAATCCATTTTCATGAATTGATAGAAATCGTTAAAAATACACTCAGCATAGTTACCACCTTCTTTGAAATGGATATAAAGAAGATTAGATACAAAATTATGAAATTCAATATCATAAAAAATGGAGTTCTTGCTAGCTAAAGCAGGCTCAAATATGTATTCATAAAATTTGCAAGCTAAACTATACTTTTTGTCATGAACAACAACTTTGGCACGAGTACTAAATTTTTCCAAAATATGCGTAATAGCTTTTCTACCTGGACTGGACTTTCGCATTTTGTTTGCTTTTAGTTCGCCGGATTGTATCTTGTAATCTTTAATTACTTTTTCTACAAATTCTTTGGCTTCTTCATTACTTACTGCTACTGCCGAGTAGGTAAAGAAAGGAGCTGTGCTGTCCAGAAGATTAGGTCCCGTGAATCCCGATTCATCACAAAAAATTTCCTGTACGTTATTTTTATGAATACTCATAATTTATGTTCACTAAGTTCGTGGAGTTTTAATTAAAAAAACGAAGAGGCTTAACTAAATGTATTAGCCAAGAAAATAAAGCCAGCACAGCCTCATGTTAACAGTAAGACCAAGCAGGTGGCAAGATATAGAGTCAAAAGGTTTGGATAGGGAATCCAGTTGTGAACCTGGCGTTGATGTTGCTTTCAATGACCGGCTTTCGTACCATTTCCTCCTCGCCTCCTCGTGTCATGGCAATGGCTGGAGCCATGACACGGACTCTGGGCGGCTCTGCCGCCTGTACTCGGGAGGCAGAGCCTCTCCAAGGGCATGACTTGGCTCGAGCCAAGTCACGAGGAAATGCCAAGTCACGAGGACATCGAGAACATCGTCTTAGAATGTTTCTTAGAGTCCGCGCCCTGGCTTACAATCAGCAAATCCGAGCGCCTCACTATCGAGGAAACTGGCAATTGCCATTTCGACAACCGCCTCAACTGGATACTCTATTTCAGTAGCACGAGCGAGTAGCGCGGCACGAATACGCTCAGGCAACCGCTCTAAAATCACTTCAGCATCAGCACGAGACAGTTGCTCTTGAACCCTAGCTTGCATAATATCACCTTTCAGTTGGAATCTGGGCATTGTAAGGAGGCTCAGTTGCTCTTAGAATTATGGCTTCTAGCTCCAATAGTAACGCGGGGTTTCCCCAATAGGGAACAACTTGCAACGCAATCCGTATATCCTCATCACTATATTTATCGAGCCATGCCCATAGGAAAGCCTTATGCCCTCCCCTGAAGCGCCCTCGTAGACTTTTGGTTTTGCCAATATAGAGCAACCCCTCAGTTTTATGCCGAATTGCATAGACGCCGGGGCGAGCCGGTAGATGAGAAAATTCACGGCTTAAAGGTTGGCATTGCTCAAACGGTCTCAAGGCAATCATATCGAGTATTCTTCGAGCTTCGGCTTGTAAGTCCGACTCGTTCATCGGCGTAGAGATAGAAAGGTTGGTAATCTAGACTCTATACTCTCATGGATCTCAACTCTAATCCATCTGGGTCGTCAGACTAGACACTTTAATTTGTTGCCTTAGATACCAAATCCCTAAAACCACCCCCCAGCCGCTAAACGTAGCAGCCGGCCAACGGAGGTGTTTCGATTCACCGTTTGACGCGGGATAAAATAGGGATTTCTAAAAGGAGTGAGGCGCAGACTTCGGGTATTATAAAGATAGCCCGATTGATGATAGAGTTTGACAATCTCTAAAGCATTGTCATCAATCGCCCCAAAGGGATAAGAAATATGATTTGCGACAGTTTCAGTCCCCTCTAACCCGGCTAAACAGTCTCTGAGTTCCTGTTGCGATCGCCCCACTTCTTTATGCACCTCCTCCTCGGAAATCAAGGTCAGATTATCATGATTCGCCCCATGAGATTGAATATCATAATAGCCCCGAATCACTCCCTTCCGTAACTCCTCACAACTGGCGTGTTCTAAATAGCTTCCGGGGACTCCCATAAAAGAGGAGTTTATAAACCAAACGACCGTCAGTTTCTCCCCCGTTTCTCGATGAAGTTGCTCCAATAACGGCAAAACATTGAGATGAGCCTCCCGATAACCATCATCAATGGTAACCATGACTTTAGGACGAGATTTGTAATTGACAGGAATCGGATCTGGGGGAGTCTTAAAATAGTAATTATAGAGGTCTTGGGAGGACAAAAACCAATAATTGCGCGCTACTAATTCTCGCAAAAAGGCTTCAAATTTATTGATGCTGTAATCGGCGCTAAATTCCGGTCGTTGGGGCGGTTGGTTTCGGGGATTATCAATTTCAATAATATCGTGAAAGCCAAAAATGGCGATTTTTTCAATTAGGAGTTCTCCCCCAATCATTACCAGAATAAGTCCCAGCAGAAAGGCGATCGCCCAGCGTCGGAGTTTGGCGTTAGAGACCATCAGCGGAATAAGAGAAACTGGGAAGAGGACAAGGACATTAGAGAAACGAAGTCAGTTTGAGGGCGATATGATTATCAATTAACGCCAAATGTCCCTCTGGATGAATGGCGGAGAACGACTCAAAAAACTGGCGCGGTTGGCTGGGGAAATGGGAAAATTCTAATTGAGCATCCCCATCGGCGATATTGGCCCAAAAATAGCGCAAACTGGGAATCAGGGGTTCCGCCGCCTCTCGGGAGAGATGGAGAGGAGCATCGGTCAGTAAGCGTAGCATAAAGGGATAGGCCCGATCGCCCATCCAGTCGCGAGAGAGTTGACCCAGATTTTCCCAATCCTGCACCCCATCAACTCTCCCCGACTCAATTTGCAGCCAAGTCTGTCCCTGATTATCCCGCAGACATTCCAAAACCCGATAAGGATGAGGATACGAGACCGTCGAACCGGTGGTAATGTCATAGAGATCTCCTGCTTGGGCGATATCCTGGACATGAAGATGGCCCGTAAACACCAATTGCACCCCATGCGATCGCAACAACGTCCGTAACTGCGGTGCATTCTCCAACATATAGCGTCGTCCCAAACCATTCTCAGACTGGCCTGGGAGATGTTCAATCACATTATGATGCACCATCAGCCACACCTCCTCCCCCCGAAGTTGCTGCAATTGGTCATCCAACCAGTCTAACTGTGACTCCAACACCCTCCCCACCTGCTTTCCTTCGGCGTTGAAGTGATTGGAGTTTAAGCCAATCAGATGTAACCCCCGACGCAACTCAACGGTGTAATCTAACCCCTGAGGCTGGCCATAACCACAATGGGGATAATAGCCAGCAAAGTCCGCCATCCCAATGGAATGGTCAT